>JBAUHH010000200.1:0-27119 GCA_049680165.1 Pseudolabrys sp.
GCCTCGACATGGTATCCGAAAGATTGATGCTGAAAGGGCGAGTTTGCCCGAACCCGCATGGGGCCGCAAATATCATGGCTAAGAATTGGTAACACCGGTAGCGGACCGATGAACCAAATTGCAATGACTCTTCCTTAAGTTCGGCAGCAATAAGACGCGCGGCGGAAAGATCGCGCGCCGGAATGGCGCCGGGACATCGGCGCCGGGGACCCTGGGCGTTATGAGCTGGATGTTCGACGGATTTGGGCGGCTGCTCGCCCATTATCTTGAAAAGCCCGAACAGGGCTACGAGCCTTTTACGCCGAGCGACGCCGACGCGTTGCGCGCGGTGCTCAAGCCGGGCGACGTGCTCCTCGTCGAGGGCAACAATCACATCTCGGGCGTCATCAAATACCTCACCCAGTCGACCTGGTCGCATGCCGCGCTCTATGTCGGGCCGATCGGCGACCGTTGCACCGCGCAAGGCGAGCCGCTGGTGCTGGTCGAGGCCAATATCGGCATGGGCGTCGTCGCCGCACCGCTGTCGAAGTACGTGCGCTATCACACGCGCATCTGCCGGCCGACCAAGCTTACCGAAGAAGATGCCGCACGCGTTTGCGCTTACGCCACCGAGCGCATCGGGTTCGACTACGACCTGAAAAACATCCTCGACCTGTTGCGCTACCTGTTTCCGATGCCGGTGCCGCAGCGCTGGCGCCGCCGCCTGATGGCGCTCGGTTCGGGCCATCCGACCCGCATCATCTGCTCGGCGCTGATCGCGCAGGCGTTCGGCCTGGTGCGCTATCCGATCCTGCCCAAGGTCACGCTGCTGGAAAGCGAAGCGGCGCGGCAGGAGATCCTCGAGATCCGCCACTCCTCACTTTATGCCCCGCGCGACTTCGACATCTCGCCCTATTTCGAGGTGGTGAAGCCGACGCTGGTGCAAGGCTTCGACTACAAGTCGATGGCTTGGGCCGACCTGCCGATGGTCCCGCCCGAAGACGCCACGATCGCGCCCGCACAGACCGACACGCTTTCCCCGGTGGCTTGATCCAAGCCCTTGTTCCGCGGCCATGCCGGTCTTAACTGTGGCCGCATGCTCGACGCTTTCGTCAAAGCTCTCTCGCAACTGTTCACCGCGCCCTTGCGTGGCGTGCTGCTCAAGGCCATCGGCCTTGCGCTGGCGATGATCGTCATCATCGGCATTTTGCTGCAACGCCTGTTCTCGGCGCTGGCCGAAAATGGCACGAACTGGGCCGAAGCCACGTATGACTACGCGCCGCACACGGCCTGGCATCTGCTCGTCTGGGTGCTGTCGGTAATGGCGGGTCTCGGCATCGTCACCGGCGCGCTGTTCCTGATGCCGGTGGTCACCGCCTTCGTCGGCAGCTTCTTCGTCGATGAAGTGGCCGACGCGGTCGAACGCGAGTACTACCCCGCCGAGCCGCCCGGCCGCGCGCTGCCGTTCATGCGCGCCATCGTCGAAGGCGTGAAGACCGCGCTGCTGGCGCTGGTGGTTTATTTCTGCGCGCTGCCGTTCGTGTTGTTCGCAGGCTTCGGCGTGCTCATTCTGTTTGTCGCCAATGCGTACCTGCTCGGCCGCGAATATTTCGAGCTCGCCGCCATGCGCTTTCATCCGCCGGACGAAGCCAAGGCGCTGCGCAAGCAGCACGCCGGTTACATTTTTGCCGCCGGCATGGTGATTGCGCTGTTCGTGTCGATCCCGTTCGTCAATCTGGCGACGCCCATCTTCGCCATGGCCTACATGGTGCACATCCACAAAGGCCTGGCAGAACGGCGCGTGGAATTGATCGCGCCGCGCTGAAGCGTCAGTTTTTCCCGCGCAAGTCGATCACGCGTTTAGCCTTGCCGAGCGAGCGCTCGATCGCGCCGGGCGCAACGGTCTTGACGTCCGCGGTCACGCCGATCAGCGACTTGATGCGCGCGGCAAGCTCGCGGTTGCAGGCCGAGCGCGCCGCTTCATCGCCGGATTCGGGCCGCGCCTCCACCACGACGGTGATCGCGTCGAGCCGCTCCACGCGCCGCAGCTCGATGACGAAATGCGCCGACAGCCGCGCGTCGGCGAGGATGATCTCCTCGATCTGGCTCGGAAAAACGTTCACGCCGCGCACGATCATCATGTCGTCGGAACGGCCGGTGACTTTCTCCATCCGTCGCATGCTGCGCGCGGTGCCGGGCAACAGCTGGGTCAGATCGCGCGTGCGATAGCGGATGACCGGCATCGCTTCCTTTGTCAGCGAAGTAAAGACGAGCTCGCCCACCTCGCCGTCCGGCAGCACCGCGCCGGTTTCCGGATCGATCACCTCCGGATAGAAATGATCCTCCCAGATGTGCGGGCCGTCCTTGCTTTCAATGCACTCGTTGGCGACGCCCGGCCCGATCACCTCCGACAGGCCGTAGATGTCGACCGCGTGCATGTCGAAGGCCTGCTCGATCTCGGCCCGCATCGCGTTGGTCCACGGCTCGGCGCCGAACACGCCGATCTTGAGCGACGATTGCCGCGGGTCGCGCTTCTGCGCACGGAATTCGTCGAGAATGGCAAGCATGTAACTCGGCGTTACCATGATGACGTCGGGCTTGAAATCGGCGATCAGCCGCACCTGCCGCTCGGTCATGCCGCCCGACACCGGCACCACCGTGCAGCCCAGCTTTTCCGCGCCGTAGTGCACGCCGAGACCGCCGGTGAACAGGCCGTAGCCGTAGCTCACCTGCACGATCATCCCCGGCCGCGCGCCACTTGCGCGCAGGCTGCGCGCGCACACGTCCGCCCACATGGCGACGTCGCGCGCGCTGTAACCAACCACCGTCGGCGTGCCGGTCGTGCCCGACGAGGCGTGAACGCGCATCACCTGTTCGCGCGGCACCGCGAACATGCCGAACGGATAATTCCGCCGCAGGTCGTCCTTGGTCGTGAAAGGAAAGCGCGCCAGATCGGAAAGCTGCTTGAGATCACCTGGATGCACGCCCGCCTTGTCAAACGCCGCCTTGTAATGCGCGACGTTGGTGTAGGCATGATTGAGCGACCATTTCAGCCGCTCAAGTTGCAAGGCGGCAAGCTCATCGCGCGAGGCGACTTCGATCGGGTCGAGATCGCTCCGCTTCGGGGTCAACTCCGCGACGGTCGGCTTGCCGTTTTTCATCAGAGCTTGCGCTGCGCCGCGTTCCAGAATTTTTCGAGGTTGGCGATCAGCGCCGGGCTGAAATGACAATAGGCCTGTTCGCGCGCATAAACCGCCATGTAGCGGCGGAACAGATCGAGCGGCTCCTGACCGATGCGCAGCGCGCGCCGGTTGCCGGCGGCACTGACCATTCCGGAGCCGGCGAACGCATCGATCGCGCGATCGATGCCGGCGTCGACTTGGCCTGGCGGCACGATCACGTCGCAGATCAACCGGCCTTCCGGGCTGTCGCAGTCGATGCGCCGCTCAGTGAGAATCGCCTGGCGCGCGATGCGGTCGCCGGTGAAACGCGGCATGCGCAGATTGGCGACGCCCGGAATGATGCCTTCCTTGCGCGCCGGCAACGTCATGTAAGCATCACTCGCCGCAACGATGTAATCCATCGCCAGCAGATACTGGCAGCCGCCGCCGATGGCATAGGCGTCGAGCCCTGCAATCCAGCATTTTTCGCGCGTACCGCCGCGCAGCTCGTCGGGGTCGGCGGCGTCCGCGATGCCGCGGAAGATCTTGTTAATGAAGCCCATGTCGCGGCGAATGTACCAGAGGAACGAAATCTTGCCGCGGTAGAGATGCGTGAGGTTGATGCCGGTCGAGAACGTGCGGCGGCCGTTGTATTTCGGATGCTCGACCGGGCCGCCGCGCAGCACACCAACCTCGGTGAGCGGATCGAGCATGGCGAGATCGACCGCCGTTTCGGTCGGGCCGAGGGTGGTTTCGTCCTCCGCGTTGAGATAACGCGGATTCTGCATGGTGACTACCGAGGCTTTGCCCCTGCGCTCGACCTTCGCCGTGCCGAGATCGAGCACGCCGGCTTTATGATATTCCTCGAGGCGCTCGAATGCCTCGTGCTTCGGCCGCAGCATCGCGTGACAAAGGTGCATGCCGGATTCAGGATGGCCGAGCACGTTGCTCAGGAAAATTCCCTGGTCGATCTCGACACCGTCTTTCCGGCTTTGCATTAGCTCGTCTTCGGCGGCAACCTGCCTGCGCGTCGGCGTGAGCCCCGGCACCAGTTTCGCGGCGTCATAGACCAGCTCTTCGGCGCGCACGAATGCAGCGCGATCCCTGGTCAGCTTGCGATAGATCGTGTCGACATGGCGCAGCAGGAATTGCTCGCGCAAATGACGTGAAACCCAATTGATGAAGTCGACGCCGTCCTGTTGCGCGGCCGTGCGTTTCGACTTTGGCGGAAGCTTGGCGGCAAGCTCGGCGCCCATCCGCCAGGACTTGCCGCAGGCTGCAGCATCGCGTTTGAAATTTTTTGAGAGCCTAGGCTGCGCCTTGAGCCACGCTGCTGCCGATTTGGAGGGAAGGCCGGACCGGCTCAGAGAATCGGCGATATTGGCATTGGCGTTGGCAAGCTTCGCCTTGACTGATGCATCCACCGGCAACACTCCTTACGCTTACGCAGACACGGTCTTCCCCGGCCACATGCACAAATCGGCGATGATGCATTTCTCGCACAGCGGCCGGCGCGCCACGCAAGTGTAGCGCCCGTGCAGAATAAGCCAATGGTGTGCGTGGCGCTTGTATTCCGCCGGGATCACGGCTTCGAGCTTCTGCTCGACCTCGAGCGGATTCTTGCCGATCGCGAGCCCGGTGCGATTTCCCACGCGGAAAATATGCGTATCGACGGCGATGGTCGGCTCGCCGAACGCAACATTCATGACGACGTTCGCGGTCTTGCGCCCGACGCCCGGCAACGCCTCCAGCGCCTCGCGCGTGCGCGGCACCTTGCCGCCGTGCTCGGCGACGAGCTTTTCCGACAACGCGACAACATTTTTCGCCTTGTTGCGGTAGAGGCCGATGGTCTTGATGTAGTCGCGCACGCGCGCTTCGCCGAGCGCGGCCATTTTTTCCGGCGTGTCGGCGGTAGCAAACAGCGCGGGGGTTGCCTTGTTGACGCCGGCGTCGGTCGCCTGCGCCGACAGCACCACCGAAACCAGGAGCGTGAAGGGATTGGTGTATTTCAATTCGGTTTCCGGCGCGGGATTTGCGGCCTTGAAGCGGCGGAACGCCTCTTCTATCTGAGCTGGTGTCCATTGCGGCAACGCGCCGTGCTCGGCCCTCGCGTCGGCCTTGGCCCGTTTGCGCGCAGGCCTCAGGCGCGCGGCTTTGCCTTTGCGCGCTTTGGCGAGCGCCTTCTTGACGGATTTCTTGCGGATTTTACGGACCGGATTTTTAGCCATGAACTCGGTATAGTGAGCGCCATGACCGCCGACAACGCCAGCGATCTCGAACCCACGATCTTTTCCGCGGTGATCACGCCGCACCGTTCGCTGAGCCGTTTCGGATTTTTCCTGGTGATGGCGGTATTCGGCGTGACCAGTTTCATCGCGGGCGTCGTGTTTCTCCTCGCCGGCGCCTGGCCGGTGTTTGGATTTTTTGGCCTCGACGTCCTGCTGCTCTATTGGGCGTTCCGGCTGAACTACCGGTCCGCCGCCGCGTACGAAGAGGTGACGGTGACCGCCGCCGCGCTCAAGGTGCGTAAGGTCAGCCATCGCGGCCAGGTGCGCGAATGGGTGCTCAATCCGCTCTGGGTCAGGCTCGACAAGATCAGCCACGAGGAATTCGGCATCGAGCGATTGTTCCTGGTGTCGCGCGGAAAGAAGCTGATCATCGCGAATTTTCTGGGCCCGGACGAAAAAGCCAGCTTCGCAAATGCGCTTTCCGCCGCGCTCAACGAGGCCCGGCGCGGGCCGACGCGGACGGCGCCCAACTAGGCAGGAATCGGGTGGCTGCCGATGCCGGTCTGGCCTAGATAACCGGCATGACAACACACCTCGAAAACAACGGCATGACCATGACCCTTACGAACCACGCCGTATC
Organism: Pseudolabrys sp.; assembly: GCA_049680165.1. Classification (GTDB taxonomy): domain Bacteria; phylum Pseudomonadota; class Alphaproteobacteria; order Rhizobiales; family Xanthobacteraceae; genus Pseudolabrys. Next base: position 6,009 of record JBAUHH010000200.1, read on the forward strand.
CGACCGCTTCCCGCACCTCGCGCCGCTGCCGACGGCAGCCGCCGACTACGACATCGTGCGCCGCGCCATCGCGCACATCCGCGGCAATTGGCGCTCGCAGCCTGAGATCGAGACCATTGCGGAGGCCGCGGGCGTTTCGGCGACCGACCTGCATCATCTGTTCCGCCGCTGGTGCGGCCTGACGCCGAAAGCGTTCTTGCAGGCGCTCACGCTCAACTCCGCGCGCGACCTGCTGCGCTCGTCGGCGAGCGTGCTGGAAGCTTCCTATGAAGTCGGCCTCTCCGGTCCGGGCCGTCTGCACGATCTTTTCGTCACGCACGAAGCAATGTCACCGGGCGAATGGAAAGCTGGCGGCGAAGGCCTGACGATCACCTACGGCTTCCATCCCTGCCCGTTCGGGATGGCGCTGGTGATGGTGGCGCCGCGCGGCCTCGCCGGGCTTGCACTCGCTGACGCCGGCAAGGAAAAGGCCGCGCTGCGCGACATGCGCTCGCGCTGGCAGAAGGCGCGCTACGTGGAAGACTTCGCAGCCACCGCCGCCACCGCGCGCCGTATCTTTGATCCCGACCTTTGGCGCCCGGATCAGCCGCTGCGCGTGGTGCTGATCGGAACCGATTTCGAAGTGCGGGTGTGGGAAAAGCTACTCGACATTCCGATGGGCAATCTCGACACCTATTCCGGCATCGCCGCCAAGGTCGGCGACCGGAAAGCGGCGCGCGCGGTCGGCGCGGCCGTCGGCAAGAACCCGATCTGCTTCGTGGTCCCGTGCCATCGCGTCGTCGGCAAGAACGGCGATATCACCGGCTATCACTGGGGCATCACGCGCAAGCGTGCGATGCTCGGCTGGGAAGCGGGGCGCATCGCCGCGTAAATATTCCGTGCGGCGCGGAACCGGAACCGCGCCGCACGGAACTGCGGCGGCATCAAGAGATATTGCTGGAACAGGAACGCCGCCGCCTCCGCGGCGTTGGCCTTATGCGATTCCGCGCGAGTGGGGTCCGCATTCGTTTAAATCCAGAGGAGGCACAAAATGCGTATTCGTTTGCTTGCAGCCGTCGCGGCGGTGGCGTTGTCGCCGACGCTGGCGTTCGCTCAGGCTTCGACCGCTACCGGCGCCGTGACCGGCGCGGTGGTGGGTGGCGTCGTCGGCGGCCCGGTTGGCGCCGCGGTTGGCGCGGGCGTTGGTGGGACGGTGGGCCTTGCGGCCGAGCCGCCCGGTGACGTCGTGACCTATGTGCAGCGTGAGGACATTCCTTCCGCGACCGTCGAGGAGCGCGTCGTTGTGGGTCAGCCGCTACCTGCTGCGGTTGAACTGCGGACCATTCCGAACCACACCGAGTACCGCTACGCGGTCGTGAACCATCAGCGCGTCATCGTCGAGCCGCGCACGCGTAAGGTGATCAAGGTCATCAACTAGCGCGCGATCGACGGAGAAAATCGACAAGGAAAAAGCCCCGCCTCGCGCGGGGCTTTTTTTCACAACGCGGGCGCTACAGCTTCTTCCAGAAGATCGTGGTGGCGCAGAAGCCGCCGTCCGGCCACATGGCATAGTCCGGAATTGAGCCAAGGCGGTGCCAGCCGCTGCGCTCGTAAATCCGCTCGGCGGCGCCGTTCGCGGTGTCGAGCACCAGCAGCGTGCGGCCTTTTTCCTTGGCTACCGCCTCGACGCGGGCCATCAACGCGGCGCCGATGCCCTTGCCGCGCGCGGAACGATGCATCAGCAATTTGTTGACGTCGGCGCGGTGCGGCTGGTTGGGCGGCATGGCGAGGCCAAGCTGCACGGTGCCGACGATGCGGCCATCGAGCTTTGCAGCAAGCAGGATAATTTCGCCGCGCGCGACAGCTCCGATGACCCGCTCGAAAAACTTCGCTGCGTCATCGCGGCCATAGGGCAGCATGAAGTTGACCGATGCGCCGCCGTTGACGCAGTCCGCCAGCACGTCGGCAAGCTCTTCGATAACGGCCTTCGCCGCGTCAGCGTCGAGAACGGTGATGTCGGCCTTTTGGCTCACGCTGCCAGATCGAGCTTGGACGCAACCGTTGAGTCGGCATTGAGCCGGTAGATCATCGGCACGCCGGTATCAATATTCAGCTTCAGGATGCTTTCGGTGGTGTGTTTGTCGAGCACCATCACCAGCGCGCGCAGCGAATTGCCGTGGGCGGAAACGAGCACGCGCTCGCCGCGCAACACGCGCGGCAGGATTTCCTGAATGTAATACGGCAGCACGCGCGCCGCGGTGTCGCGCAAGCTCTCGCCGCCGGGCGGCGCGATGTCGTACGAACGGCGCCAGATGTGCACCTGTTCCTCGCCCCACTTCTTGCGCGCATCGTCCTTGTTGAGCCCAACCAGGTCGCCGTAGTCACGTTCGTTGAGCGCCTGATCCTTGATCACCGGGATTTTGGTCTGCCCCAATTCGCCCAGCATCAGGTCGAGCGTGCGCTGTGCGCGCTTCAACGCCGAGGTGAACGCCACGTCGAACTTGATGCCTTGCGCCTTGAGCTTGCGGCCGGCTTCGTGCGCTTCCTTGATGCCCTGCTCGGTCAAATCGACATCGCGCCAGCCGGTGAAAAGATTTTTTAGATTCCACTCGCTCTGGCCGTGACGCACGAGCACGAGCAGCCGTTCCGCCTCAGCCATTACTTGTTCTCCGGGGCTTTTCTATTAATCAAGGATCGCGCCCACATTAGAACACCCAAACCCACGACGATGAGTACCAGCGGCCCGATCAGCGAAAAAATATCGGCAGGGATGCCGCCCGCTTTCGAAAAAGCCGGCACCAGCACGACGAAGACATAAGCCGCCATCAAAATGAGCGTGAGGACGAGCGGGATGACGGGGAGCTTGGGGACCTTCGGTGCGATCTTTTCAGCTGTCACGGTGCAAACCCCTTTTTGGCCGCCGCTAGAAATTGGCGAGGCCCAGAACGTCGGCCATCGAATAGAGCCCCGACTTCTGCGTGCGCGCCCACAGCGCGGCGTGCAGCGCGCCGCGCGCGAAGATCATGCGGTCTTCCGCCTTGTGCACCAGTTCGATGCGCTCGGCGGGTCCTGCAAACATCACGCTGTGCTCGCCGACCACGGTGCCGCCGCGCAACGCGGCAAAGCCGATGTCGCCCGCCTTGCGCGCGCCGGTGTGCCCGTCGCGGTTTCGCACCGAGCGCTTGTCGAGATCGACGCCGCGGCCTTCCGCCGCCGCCTTGCCGAGCAAAAGCGCGGTGCCTGAGGGCGCATCCACTTTCTGATTGTGATGCATCTCGATGATTTCGATGTCGAACGAATTGTCGAGCGTCTTCGCCACGCGTCTGGTCAGCGCGGCGAGCAGATTGACGCCGAGACTCATGTTGCCGGACTTCACGATCACCGCTTTTTTGGCGGCTTCCTTGATCTTTGCCTCATCCGCCGCGCTGAAGCCGGTGGTGCCGATGATGTGCACCTTGCCTGCTTTGGCGCAAAGCTCGGCGAGCGCGACGCTCGCGACCGGCGCGGTGAAGTCCACGACGCCGTCGGCCTTGTCCATGAGCGCGCCGGGATCGCCGACGAGTTTGATGTGATTTTCGCCGAGGCCCGCGAGTGTGCCGGCGTCCCAGCCGATCAGCGGCGAGCGCGCGTCTTCCAGCGCACCCGCGAGCGCGAGGCCTTTTGTCTCCGCGATCGCCTTGACCAGCGTTCGGCCCATCCGCCCGCCAGCGCCGGCGACCACCAGCCGCATGTCAGCCATAAGTCGGTCTCCGTTGAGCGCCGGTATAGCGTGACGGGGAGAAAAAGGCGACTAGCGCACAGCGCTACGGCTGCGCGCCGTCGTAGCCTTCGATCACGATCAGATCGGCGTCGGCCGCCGATTGCCGCTGGGCCGCCGCCTTGGCGTATTCCGGCGAGCGGTAGCAGGCCATCGCCGCTTCGTAGCTCGGGAATTCCAGCACCACGACGCGGCTCTTGCTCTTGCCTTCGACGACGTCGACCTTGCCGCCACGCGTCACGTAACGCGCGCCGTGCTTGCGAAAAATATCCGCCAGCATCGCCGTGTATTGCTTGTATCCCTCCGGGTTGCGGACTTCGACCTGCGCGATCCAGTAGCCTTTGGCCATTTTTCCTCCCGTTATTTCGCGTTGGCGATTTCGGCGACGATCGATTCCACGGCGGCTTTCGGATCGGCCGCCTCGAGCACCGGACGGCCGACCACGAGATAGTCGGCGCCAGCCGCGATCGCCTGCCCCGGCGTCATGATGCGTTTCTGGTCGCCGGTGGCAGACCCAACCGGCCGCACGCCCGGCGTCACCAGCACCATTTTTCCCGCGATTTTGCGCAAGTTTGCCGCTTCTTCCGGCGAGCAAACGACGCCGTCGACACCCAGTTCGCGCGCCTGTTTGGCGCGCTCGGCCGCGAGCTCCGCGACCGTCATGCGGTAGCCGGCTTTGCTCAGGTCCGCGTCGTTGTAAGAGGTGAGCACCGTGACCGCGAGAATCTGCAAGTTCGACCCGCGTTTCCCCTCCATCGCCGCCTGCATGGTCTGCGGAAAAGCATGCACGGTCAGGAAGGTCGCGCCGAGCCTGGCCACGCTTTCCGTGCCCTTCTGCACGGTGTGGCCGATGTCGTGCAGCTTGAGATCGAGAAACACTTTTTTGCCGGCGCCGATCAATTTCGTCGCGAACGCAAGTCCACCCGCATAGCCGAGCTGATAACCAATCTTGTAGAACGCGACGGCATCGCCCAGGCGCGCGACCAGCGCCTCGGCTGCGTCAACCGACGAAACATCGAGTGCAACGATCAATCTCTCGCGCGCGTTCATGCCGTGATCGTCCTCACATCATCATCCGCGCCGTTTCAACCAGGCGCTCGAGCTGCGTACGCAACAGATTAGCGGTCGCCACCTCGCTGATATTGTCGAGCTCGTCGAAGGCGCGCTCCGCATTGTGGATCGCGACCTGCTCGGGGATCACCAGTGCGCCGCAGCCGACTTCCAGAATTTGCCGCAGCGCCATCAGCGAGAGCATGGCGCCGCTCGCGCGCGGCGAGGCGCCGCTGATCGCGAACACACGGCCCTTGAACGCGGCGTAAGGCGGCTCGTTGCGTTCGCGCACGCGCGAGACCCAATCGAGCGCATTCTTCAACAGCGGCGCGACTGAGGCATTGTATTCCGGCGTCGCGATGAATACGCCGTGATGCGCCATGATCATGCGCTTGAGCTTGACCGCGTTCGACGGCGCCCCGGCGTTGGCCTCCTGATCGCCGTCGTAGATCGGCATTGGATAATCGGCGAGCGAGATGCGCATCACGTCGACGTCGCTCAGCGTGAGCTCCTTGACGGCGAGCGCCGCCAGCTTGACGTTATGCGAGCCGGTGCGCAGCGAGCCGGGAATAACGAGGATTTTTGGGCCAGGCATCAGCGGCTCCGTGGGCGTCCGCTTTGAATAACACGTGGCTTTTCAGTCGTCATGCACATGCCTGTCCGCCGTCATTGCCGGGCTTGTCTCGGCAATCCCGGCAAGGAGCGCAATGTCGTGCCCTCCTAAGCGAGATGGCCGGGACAAGCCCGGCCATGACAACTGTGAGGATGAAAGTCGCGGCTCAGCGCCCGCGATAGACCCACACGCGCGCCGGCGGCAGGTTGCGCCAGATCAGCTCGGAGGCCTCCGCCGAAATGCTCGACAGCGCCTTCGGGATCGGCGCGACCATCGCGTAAGTGAATTGGACGAACGGCGCGCCGGGCGTGAGTAGCGTCATGGCGTCGGCGATCAGCCGCAGCCGCTTACGCAGCGGCTTGGTCACCAGCGGCAGGCCGGAGACAACTGCCGCCGCCGGCTCACGCAAAAACGTCCCGAGCAGCCGGCGCAATTGATAGGCGTCACCCTGCACCACCGTCGCCGCGGGATAACGCGAGCGCAGCAAACGACAAAACACCGGATTGAATTCGACCAGCACCAGCCGCGCGGGGTCGATGCCGTGCTCGACCAGTGCTTCGGTTACCGGACCGGTGCCGGGCCCGAGCTCGATCACCGGACCGCGCGCATCCTTGTCGACGTAGCGCGCCATCGTGCGCGCGAGCGCGCGGCCGGACGGCATCACCGCGCCGGTCGACAATGGCTTTTCGATCCAGGAACGGATGAACCGCATCTCGTCATCGAGACGGAGGTTCTTTTTTGCGACGCGGACGGCTGATTGCGGGGGCATCGGTGCGAGGTCACGCATGTACGCGGCGGGCCCTGCCGCTGCAATCATCGGTATAGCGGGCCGGGAGAGGGGTCAAGACGTCATCCGGAATGGCTGCTACGATTCCCCAGTCCATCCAGAAACTCCTTGACACGACTAAAGAATCCCTCGGATTCCGGCTGTGTTTGATCTGACGAAAGCTTATCGAATTCCGCCAGCAATTCGCGCTGGCGCTTGGTCAGGTTCTGCGGCGTCTCCACCATTACTTGAACGTACATGTCGCCGACTTGTTTCGAGCGAAGCACCGGCATGCCCTTGCCCGAAAGCCGGAAACGCCGTCCGGCCTGGGTCCCGGCAGGGATTTTCACCCGCGATTTGGCGCCATCCACCGTGGGCACGTCGAAATCGCCGCCGATCGCCGCCGTCACCATCGAGATCGGCACGCGGCAATGCAGGTCGGCGCCGTCGCGCTGGAAGAACTCATGCGAGGCGAGCGACAGGAAAATATAGAGGTCGCCGGCCGGCCCGCCGCGCACGCCCGCTTCGCCTTCGCCGGCGAGACGGATGCGCGTGCCGTCCTCGACGCCGGCCGGAATGTTGACCGACAGCGTGCGCTCGCGTGTCACGCGGCCGGAGCCCGAGCAAGCGGGACAGGGATCGTCGATCACCTGGCCGCGGCCCTGACAGGTCGGACACGTGCGCTCGACGGTGAAGAAGCCCTGCGCATGGCGGATTTTGCCGGCGCCGCCGCAGCTCGTGCAGGTCTTCGGCTTGGTGCCGGCTTTCGCGCCGGTGCCGGAGCAGACTTCGCAGCTCACCGGCGTCGGAATCCGGATTTGCGCAGCCTTGCCCTCGTAAGCTTCTTCCAGCGTGATTTCCATGTTGTAGCGCAGGTCGGTGCCGCGCTCGCGGCCGGACGCGCGCCCGCGCCGGCCGCCACCCATGCCGAACAGGTCGTCGAAAATGTCCGCGAAAGTATGCGCGAAATCGGAGCCGAAGCCGGGCCCGCCGCCGCCCATGCCGTGCTCGAACGCGGCGTGGCCGAAACGGTCATAGGCCGCGCGCTTGTCGCCGTCCTTCAGGACGTCATAGGCCTCGTTGATTTCCTTGAACTTGTGCTCGCATTCACCGTCGCCCGGATTGCGATCCGGATGGTGCTGCATCGCGAGCTTGCGGAATGCGGCCTTGAGCTCAATCTCGGTGCAGGTGCGCGTGACACCCAGGACTTCGTAGTAGTCGCGCTTGGACATGCCGTCAGCCGCCGTGGATTCCGAAGCCGGTCATAGCCGTACTTGATTCTGCTTCCCGCCGCGCCCGGAAAGATGCACCCCCGAGGATTGCCCCGGGGGTGACCACTCCTGAACCTGCAGATGATCCGCGCACAACGCGCCCCGGATCAGGCGGATTTTTTGTCGTTCTTGTCGTCGACTTCGGTGAACTCGGCATCGACGACGTCTTCCTTCTTGCCGTCGCCCGCCGCGGCACCGTCGCCGCCGGGAGCAGCGCTGCCGGGCGCGCCGGCTTGTGAGCCTTGCGCATCCGCTTGCTGCTTGTACATCGCTTCGCCGAGCTTCATCGAAGCTTGCGCCAGCGCGTTGGTCTTGGCCGTGATCGCGGCCGCGTCGTCGCCCTTGAGCGCCTCTTTCAAGTCCGCCATGGCGTTTTCGATCGCTGAGCGCTCGGCGTCGCCGACCTTGGAGCCGTGCTCGGAGAGCGCCTTCTCGGTCGCATGCACCAGCGCCTCGCCGTGATTCTTGGCTTCGACATTGGCCTTGCGCTGCTTGTCTTCCTCGGCATGCGCCTCCGCGTCCTTGACCATCTTCTCGATGTCGGCTTCGGACAGACCGCCCGATGCCTGGATGCGGATTTGCTGCTCCTTGTTGGTAGCCTTGTCCTTAGCGTTGACGTTGACGATGCCGTTGGCGTCGATGTCGAAGGTGACCTCGATCTGCGGCACACCACGCGGCGCCGGCGGAATGCCGACCAGATCGAAATTGCCGAGCATTTTATTGTCGGCCGCCATCTCGCGCTCGCCCTGGAACACGCGGATCGTCACCGCGCTCTGGCTATCCTCGGCGGTCGAGAACACCTGGCTTTTCTTGGTCGGGATCGTGGTGTTGCGGTCGATGATGCGCGTAAACACGCCGCCCAGCGTCTCGATGCCGAGGGAGAGCGGAGTCACGTCGAGCAGTAGCACGTCCTTGACGTCGCCTTGCAGCACGCCGGCCTGAATCGCAGCGCCGATCGCAACCACTTCGTCCGGGTTGACGCCCTTGTGCGGCTCCTTGCCGAAGAACTGCTTCACGATCTCCTGCACCTTCGGCATGCGCGTCATGCCGCCAACCAGCACCACTTCGTTGATCTCGGCTGCCGAGATGCCGGCGTCCTTGATCGCCTTGCGGCACGGCTCGACGGTCTTCTGGATGAGATCGTCGACCAGCGCCTCGAACTTGGCGCGGGTAAGCTTCATGGTGAGATGCTTCGGACCGGCGGCGTCCGCCGTGATGAACGGCAGATTGATTTCGGTCTGCGTCGTGGACGAAAGCTCGATCTTCGCTTTCTCGGCGGATTCCTTGAGCCGCTGCAGCGCAAGCTTGTCGCGGCGCAGGTCGATGCCCTGCTCTTTCTGGAATTCGTCGGCAAGATAGTTGACCAGGCGCATGTCGAAGTCTTCGCCGCCCAGGAATGTGTCGCCGTTCGTGGACTTCACCTCGAACACGCCGTCGCCAATTTCGAGAATAGAAATATCGAACGTGCCGCCGCCAAGGTCATAGACCGCGATGGTGCCCGTCTTCTGCTTGTCGAGACCATAAGCGAGCGCGGCCGCGGTCGGCTCGTTGATGATGCGCATGACTTCGAGGCCGGCAATTTTGCCGGCGTCTTTGGTCGCTTGCCGCTGCGCGTCGTTGAAATACGCGGGAACGGTGATGACCGCCTGGTCGACCTTGCTGCCGAGATAGGCTTCCGCGGTCTCTTTCATCTTTTGCAGGATAAAGGCGGAGATCTGCGACGGCGAATAAGTCTTGCCGTCCGCCCCGAGCCACGCGTCACCGTTTGACGCCTTGACGATCTGGTATGGGACAAGCTTCTTGTCCTTCTCGACCATCGGGTCGTCGTAGCGGCGGCCGATCAACCGCTTCACGGCAAAAAAAGTCTTTTCCGGATTGGTGACAGCCTGGCGCTTGGCCGGCTGGCCGACAAGACGCTCGCCATCGTCGCTGAATGCGACGATCGATGGCGTTGTGCGCATGCCTTCGGCGTTCTCGATGACCTTCGGCGTCTTGCCTTCCATGACGGCGACGCACGAATTGGTGGTGCCGAGGTCTATACCGATGACCTTGCCCATAGTTATTCCCCTCGATTTGCGGCAGGCCGGCCGGGCCCCTTTGGCGCCCGAATGAGGTGTCCGCGGCTCATCCCACGAACCCTTTGTCCAGCCCCCTGGATACTCAATATGGCCGCATTTCTGCGGCTTGATCAGTCATATAGGGGGGCTACCCCGCTTCCCGCAAGACAGCCGGTTGCATATTCAGGCGCGCGGGCCATTCGTTAACACAAAGAATTGCCCTCGCCGCCATTGCCGTATCCCGACGCCCGGATTAGGCAGACGGAAACAAGCGACAATTTCCGAAAGACTTGTCCCCATGCTCCGCCGACCGATGCTTTTGGTGCTCGCGGCGCTGACCGCCGTGGCGATTGGCGCGCCGCTGGCACGCGCCGCTGCGGTTTTCCCGCCCGCCATTCGCATCGGGCTTGAGCCGCCGTCCGGCATGATCGTCAGCACACATTTCGCCGGATTCGAGGACGCCGACCGCAAGGCCACCATCAAGATTCTCGACCTGCCGGCCAGCATGTACGAGGAACTGGAAAAAACCGTGTTCGCCACCACCAACGCCGGTGCTGGCGTAACCGTCGACAAGCGCGAAAGCTTTCCCTTCCAGGACGGCATCGGATTTCTGATTACGTTCCACGTCGAGAAGGACGGCGTTCTGACGCGCAAATGGGTGATGCTCGCCAATTCGATGTCGCCATCGGTTCCGAACCTGACGATGCTGATCGAGGTCGAGGTGCCCGCGGCCGCCAGCACGACCTACACGGACGCGGTGATCCGCGCAGCGCTCACCAGCGTCACGTTCCGGCCGCCCCCGATCGACGAGCAAATGCGGATGCTGCCGTTCAAACTCGACACGCTGGCCGGCTTCCGCGTGATGCAGGTGATGCCCAACGGGGTCGCGATCCTTACCGACGGGCCGTCCAGCGACCTCACCCAGCAGCCATACATGATCGTCGCGGTCGGCCCGAGCGCGCCGGTCGAACCCGGCGAACGCGAAACCTTTTCGCGGCGCTTGCTGGCGAGCGCGCCGTTGCGCGATCTCAGGGTGACGTCGTCGGAATCGATGCGGATCAACAATCTGCCGGGCTACGAAATCCGCGCGCAGGCGCTGGGCATGCGCAACGATCCGCTTTCGCTGGTACAGTGGGTACGCTTCGGCTCGGGCGGATTTCTTCGCGTAGTCGGTGTCGGCAGAAGGGATGATTGGGACAAGCTGTTCCCGCGCTTCCGCGAAGTGCGGGACGGCGTCGGGCAGCGCTAGGCCGGTGCGAATCTAGCCGGCGTCCGGCGGCGGATTGTCGTTGGCCTGCTGCTTCGGCGTCGCCTTGGCGACCGCGACCAGCGCGGGCCGCAGCACGCGCTCACCGATCCGGTAGCCCGCTTGAATGACTTGCGCGACCGTGCCGGGCGCGGCCAAGCCATCGGCGACCTCGTACATCGCCTGTTGGAAATTCGGATCGAATTTTTCGTTGAGCGGCGAGAATTTCGTAACGCCGTTCTTCTCCAGAACTTTCAGCAATTCGCGCTCGGTCAGATCGATGCCTTCCAGCAGCGCCTTCACATTGGCGTCGGCCGAGTCGCGCAGGTCCTGTCCGATCGCCTCGCGCGCGCGGTGCATATTGTCGGCGACCTGCAAGACGTCGCGCGCGAACGCGGTGATGCCGTAAGCCCGCGAATCCGCGATCTCGCGCTCGGTGCGCTTGCGGAGGTTTTCCATGTCGGCAAGCGTGCGCAACAGCTTGTCTTTGAACTCGGCGGCGGCTTCGAGCGCGGCAGTCACCTGCTCGGCCGGCACCATTTCGCCGGATGGCGCCTGCGGCCGATTGGCCACGCCCTCGGCCTCGCGCGCGCCGTTATCGTCGCTCGCGTCCGTCATCGGGCTTTTTCCGTTGTCTGTTGCCATTGGATGCACGGGATATCAGGGGTCGTGCGAAAAAAATCAAGCTTTCAACGCGTCAGCTTGAAAAGGGGTCCGCAAAAACTCATGTCGTCAGCAGGCGGCTGACCACCTTGGCGGTGTAATCGACCATCGGAATGATGCGTGCGTAATTGAGCCTCGTCGGGCCGATCACGCCGATGACGCCGACGATGCGGCCGGCCCCGTCGCGATAGGGCGCGACGATGGTGGAGGAGCCGGAGAGCGAAAACAGCTTGTTCTCCGAGCCGATAAAAATGCGCACGCCGTCGCCGCGCTCGGCGCGGCCGAGCAGATCGATCACCCCGCGCTTGGTCTCCAGCGCGTCGAACAAGGAGCGCACGCGCTCGAGGTCTTCCAGCGCCTTCAAGTCCTCGAGCAGATTGGCATGGCCGCGCACGATCAGCTGGCGGTCGTCGTTCTCGCCGCCCGACCAGCTTGCCAGCCCGGCGGCAATGACCTTCTGCGTCAATTGATCGAGCTCGGCCTGCCCGGCCTGCAGCGCATGCTCGATTTCGGCGCGCAGGTCGGCCAGCGTTTTGCCGCGGATGCGCGCGTTCAAAAAGTTGCCCGCTTCGACAAGCGCGGAGGTCGGCAGCCCAGCCGGCACGTTGAGCACGCGGTTTTCCACCTGCCCGTCCTCGGCCACCAGCACGGCCAGAGCGCGCTCCGGTTCGAGCCGGACGAATTCGATGTGCTTGAGCCGCACGTTGATCTTGGCGGCGAGCACGACGCCGGCCGAGCGCGTAAGGCCGGACAGCATCTGCGAGGTCTCGGTCAGGATCGTTTCCAGCGACTTGTCGTGTCCGGCGGCCGACACCTGCGTCTCGATGTTGCGGCGGTCCTGTTCGTTGAGATCGCCGATCTGCATCAGCGCGTCGACGAAGAAGCGCAGGCCCAATTCGGTCGGCAGCCGTCCGGCCGAGGTATGCGGCGCAAAGATCAGTCCGAGCTGTTCGAGATCCGACATCACGTTGCGCACGGATGCCGGCGAGAGCGTCATCGGCAGGATGCGCGACAGATTGCGTGAGCCGACCGGCTCGCCGGTCGTAAGATAGCTCTCGACGATGTGCCGGAAAATCTCGCGCGAGCGCTCGTTGAGCGCCGCCAGGCTCACCTGTGTCGCGCCGATCGGGATGTCGTGAGACGCCAAAGCAACTCCTTCAGTCACCGTGAGAATTGACCATTCTACCGTCTTTGTTCAAGACAGGCTTTATCGGTATGGTGCACGGCCCTGAAATGCCTGCCAAACGGAAGGATTAAGACATGCGGCCAAGCCGCCGTGAGCCCGACGAGCTACGCGCCGTGTCGCTTGAGCGCGCCGTGGTGAAATATGCCGAGGGCTCCTGTTTCGTGAAATTCGGCGATACCCACGTGCTGGTGACCGCCAGCCTGGAAGAGCGCCTGCCGCCGTGGCTGAAGGGACAAGGCCGCGGCTGGATCACCGCCGAATACGGCATGTTGCCGCGCGCTACCTCCGAGCGCACGCGCCGCGAGGCGACCTCCGGCAAGCAGGGCGGCCGTACCGTCGAGATCCAGCGTCTGATCGGGCGCTCGTTGCGCTCGGTCATCGATTTGCAGGCGCTGGGCGAGCGGCAGATCACCATCGACTGCGACGTGATCCAGGCCGACGGCGGCACCCGCACCGCGTCGATCACCGGCGCATGGGTCGCGCTTTCCGATTGTCTTTCGTGGATGAAGGCCCGCGACATGCTGCGCAGCGAGGTGTTGCGCGATCACATCGCGGCGGTGTCGTGCGGCGTTTACAAGAACACGGCCGTGCTCGATCTCGATTACGCGGAAGATTCCGAGGCCGAAACCGACGCCAATTTTGTGATGACCGGCAACGGCAATATCGTGGAAATTCAGGCGACGGCGGAGAAGACGCCGTTCAGCGAGGATCAATTCAACGCGCTGCTGTCGCTCGCGCGCAAAGGCATCGAGAAGCTGGTGAGTTTGCAGAAATTGGCGGTCGCCTAATTCGCTGTAGGGCCGGGCTTGACCCGGCCATCCCGATAAGGGACGCACTGCTTTCCTAAGCGGGATCACCGGGACAAGCCCGGTGATGACGGACGCAAATGAGCAGACAACTAACTGGGCGCATCGTCATTGCCACGCACAATCCGGGCAAGCTGAAAGAAATGCGCGAGCTGCTCGCGCCGTACGGCATCGACGCCGAATCGGCTGCCGCGCTCAACCTGCCCGAGCCGGAAGAAACCGGCAAAACATTCGCCGCCAATGCGCGCATCAAGGCGCAAGCCGCCGCGAGTGCGACCGGCATTCCCGCCTTCGCCGACGACTCCGGCCTCGTCGTCGATGCGCTCGGCGGCGATCCCGGCATCCATTCCGCGCGCTGGGCCGGGCCGGACAAGGATTTCCGATACGCGATGAACCGGATCCAGACGCTGCTGATCGAGCGCGGCGCCAGGACGCCCGAACAGCGGCGCGCGCATTTCATCGCCGCGCTGTGTCTGGCGTGGCCCGATGGCCACCTCGAGGAATTCGAAGGTCGCGTCGACGGCGTCGCGGTATGGCCGCCGCGCGGAACGCGCGGTTTCGGCTACGATCCGTTGTTCCTGCCTGATGGCTTCGATCGCACCTTCGGTGAGATGGACGCCGACGAAAAGCACGGATTGCCGCCAAAAGGCCAGGGCCTCTCGCACCGCGCGCGGGCGTTCGTGAAACTCGCGGAAGCGTGTTTTCGAAAATGACAAGTTGAAAGCTTGGCCCGATCGAGATCGTTACAATTTTAATTACTTCTCCGCTGCGAAATTGAATTGGTGCTGGCTCGCGGCGCTCGGCGCGGGCTATGATGGTAAACATGACCTTAACGGAACCGGCGTTCGGCGTTTATCTGCACTGGCCGTTCTGCCTGTCGAAGTGCCCCTATTGCGACTTCAACAGCCACGTGCGCCACGCCGGCGTCGACGAGGCGCGCTACATCCGCGCCTTCAAATCAGAAATCGCCGCGACCGCAGCGCGCGTTCCCGGGCGCACCGTGTCGACGATTTTCTTCGGCGGCGGCACGCCGTCGCTGATGCAGCCGTCGACCGTGCAGGCGCTGCTCGATGCAGTCGCCAAACACTGGACGATTGCGAGCGACGTCGAGGTGACGCTGGAAGCCAATCCGACCAGCGTCGAGGCTACGCGCTTCCGCGGATATCGCGCCGCTGGCGTCAACCGCGTGTCGCTCGGCGTGCAGGCGCTCGATGACGCCGCGCTGAAAGAGCTGGGCCGCATGCACACCGCGCAGGAAGCGCTCGACGCGGTTGCGGTCGCCCGCTCGATCTTCGACCGTTATTCGTTCGATCTGATCTACGCGCGCCCGCGCCAGAGCGTCGAAAGCTGGGCGTCCGAGCTCAAGCGCGCGATCGCGGAAGCGGCCGAGCATCTGTCGCTCTATCAATTGACCGTCGAAGCCGACACGCCGTTCGCGGCGCTGCGCGCCGCCGGCAAGCTCGCCATTCCCGACGACGACCTCGGACGCGCGCTCTATGACGTGACACAGGACGTGTGCGGCGCCGCTGGCCTGCCGGCTTACGAAATCTCCAATCACGCGCAGCCGGGCGCCGAGTGCCGGCACAATCTCGTTTACTGGCGCGGGCACGAATATGCCGGCGTCGGACCGGGCGCGCATGGCCGCCTCAATATCGCGGGCCGCCGCTACGCCACCGAAACCGAGAAGCGCCCGGAGAGTTGGCTGATGCGCGTGGAAGCGTCAGGCCACGGTCTCATCGTCGACGAGAAGCTGACCGGCGGCGAGCAGGCCGACGAATTTTTGCTGATGGGGCTGCGGCTTGCCGAAGGCATCGATCCGCAACGCTATGCGACGCTCGCTGGCCGCCGGCTCGATGCCAGGCGCATCGCGATCCTCAGCGATGAAGGCGCGGTCGAAACCACCGCGGACGGGCGCTTGCGCGTCACGCTGTCGGGATTTCCCGTGCTCGATGCGGTGGTGGCCGATCTCGCGGCCTGACTGTCATTCCGGCCGAGCCGCGTCAGCGGCGAGCCCTAATGCGGCTCGGCGGAAATGACGGAATCAAGTTCCCGACCCGAACGACCGCGGCGCGGGGCTGATCACCTGTCCGCCGCCCGGCGACACCTTCAACACCGCAAGCCCGCGCTCGTTGGTGCCTTCGGGGCGGAAACGGAATACGCCGTCGATGCCGGAGAAGCCGGACGCGTTGGTGAGCACCTGCTCGCTGAATCCTTGCGGGCCTTGCGTCTTCACCAGTGCCGCGACCAGCGCGACCGCATCATAGGCGAGCGCCGCCGTGCGCACCGGCTCCTGCCCGTAACGCTGGCGATAGCGCGCGGCGAAATTGCGGAAGCCGCTCGGATCCGGCGCAGCGTACCAGCCGTTGTCAAGCTGCGCCGACGAGAACACGCGCGGATCTTCCCACAGACCGGTGCCGAGCAATTGCACGCGCTTGAGATTGACGCCATTGGCGGCGAGCTGCTGCGCGATCTGCGGCGCGTCGTTATTGTCGGGAATGAAGATCGCATCGGCGCGGTTCGCCGCCTGCGCCACGCGGCGGATCGGCTCCGCCATCTTCGAGGCATCGAGCGGATAGCGCTCGAGCGCGACGATGCGGCCGCCGCGGCGCGCGACTTCCTGCTGGAACGCCGCTTCCGCCACGCCGCCATAGGCGTTGTCCGGCAACAGCGCGGCGAACGAGCGCTTGCCGCGCGACATCGCGTAATCGACCACGCGCCGCACGTCCGCCTCCGGCAGGAAGCTCAACAGATAAACGCCGCGCGAGGCGACGTTGGCATCGGTCGAGAACGCGATCACCGGAACACCGCGCGCGCGCGCGACCTGGCCGGCGGCGCTCACTGCTTGCGCGAACAACGGGCCGATGATGATCTCGGCGCCTTCGGCGAGCGCCTGCTGCGCGGCGAGTTGCGCCGCCTGCGGCGTGCCGGCGTCGTCTTTCACCAGGAGTTGGATGTTCGGGTTCTTGAATTCCGCGATCGCCATCTCGGCGGCGTTCTTCATCGACACGGCCGCGAGCCCGGCATTGCCGGGCGCCGACAGCGGCAGAATAAGCCCGACGCGAATCTGTCCGGTGCCGATCTGGCCGGCCAACGACGGGGGCGGCTGCTCGGTCGGCCGCGTCTCCGGCATGCCGGTGCCGAGCTTGTCGAAACTGGTGGAGCAGGCGCCAAGCGCCGCGGCGGCCGCGACGGCGAACGTCACAAACCACCGGCGCGTACGGTCGTGCGTTGTCCGCTTCATACGATACGCGACATCCCGAACATCGCCGCTCCCTTGGCCGGCCAACTAAGCCGAAAACAGTCCTAAAGTGAAAGGGAGATTTTGTCGCTTAAAAGTTAAGTAAATGAAAATAAAAGAGAATTTCGTCCGGCCATGACGCGCTATGGCGCGCTCGTCTAGAGTGCCCGACCATGAACAAGGCTATCAAAAAAGCGGCGGCCATGGCCGGCCGCACGCGTCGCTATGCCATCGGCGGCGCAGCCATCGACGCGCCGCCGGTTCCTTCCGGGCTTTATCTGGTTGCAACGCCGATCGGAAACTTGCGCGACGTCAGCCTGCGCGCGCTCGAAGTGCTCGCCGCCGCCGACGTGATCGCCTGCGAAGACACTCGCGTCACCCGCAAGCTCGCCGAGCACTACGGCATCGCGACGCCGCTCACGCCCTATCACGAGCACAATGCGACAGAGGCGCGGCCAAAATTGCTGGCGCGGCTCGCGCGCGACGAGGCCGTCGCGCTCGTTTCCGACGCCGGCACGCCTCTCATTTCCGACCCCGGTTACAAATTGGTGCGCGCGGTGTGCGAAGCCGGCCACACGGTCACCGCGCTGCCTGGCGCGTCGTCGGTGCTCGCCGCGCTCAGCGTCGCGGCGCTGCCGACCGACCGGTTTTTCTTCGAGGGCTTCCTGCCGCCGAAAGAGACCGCGCGCCAGAAACGTATCGCCGAGCTCATCCGCATTCCGGCAACGCTGGTGCTGTTCGAGACCGGGCCGCGCGTCGCCGGCGCGCTCGCCGATCTCGCCGCGCAGTTCGGGGCGCGCGAGGCCGCGATCTGCCGCGAATTGACCAAACTGCACGAGGAAGTGCGCCGCGCCGGTCTCGAGAGTCTCGCGCGTGATTACGCCGCCGGCGCGGAGACGCGCGGCGAATTTGTCATCGTGATCGCGCCGCCATCCGAAGGTTCGGAAACGATCGAGGACGTCGACGAGCTTTTGCGGCACGCGCTCAAGCGCGTCTCGGTAAAAGACGCGGTCGGCGAAGTCGCTACCGCCACCGGCCGGCCGCGCCGCGAGGTCTATCAACGCGCGCTCGCGCTCAGCAAAGACAATGGCGATGGCTAGGAACGGCAAGCTCACGACGGCGCCGCGACCGAAGCGTCAAAAACGCGACGCGCGGCCTGAGAAAATCGCCGCGTTCCGCACCGGCCTCTCGGCGGAAAGCCGCGCGGCCGCGTGGCTCATCGCCAAGGGCTTTCGTATCCTGGCGCGGCGCTGGAAATCGCCGCTCGGCGAGATCGATATCGTAGCGCGGCGGCGACACTTGCTGATCTTCGTCGAGGTGAAAGCGCGCACCAGTCTCGACGCTGCGGCGGAGTCCGTCACGCCTCGCCAGCGCCAGCGCATCGCCGCCGCGGCGGAAGTCTGGCTTGCGAACAATCCGGACGACGGTGTGCGCGATATCCGTTTCGACGCGATGCTGGTCGCGCCCGGCAAGTTGCCGCGCCACATCCCGGCGGCGTTTGAAACGAATTGATCTTACGCGCTCAGGCGTTCGAAGAACTGATCGACCTGGCCGCGGATACGGCCGGCGGCGCCGCCGAGATCGTCGGCCACGGCCTTCACTGCCTCCGCGCTCGCGCGCGTGTTCCCGGTCGCGGCGCCTACCATGCTGACCTCGTCGGCGGTCTCCACCGTGCGCTGCGCCGCGATCTCGACGCTGCGTGCGATTTCCTGCGTGGCGGCGCCTTGCTCGGTAACCGCGGCGGCGATCGCCGATGAAATATCGCCGATTTCGCGGATGGTGCGCTCGATCGCCTCGATCGCCTCGATCGAGCGCGTAGTGGCGCGCTGCATCCCGGCGATCTGTGCAGTGATTTCTTCCGTGGCGCGGCCGGTCTGGCCGGCGAGCGCCTTCACTTCGCCGGCGACGACCGCAAAGCCGCGGCCTGCTTCGCCCGCGCGCGCGGCTTCGATGGTCGCATTGAGCGCGAGCAAATTGGTCTGTTCGGCAATATCGGTTATCAGCTTGACCACGTCACCGATGCGCGAGGCGGCCTCATCAAGCTCCTTGACCGCCAGGTTGGTGCGCTCCGCTTCGCTCACCGCTTTCGCCGCGATCGCGTTCGATTGCGTCACCTGCCGGTCGATCTCGTTGACGGACGCCGACAGCTCGTCGGCGGCTGACGCGATGTCGCGCACGTTCGAAGATGCTTCCGCGGAAGCGTCCGCCGCTTTCGCGGTCTTGTTGGCCGCATCGTCGGCGACGCCGGCAAGCTGATCGGAAGCCGCCAGCATCTGGTCGGTCATGCGGCCAAGCTCGGCAAGCGTTGCTTCCACCTCGGCCGAGAACCGTGTGATCTCCGCCGACATGACTTCCTGCCGGCTGGCGCGCGCCTGCGCATCATCGATCACGGTCCGATTGAGTTCTTCGTTGTGCTGCATGGCGCGCTGAAATACGGCGATCGAACGCGCCAGTGCGCCGATTTCATCGGTGCGCGTGCTGAACGGCACCGACGTTCCGGCAACGCCGCCGGCGACAGCTTCGGTAATTTTGGTGATCTGCCGTAGCGGAACCGTCACGCTGCGCCGGATCAGCAGCACGCCGACGGTCGCAAACATGACCGCGGCCGCAGCGAGGACGCTGAGCAGGAACGCCGTGTGGTCGATGCCTTCATTAATCCGGGAGTAGATACGCCCGGCGCGCACCGCATAATACCGGCTCAGATTTTCGAGGTCGCCGTTAAGCGCCTCCCGCACGTCCTCGGTGCTGGCGTTGCTCGCAGCCCAGGCGCGCGCCGCTTCCGGCCCGGCTTCGTTGCCGAATTTCGCAAGCTCCTGCAGGTATTCCTGGTAGGTCCCGATGCGCACGGCGAACGGGCTGAACTGGATCGCGTCCATGCCACGTACGCTGCTTTGCCAGTCCGCCACAACGGTGCCGAGCTGCTTGTTGATCTTGGCGAGATCGTCTGCGTACTTCGCGGCGGCGGCTTTGTCTTGCGCCATCAGGATGCCGCGCGAATTGGCGACGACGGCGTAAATCATGCCGTTCACCCGCTCGACGTTCCAGCTTCCCGCGTTGGCGGATTCAAATTCGGCGGTGAGCGCGCCGTGCTGGCGCGCGTTGACCACCGCGACCACCGACAGGGCGACAGTCGTGGTGGCCATCAAAGCGAAGATCGCATAGAGCTTGGCGGCGATCGAAAGCTTCGGCAAAGTCACGAACTATCCCACCCTGAGGTTGCAGTCCCCGTGGCGTCCATTCTGGCGGTAAAATGTTAATGACTTGTTTTCCTTATCGTTTTGTTAGCTAAGGTTTCCCGCTATGGCCCACAATGTTGCAGTGCAAATGGACCCCATCGACCGGATCAATATCCGGGGCGATTCGACCTTTGCCTTGCTGCTGGAGGCCCAAAAGCGGGGCCACACGCTCAGCTATTACACACCCGACAAACTGGCTTTGCTCGATGGCCGGGTATTCGCGGCCGTACAGAGCCTGCAGGTGCGCGACAAGGCCGGGGACTATTTCACGCTGGGCGAGCCGCGCCGCATTGAGCTTGCCACGCTCGACGTCGTGCTGCTGCGGCAGGATCCGCCGTTCGATCTCGCCTACATCACCACCACGCACCTGCTCGAGCGCATCCATCCGAAGACGCTGGTGGTCAACGACCCGGCTGCCGTGCGCAACGCGCCAGAAAAAATATTGGTCACCGAATTTCCGGATCTGATGCCGCCGACGCTGCTCACGCGCGACCTCGCGGAGATCAAGGCGTTCCGCGCCGCGCACAAGGACATCGTGATGAAGCCGCTGTACGGCCACGGCGGCGGCGCGGTTTTCCGCATCACGCAAGAAGACCTTAATTTTGGCTCACTTTTTGACATGTTCGCGGTCACCTACCGCGAGGCCTGGGTGGTGCAGAAATATCTCCCGGCGGTGAAGCAAGGCGACAAGCGCATCATTCTGGTCGACGGTGAATTCGCCGGCGCGGTCAATCGCGTGCCGGCGGCGGACGATCTGCGCTCCAACATGGTGCGCGGCGGCGCGCCGGCGGCGACCGAGCTCACCAAACGCGAGCAGGAAATCTGCAAACGCATCGGCCCGACCTTCCGCGAGCGCGGATTGTTGTTCGTCGGCATCGACGTGATCGGCGACTACCTGACCGAGATCAACGTCACCTCGCCGACCGGCTTGCGCGCGATCAAGAATCTCGGCGGCCCTGACGGCGCGGCGCTGATCTGGGACAAGATCGAGGCGAAGCGAAAAAAGGCAGCGTGACTATCCAGCGTTGCGCTCGCTATACTCATTCCGGATCGACTGCCAAAAGGCCCGCCCCAAACAGGGGATGAAAAACGCTATAGTTCACTAAATGTTCTTGCCTTTTCGCTAAAATTCCGGGTAGCCTCATCTAGGTTTTGAGGGCTGGTCATGGTTCAGCGCGTCGCTACGGTGGCGTTTGAGGGCCTCGATGCCCGCGCCGTGGACGTGCAGGTACAGGTCGCCCCC
>JBAUHH010000201.1:0-1748 GCA_049680165.1 Pseudolabrys sp.
GCGCATGCTTGATCTCGGCAACAGCTTCCTCGCCAGCGTGGAGCGCGATCCGAAGGCGCTCGCCATTGTCGATGGCGCGACGCGGCTGAGCTATGCCGAATGGTATCGCCGCATCTCGAGCGTGGTCGCGGGGCTCGACGCGCTCGGGCTGAAAGCCGGCGATCATCTGCTTACGATTGCGCAAAACTGCTGGGAGGCCGCAACCATCCACTGGGCCTGCCAGTTCGCCGGCATCATCATCACGCCGGTGAACTGGCGAGTCACAGCCGATGAGCTCGACTTCCTGATCGAGAATTCGGAAGCCAAGGCGGTCGCCTATGAGGACGTGACGGCTGACGCGGTGGCGCAGTCGAAAGCGGCGCAAGCGCGCCCGCGCATCGCGCTGGGCAAAGCGAAATCCGGCGACGTCGCATGGGCCGCGTTTGCCGGGCGCGACGTGCCCGACGTTGCGCCGCGCGTCGGGCCGGATGCCTGGTCGGTGATGCTCTATACCTCCGGCACCACCGCGCGGCCGAAGGGCGTGCCGCGCCGGCAGAGCATCGAGCGCGCCGCTGCGCTCGCGCATGTCGCGCAGAACATGTACGGCAACGGCGAGCGCACCCTCGGCGTGATGCCGCTCTATCACACCATGGGCGTGCGCTCGCTGCTGGCGATGTCGCTGATCGGCGGCACATTCGTATGCCAGCCGCGCTTCGACGTCGTGCGCGCGCTCGAATTGATCGCGGCGGAGAAAATCACCAACCTTTATCTGGTGCCGACGCTCTACCACGACCTCGTGCATCACGCGGCGTTCGCCAAGACGAACGTAAGCTCCGTGCGCAAGCTCGGCTTTGCCGGCGCACCGATGACCGACGGCCTGCTCAAGGAACTGCAAACCGCGTTCAAGCCGGAGCTGTTCGTCA
Source organism: Pseudolabrys sp. (assembly GCA_049680165.1). Classification (GTDB taxonomy): domain Bacteria; phylum Pseudomonadota; class Alphaproteobacteria; order Rhizobiales; family Xanthobacteraceae; genus Pseudolabrys. Next base: position 903 of record JBAUHH010000201.1, read on the forward strand.
ATCACTACGGCTCGTCGGAAATCTACACCTTCACCATCGACCAGAATGCGCCGGCCAAACCCGGCTCGGCCGGCAAGGCCGGCATCAACCAGCGCGTCCGCGTGATGAAGCTCGGTGCTGCGCCGGACAAGATCGCGGCGGTGGGCGAGGAAGGCGAGATCATCGCCTATCTCGCCGGCGACGAATCCTTCGATGGCTACTGGCGGCGGCCGGAAGCCGATGCCAAGGCGCTGCGCGACGGCTGGTATCTGACCGGCGACACCGGCTATTTCGACGCCGACGGCGACCTGTTCGTGACCGGACGCGTCGACGACATGATCATCACGGGCGGCGAGAACGTCTCCCCGGTCGAGATCGAAAGCTGCCTGTCGCTGCATCCTGCGGTGTCGGAGGTAGCGGTCGTTGGCCTCGCCGACGAACGCTGGGGCAAGATCATCGCGGCCTTTATCAAGCGGCGCGCGGCGGTCAACGATACCGAGCTCGACCAGTTCTGCCGCGCGTCCGGCCTCGCCAACTTCAAGCGGCCGCGCCGTTACGTCTTCGTTACCGATATTCCGAAATCGCCGGTCGGCAAGCTGTTGCGCCGCAAGCTGGTGGCCGGCGAATATCAGTCCGAACAAGCGAGCAGTTCGCACCACGATGGGACCGCAGCATGACCGCGATGACATTTTCCGATCCACGTCTCGCCGCGCTCAATGGCTTCAAGGTGGAAATGAACACCGAAAAGCAACGCGCCGACATCATCCTGAACCGCCCGCCGCTCAATGTGATCGAGATGCCGCAGCGCAATCAAATGCGGCTGGTGTTCGAGGCATTGGACGAAGACGAGCGCGTGCGCGTCATCGT
>JBAUHH010000202.1:0-4383 GCA_049680165.1 Pseudolabrys sp.
GTCGCATAGCGTTTAGACGGTAAAGCCCGGCCAGTTTGGCCGGGCTTTTTTCTTGTGGGAGTGCCGTAGGAATTACCTAGCGACGCGCAGCTTGGTCAGGTTCGTACCGATGGCGTTGAATGTCGTGATCAGGTCGTTCGCATTCGTCAGCTCGTAGAACTTGTCGGAGCTGCTCGCGCAATTCTGCATCAACGTCGAGGTCGGATCGCCGGCAGTGTTGACCTGCACCATGTAGAGCGTGATGCCGGCGGCCTTGATGTTGGCGCACGTGCCGGAGCCGTTGCCGGGATTGTACATGCGGGCGTCGATCGAGTTCTGGTTACTGCTCCAGCGGTTCTGGGTGTTCAAGCCGTCGGACATCAGAATGATGATCTGCTGGTACTGGTAGTTCGGATCCATGGCGGGTGCGGTCAGGCCGCCGCCGCCGACGAGGGATTGCCAGCCCCAGACAAGCCCGATCGGCTGATTGGTAGTGCCGCCCGGCGACATATTGTCGACAAGGGTATTCATGGCATCCCAATCGTAGCTCAAGCCCTTCATCTGCTGCGGGCAGCTGAAGTTTTGGTCCGCTGCAAACAGCGAAGCCTGGACGCTGGTCGTCGGCTCTGTGACGTTTTGATCGTAGTTGTTGTTGCTCGGGTTGTTGCTGTTACCACGGTCTGTCACGCAGCCGTTCCATTTTTGCTGGAAACACGCAAGGTTCAGCGAAAGGCCACACAGCAGCCTGCTAATAATGTTCGTCAGCCAGAACGAGGGATCCACCCAGGTCTGGGTCGCATTGGTCGCACCGACATTGACGTCATTCGCGAACGGAATGATTGAGACGTAGACGTCGCCATTTTGGCCCGCGGCGCCCTTTAGCTGCGCCAGAAGATTTTTGGTTGCGGTCTTGAGCGCGGTGATCTTGCCGTCGTCGGCCATCGATCCGGTATTGTCGAGCACCAGGCCGACGCGCAGCCGCGTCGATCCCCACTTGGCGGTGGAGGACGCGGTCACGGTGATCGTCTTGTAGCCAAGGATGGCGACGAAATTGGTGTCGAGCGCCGCCGAGCCGTTCAGGAGGACGGTCGATCCGCTGCTGGTATCGTAGCTTGCGGTGACGGTGACGTTCTTCGCTTCCGGACGCGTGAACAAGGCGGTGAAATAATCCTGCGCCTTGGTCTGCAATTGCGCCTTGGTCAACGAGGAGGCATCTCGCGACAGCATCAGCCCGGTGGAGTCGAGCGCCGATTGCAGCGCGGCCTTGATCGAGTTGGCATGGCTGTAGTCGATCGCGGCGCCGACCGTGCCGATGATCGGAATGGTCGCAATCGCGAAAGTCAGCGCGACGTTTCCCCCGCGCGCGGCGAGAAACTCGCGCACCCAACGGCCAATGTGCGACAGAATCTTGTTTGTGCTCATCTGCATGCCCGCAAATAGCGATCCAGTTGATCGCGACGGTAGGCGCGGGACATGAAAACGCAGTAAAAACGATTGCAGAAAAACCGTTACAATTGATTTAACTATGATGCGCCGCGGATATGCCTAACAAGTGGCAAACATCCGCGACGCATGTCCGGTACGGTCATTCGACAAAGAAACCGGCCGCGGGCCGCCGGTTGGTTACATCGAAAGCCGCAGATTGGACAGGGCGGTGCCGATCTGCCCGAACGTCGTGATCATCTGGTCCGCGGATGTCAGCAGGAAGAACTTGCCCGTGTCGCTCGCGCAATTCTTCATCAGCGTCGAGGTCGGGTCGCCACCGGTGTTGACTTGCACCGAATAGATGATGATGCCCGCGCTCTTGATGTTGGTGCACGTCTTCGACTGGCGGGTATTGATCGAGCTCGCGCTCGTGTACCAGCGGTCTTCGGTGTTCAAGCCGTCGCTGAGCAGGATGACCACCTGCTGGTAATTGTAATGCGGGTCCTTGGCCGGGATCGTGAACGGGGAAGCGGTCAACGACTGCCAGCCCATCTGCAAGCCGATTGCCTGGTTTGTGTTGCCATTCGGCGTCATGGCGTCGATCTTGGAATTCAACGTATCCCAATCGTAGCTCAAGCCCATCAGCGGCACCGAACAGGAGTCGTATTGCTCGGCGGGGTACAGTGTGCCGCCCGCAAGCGCCGGGTCGTTGGTGGTGTCGAAATTCTGGTCGCGGTCGGTCACGCAGCCGTTCCAGGTGCTGTGAGCGGCGGGCGTCCAGATTCCGCTATTCGACGTGCAACTGCCTTGCGACGAGTACTTGGACTTGCTGCAGGTGCCGTTCGCGGCCTCCCACAAATCCCACCGAATCCAGGACTGCTGGTAGTTCGCCGGGTCCGCATTCACGTCCTTGCTGAACGGAACGATCGAAACATACACGTCTCCGTCGTTGACGGCGGCGGTCTTCAGCTGCGTGAGGAGGTTTTTCGATGCGGTCTTGAGCGCGTCTATCTTGCCGGCGTCGGCCATCGACCCGGTATTGTCGAGCACCAGCGCCACGCGCAAGCGGGTATTACCCCACTTTGAGGTGGCCGACGCGCTTATGTTGATCTCGTCGACGCCGAGGATGCGCACGAATCTTGTGTTGACCGTCGCGCTGCCGCTGACCAGCAACTGCGACCCGTTGGTCGAGGAGTAGGTCGCGTTGACGACAACGTTGCTCGCCTCGGGCCGGTGGAATAGCGCGCCGAAGTAATTGGTCGCGTTGGTCTGCAGGTCAGCTTGCGACGTGGTGGCGGCATTCCGTGACAACATCAGGGCGGTCGCGTCGAGCGCGTTCTGGAACGCGGTGCGTGTCGTGCTCGCCTGGGTGTAGTCGATGGCGGCGCCGACGCCGCCGATGAGTGGAAGCGCGGCGATCGCCAGCATCGGGGCGACGCCACCGCGGCGATTCTTGATAAAACGCGTCAACAACATCGTGGCCATCCGAACAATTACCCCTCTTGGGCGTGAAAATGCCTGCGATGCTTTGAGTATTCGTGAGAAAAGCCGAGGGTATTTGGGGAAAATTCACGCGCGTTTGTCGGCAAACGGGTTGTGATCGGTAAACTAATGGCTATCTGAACAAACTGGATTGGGCCGGGGAAAAGGCGTGGTTTGTCCCGGAACGGAACATATTCCCGGCTTGGAATGGCCGCGGTCCGGTCTTTATGATGGCCGCCGAACACCCACCGGTTTGGCTGCTTGTAAGAATCACCGGTAACCCGCCCGACGGCAACGACACGACACCATGACTGGGATTGCCAAATTTTCGCAGTCCGGCGCGGCAAAGGCGGCCGACCTGACCTCACGCGGCACAGCCGTGCGCATGGCCGACGACGACCGCAAGCGGCGAGGGGAACAGGGCCCCGGTACCGCCGTCATTACCAAGACCAAGCCGCAGACCAAGCGGCCGAATATGTACCGCGTGCTCATTCTCAACGACGACTACACGCCGATGGAATTCGTGGTGCATATACTGGAACGCTTCTTCGGCAAGGATCATGAAGCCGCCACCCGAATTATGTTGCATGTGCATCATCACGGAATTGGCGAGTGCGGGGTCTATACTTACGAGGTAGCCGAGACCAAAGTGACGCAGGTGATGGATTTCGCGCGCAAGCATCAACATCCTTTGCAGTGCGTTATGGAGAAGAAGTAAGAGACGAGGGGCGGCCAAAACAAATGAAAATGGAACGACGCTGATGCCGACTTTTTCCCGCAGCCTCGAGCAATCGCTTCACCGTGCGCTGGCGCTCGCCAACGAGCGACATCATGAATACGCCACGCTCGAGCATCTGCTGCTGGCGCTGATCGACGATTCCGACGCTTCCGCGGTCATGCGGGCGTGCAACGTCGATCTCGACAAGCTGCGGCGCAGCCTGGTTGCCTATCTCGAATCCGAACTTGAGAACCTGATTACCGACGGCGCGGAAGATTCCAAGCCGACCGCCGGATTCCAGCGCGTGATCCAGCGTGCGGTCATCCACGTGCAGTCGTCCGGTCGCGAGGAAGTCACCGGCGCCAATGTGCTGGTCGCGATCTTCGCCGAACGCGAGAGTCACGCCGCCTATTTCCTGCAAGAGCAGGACATGACCCGCTACGACGCGGTCAATTACCTCAGCCACGGCATCGCCAAGCGGCCGGGCCTGTCGGAATCGCGCCCCGTTCGCGGCGCGGACGAAGAGACCGAGACGAAATCCGGCGACGAGCCGAAGAAGAAGGGCGACGCGCTCGAAGCCTATTGCGTCAACCTCAACAAGAAGGCCAAGGACGGCAAGATCGATCCGCTGATCGGCCGTGACGCCGAGATCAGCCGTACCATTCAGGTGCTCTGCCGCCGGCAGAAGAATAATCCGCTGTTCGTCGGTGACGCCGGCGTCGGCAAGACCGCGATCGCGGAAGGCCTTGCGCGCCGCATCGTGCACGGCGAGGTGCCGG
>JBAUHH010000203.1:0-7681 GCA_049680165.1 Pseudolabrys sp.
GGGCTATGTCGATGGCCCTGAGGACCAGCATTTACGGCTGGTCGAGCGCAACATCGATCTCGGCGACGAAGGGCATTATCTGGTGGCGGTCGCCGGCGACGCGGCCGAGATCGCTGACGAAACGCGCTCGTTCGACCAGGCGCTGATCATCACGTTTTCTATCCTGGCGATCGTGCTGCTGCTCACCACCATGTTCCAGGTGCGGTTCGGCCTGGCGCCGCTCAAGCGCATCACCGACAGCCTTGCCGCGATTCGTTCGGGCACCGCCGAGCGGCTTGCGGGCGAATTCCCGGTCGAAATCGCGCCGCTCGCGCGCGAGACCAATGCGCTGATCGACGCCAACAAGGAAATCGTCGAGCGCGCCCGCACGCATGTCGGCAATCTCGCGCATGCGCTCAAGACGCCGATCTCGGTGATGGTAAACGAAGCGGCCGCGCACGGCCACGATCCGTTCGCCGCGAAAGTGCTGGAGCAGGCCGACATCATGCGCGATCAGGTGGCGCGCCATCTCGAGCGCGCGCGGCTGGCTGCGCGGCTGACCGTTGTCGGCTCCGTTACCGATGTCGCCCCCGTGGTGATGGCGCTGTCGCGCACCATGAAGAAAATCCACCACGACCGCGTCATCGCCATCGACGTGCACGCGGACGACAAGGCCCGCTTCGTCGGCGAGCGGCCGGACCTCGAGGAGATGATCGGCAATCTGGTGGACAATGCCTGCAAGTGGGCGGTTTCGCGCGTCGCCATCGAGGTCGTGCGCGAGCGTTCGTCAACGGCGGGTGAGGGCCAGACCGTGCGCATTGTCGTCGACGACGATGGCCGCGGGCTCTCGGCAAGCGAGCGCGAGCAAGTGGCCAAACGCGGCCAGCGGCTCGATGAAACCAAGCCGGGCTCCGGCCTCGGCCTTTCCATCGTCGTGGAACTGGCTGCGCTTTACGGAGGCGAACTCAATCTCGGCACCGCCCCGCTCGGCGGCCTGCGCGCCGAGCTGGTGCTGCCTGGAAGCTAAAGTCCGCGCTCCTGGTCCCTGATTGCGCCGCGCGGAACAACGCCATAGCGTTGCTTGGTTGCCGGCAGGCCCCGGTTTCGCCCGAATCCTGCGGTCGGCTGGTCTCGTAACGGTTAGATATTTGCCTTTGGAGGGGGGACCATGCCGGCACATCCATTTGTCGCGCGCCTTGTCGTCGTTGCAGCTGTTGGCGCGGCGCTCGCCGCCTGCGCCGGCAATCCGGAGACCGGCACCGGCCCAAAGGAAAACACGGGCACACTGATGGGTGCGCTGGGCGGCGCAGCGATCGGCTCGCAATTCGGTGGCGGCGTGGGCGGTCATGTCGCGGGTGCGCTGATCGGCGCCGGCGTCGGCGGCCTGATCGGCAATCGTATCGGCGCGGCGATGGACGACGAGGACAAGCAGCGCGCTTATGCCGCGCAGATGCAGGCGTTCAACCAGGCGGGCCCCGGCGCGCCGGTGTCCTGGCGCAATCCGGATTCAGGCCGTTACGGCACCGTGGTCGCCGGACCTTCCTATCAGGAGGCCGGGCGGGCGTGCCGTTCCTACACCCACACCATCTATATTGACGGCAAGCCGCAGACGGCGCGCGGCACCGCCTGCCGCAACCCGGATGGCAGCTGGACCCCGTTGAGCTGAGCAGCACGGCGGCTTACCACCGCGCTGATCTTGCGCATTGCAGCCATTATCGCGGCTGATGTAAGCCCTCCGCGTTGCACCCGCCGGTGCGGGCAGCCGGGTAGAATGGCTTAATGGCATTGTGGTTCGTGTTTGCGCTGATGACGGCCGCGGCGATTTTCGCCGTGCTTTGGCCGCTCGGCCGGCGCGCCAGCGTCCGCGCCGGCAGCGACGTCGCCGTTTATCGCGATCAACTTGATGAAATTGGGCGCGATCGGGTGGCCGGCCTGATCGGCGAGCCGGAAGCGGAAGCCGCCCGCGTCGAGGTGTCGCGCCGCTTGATCGCCGCCGCCGACGCCGCGGAGGCGGCAAAGCCCGCGCCGGAAAGCGCTTCGCTTTGGCGCCGCCGCGTCATTGCCGTCGTCGGGCTGGTTCTGCTGCCGGTCGGCGCGACAATTATCTATCTCAAGCTCGGCTCGCCGCAGTTGCCGGGCGAGCCACTCGCCGCGCGCTTACGCGCAGTTCAAGAAAACGCGTCGATCGAAATGCTAGTGTCGCAGGTCGAGGCGCGGCTCGAGCACAATCCGCAGGACGCGAGCGGCTGGGAAGTGCTCGCGCCGGTTTATCTGCGGCTCGGGCGCTTCGACGACTCCGTGAAAGCGTGGCACAAGGTGATCGCGCTCAACGGCGACAATGCGACGCGCGAGGCCGACCTCGGCGAGGCGCTGGTCGCCGCCAGCAACGGCATCGTCACGGCCGACGCCAAGTCGGCCTTCGAGCGCGCGCTCGACCTCGATCAGCAGGAACTCAAGGCCAAATTCTTTATCGGGCTTGCCGCCCGGCAAGATGGCGAACGTGACAAGGCGGCGCAAATCTGGCGCGGCATGTTAAAGGATGCGCCGGCCGATGCGCCGTGGAAGCCGACGGTAGAGAATGCGCTGGCTGGCCTGGGCGAAAAGCCGCCCGCATCGTCGGCGCAAGCCGCCGCGCCTGGGCCGAGCAAGGAGGATATTGCAACAGCGGCCGGCATGACCGACGAGCAGCGGGGCGAAATGATCCGCGGCATGGTCGCGCGGCTTGCCGACAAGCTGAAGGAAAACGGTTCCGATGTCGAAGGCTGGCTGCGGCTGGTGCGTGCCTATATGGTGCTGGGCGAGCGCGACAAGGCCCAGGCCGCCGCCGGCGATGCGCGGCGCGCGCTCGCCAACGATCCCGGCAAGCTCCAGCGCATCGACGAACTCGTCAAAGGTCTGGGACTCGAAGGATGACCCGCAAGCGGCGACGCCTGACCCTGATCGGCGCGAGCCTCAGCGTGCTTGCCGTCGCTGCGGCGTTGGTGCTCAGCGCGTTGCGCGACTCGATCGTGTTCTTCAATTCGCCGACCGACGTGGTCGAGAAGCATGTGGCGCCCGGAACGCGCATCCGGCTCGGCGGTTTGGTCAAGGACGGCAGCCTCCAACGCGGCGCCGACCTGCGCATCAGCTTCAAGGTGACCGACGGCAAGACCGATATTCCGGTGACGTTTCAGGGCATCGTGCCGGATCTGTTTCGCGAAGGGCAGGGTGTTGTGGCGGAAGGAACAGTCGAGCCGGGCGGCACGGTGAAAGCCGACACCGTGCTCGCCAAGCATGACGAGCGTTACATGCCGCGCGAAGTAGTCGATGCGCTAAAAAAATCGGGCCGCTGGCAGGAATCGACCGGCGAATTGACCAAGGGGAAAACCCAATGATCCCCGAGCTCGGTCATTATGCATTAGTGCTGGCGCTGGGCCTGGCGCTCATTCAGGGCGTCGTGCCCGTGATCGGCGCGCGCAACGGCGATGCGACGTTGATGCGGCTCGCGACCTCGACCGCGCTGATGCAGTTCCTGTTCGTGGCAATTTCGTTCGTCGCGCTCACCGCCTGCTACGTCACGTCAGATTTCTCGGTCGCGACCGTGTACGAGAATTCCCATTCGATGATGCCGCTGGTCTACAAATTCACCAGCGTGTGGGGCAACCACGAAGGCTCGATGCTGCTGTGGGTGTTGATCCTCGCGCTGTTCGGCGCGCTGGTCGCGGCCTTCGGCGTCAATCTGCCGGCGAGCCTGAAGGCGCTCGTGCTGGCCGTGCAGTCGTGGATCGCGGCGGCGTTCTATCTCTTCATCCTCTTTACCTCGAACCCGTTCCTGCGGCTTGCCAACGCGCCGTTCGAAGGCCGCGATCTCAACCCGATCTTGCAGGACCCCGGCCTCGCGATCCATCCGCCGCTGCTTTATCTCGGCTATGTCGGTTTCTCGATCGCATTTTCCTTCGCTATCGCCGCGCTGATCGAAGGCCGCATCGACGCCGCCTGGGCGCGATGGGTGCGGCCCTGGACGCTCGCGGCCTGGATGTTTCTCACCGTCGGCATCGCGATGGGCTCGTATTGGGCCTACTACGAGCTCGGCTGGGGCGGCTTCTGGTTCTGGGATCCGGTCGAGAACGCATCGCTGATGCCGTGGCTTGCCGGAACAGCGCTCCTCCATTCCGCGGTGGTGATGGAAAAGCGCAACGCGCTCAAGGTCTGGACCATCCTGCTCGCGATCCTCGCGTTCTCGCTGTCGCTGATCGGCACCTTCCTGGTGCGCTCCGGCGTGCTCACTTCGGTGCACGCCTTCGCCAACGATCCGACGCGCGGCGTCTTTATTCTCGGCATTCTGGTGCTGTTCATCGGCGGCGGGCTGACGCTGTTCGCCTGGCGCGCGCCAATGCTCAAGCAGGGCGGGCTGTTCGCGCCGGTCTCGCGCGAAGGCGCGCTTGTGTTCAACAATCTCTTCTTGACCACCGCCTGCGCCACCGTTTTCGTCGGCACGCTTTATCCACTCGCGCTCGAAGCGCTGACTGGCGACAAGATTTCGGTCGGCGGGCCATTCTTCAACGTGACGTTTGCGCCGCTGTTCGTACCGTTGATGTTCGCGATGCCGTTCGGGCCGCTGCTCGCGTGGAAACGCGGCGACATTCTCGGCGTCGCGCAGCGGCTGATGGCGGCATTCGGCGTCGCGATCGTGGCCATCACGGCGGTGTTCGCGGCGACGGGCGGCAAGTCGGCGCTGGCGCCGTTCGGTATCGGTCTTGCGCTGTTCGTGATGGCGGGCGCGGTGACCGACCTCGTCGAGCGCAGTGGTCTTGCGCGTCTGCCGCTTTCCGCCGCGCTCAAGCGCGCCGCCGGCTTGCCGCGTTCGGTGTTCGGCACCGCGGTCGCGCATTTCGGTCTCGGCATCACGCTCCTTGGCATTGTGTGCGCGACAAATTGGGGCGCCGAGCGGATCGTCTCGCTCAAGCCGGGGCAGATGATCGCGATCAGCGGTTATCACCTCACTTTCGACGGCCTGGTGCCGCGCGAGGGTCCGAACTATCGCGAACTGTCCGCCAAATTCACCGTGACGGAAGGCGGCGAGACCATCGGCGTCATGCAACCGTCGAAACGCAGCTTCCCGTCGCGCAGCACGACGACGACCGAGGCTGCGCTGATGACGCGCGGAGTAAGCCAGCTTTATCTCTCGCTCGGCGACACCAATGCCGACGGTTCGGTCGCGATCAGGCTCTATCACAAGCCGCTGGTGTTGCTGACCTGGTTCGGCGCGGTGGTGATGATGCTGGGCGGCGCGCTGTCGCTCTCCGACCGGCGCTTGCGAGTCGGCGCGCCGAAGCCGGCGGCGAAATCGGCGATGCAGCCGGCGGAGTAGGGCGCATGCGCTTCCTGCGTCTCCTCGTTGCGATCTTCGCGCTCGCCGCGCCGCTGTCCGCGCTGGCGGTCGAGCCGGACGAGATGTTGAAGGATCCCGCGCTGGAAGCGCGCGCGCGGGAAATCTCGCGCGAAGTGCGCTGCATGGTTTGCCAGAACCAGTCGATCGACGATTCGGAAGCGCCGCTCGCCCGCGACCTGCGCATCCTGGTGCGCGAGCGGTTGACGGCTGGCGACAGTGACCGGCAGGTGCTCGACTTTCTGGTCGCGCGCTACGGCGAATTCGTGCTGCTCAAGCCACCGCTCGAGCCGCATACATTGTTGCTGTGGGGTCTGCCGCCGGCGGTGCTGATCGGCGGCGCGCTTGCCTTGTTTTTCTGGAGCCGCCGCCAAGACGAGCGCGACGAGGCCTCTGAACTTTCGGCAACGGAACAAGCACGGGTGTCGACTTTGGTCGAATCCGGCAAGGAATAACCCAGTTCCAGCTTAACAAAATTCGATTGATCCCGCCTGTAACGATTGCCCGGCGGCTGACCTTACAAATTTGTAATCCCGCCGACAGGGCGCTGTAAGGCTCGGCACCCCATCTTCCGCTTCGAAACGGTGCGCTTAGAGCGCCCAGCCTTCGATAAGGAGTTACTGATGAACCCGGGACTTTCTCCCGCTCCCAAGCGGCGCAGTTTTTCTGCGCGCCGTCTTGTTCTCCTCACCACCACCATCGCCAGCCTCGGCGCCGCGGCGCTGATTGTCACGCCCGCGCTCAATGGCTATCCGTCCGCGTTCGCGCAAAATCTGAGCGAGCAGGCGCACAAGCTGCAGGCGCCGGTCGGTTTTGCCGATATCGTCGAGCGCGTGAAACCCGCGGTAATCTCTGTCCGCGTGAAGGTTGATGGCGGCTCCGAGAGCAACGGGCTCAGCAACAATGACAGTCAGGTTCCTCCGGGCCTGCGTGAATTCTTCCGCCGCTTTGGCATGCCCGACATTCCGAACGCGCCGCGTGGCCGCGGCGGCCACAACACTATTACCGGGCAGGGCTCCGGCTTCTTCATCACTGCGGACGGTTATGCCGTCACCAACAATCACGTGGTCGAGAAGGCCGAGAGCGTCCAGGTTACCGCCGACGACGGCAAGATCTACAAGGCCAAGGTCATCGGCACCGACCCGCGCACCGATCTCGCGCTGATCAAGGTCGATGGCGGCACGTTTCCTTACGTGAAGCTCTCCGATCAGACGCCGCGCATCGGCGACTGGGTGATCGCGGTCGGCAATCCGTTCGGCCTCGGTGGCACTGTGACCGCCGGCATCGTCTCCGCGCGCGGCCGCGACATCGGCGCCAGCGCCTATGATGACTTCATCCAGATCGACGCGCCGGTGAACAAGGGCAATTCCGGCGGACCTACGTTCGACACCGAAGGCAATGTGATCGGCGTCAACACCGCGATCTTCTCGCCGTCGGGCGGCTCGGTTGGCATCGCTTTCGCGATTCCCTCCGACACCGTCAAGAGCGTTATCGCCCAGCTCAAGGAGCATGGCGCGGTCACGCGCGGATGGATCGGTGTGCAAATCCAGCCGGTGACGCCTGAGATCGCCGATAGCCTCGGGCTGAAGAAAGCGCAAGGCGCACTCGTCGCCGAACCGCAGTCCGGCAGCCCGGCGCAGAAATCCGGCATCGAGGCTGGTGATGTCATCACCGCCGTCGACGGCAAGGAAGTCAAGGATGCCCGCGACCTCGCCAAGAAAATCGGCGGCATGGCACCCGGTGCCTCAGTGAAGCTCGCGGTGCTGCACAACGGCTCCGAGAAAACGCTGACGTTGACGCTCGGCACCATGCCGAAGCAGCAGGAAGCGCGCGCGGAATCCGGCAACGACAAGAATTCGTCCGAGCCCACCGATCTCGCGAAACTCGGCATGCGCCTTGCGCCCGCCGATCGTGTCGCCGGCGCCGGCAAGCAAGGCGTTGTTGTCACCGACGTCGATCCGTCGGGAGTCGCCGCCGATCACGGCTTCTCCAACGGCGATGTCATTCTGGAGATCGCAGGAAAATCCGTTTCCACGCCCGCCGACGTGCGCCAGGTGATCACCACCGCGCGTTCGGAAGGCAAGCATACCGTTCTCGTGCGTGTGAAGTCGGGAGACAACACCAAGTTCGTCGCTCTCCCGGTTGGTAGCGCATGAACAAGTTTGGGGGAGTACCGCTGGCATCCGTCGCCCCCGCTGGCGGAACGAACCCAGCGGGACGGGCCTTGTGCCCGTCCCGACCAATAACCGGACCGAAGGGGCCTTAAGGGAGGCCTTCGACGCCGGTCACGAACTCCGTACCCAGCATCCGTCGCCCCCGCTGGGGCGGGGTCGT
>JBAUHH010000204.1:0-7892 GCA_049680165.1 Pseudolabrys sp.
GCGCCGCATCGGCTTGAGGACGAAAAGGGCCAGCACTACCACGGCCAGATTCATGATCGCCGTGAGAACAAAAACGGCATGCCAGCTTCCCGTATGCGCTTTGATGAGGTTGGCGACCGGCACCAGAAACGCCGAGGTGCCCTTCGCCGTGTAGAGCAGGCTGAGGTTCACCGTCGCGAACTTAGTGCCGAACGTGTCGGTGCACGTCGACGGGAACAGGCTGAAGATTTCGCCCCAGGTGAGGAAGATCAACGCGGCGAAGATCACGAATGCCCACGGCTGGGTGCCGAGCAGGCCTAGCAGCCAATAGGCGATTGCGCCGAAGCCAAAAGCGACGGCCATTGTGTATTCGCGACCGATGTTGTCGGACACCCAGCCGAACAGCGGACGCGCGCCGCCGTTGCAGACGCCGTCAACGATCAACGCAACCGTCAAAGCTGTAGCACCGCCAAACAGGACAACGTTCGCGATGTTGAAATCGCGCGCGATCACTGCAACCTGAGCGGTTGCCATCAGACCGCTAGCGGACACCAGCACGAACATGACGTAAAGCAGCCAGAAGACCGGCGAGCCGAGAACTTCCTTCGGTGTATAGCTGCGTTTGGTCATTTCAACCTTGGCGGGCGGCGCAGCCGCGAGCTCGCCGGTGGCGGGAGCGCGGATGAACCATGCAACGATGAATACGACCGCACCCTGGACGATGCCGAACCAGAGGAACGCCCCCTCATAACCGTAGGTCGCGATCACGTAACGGATCGGAATAACGGTGAGCACCGCGCCGGCACCATAGCCAGCAGCCGTAAGGCCCACTGCAAGACCGCGGCGGTCGGGAAACCATTTCACCGCTTGACCCACGCTGGTCGCATAAACCGCGCCACCGCCGGTGCCGCCGACCACAGCGCCGAGATAAAGCATTTCGAGCGAGCCGGCATAGGCGTTAATCACCCAACCAATGCCAACCATGATGCCGCCGAATGCGATCACCAGCTTCGGTCCGACCACATCGGCGATCCAGCCTTCGACTGGTGTAAGCCAGGTCTCAAGCGCGATGAAGATCGCGAAGGCGACCTGAATCGAGGCGATCGACCAGCCATGCGCCTTATTGATTGGATTTACGAAGAGGGTCCATCCGTACTGAAGATTTGCGATCATCACCATGCAGATGATGACGGCGATGAGCTGGCCCCAGCGTGTCGAGTCCGACAGCTCCGCCTTGCCGGCGGATTGCGCGGCGATTGACATCCCTTCCTCCCATGATCACGCACATCAATCGCCCCATGGGATTCATAAAGAGACGCTCGCAAGCTTCTGCGTAAATTCTCGATAAAGAAAATTGCCGTTTGTCCGCGATCCGTTCGCGGTGCAGAAAAACGCCGTAAAATGCGGATATCGACGCCGGTACTATTCCGCCGGGCGGAGATCCTTCTTGATCCCGCGCAGCTTCATCCAGGTATTCTGAATCACCGACCAGAACAGCGCGATCAGGCCGAGCAGCATGATCACGCTGACGAGACCGTTCGACCAGAACACGCCCAAGCCGCCTTGCGAGGCCAGCAGAGACTGCCGGAACGCCTCCTCCGCCTTGTCGCCCAGCACGATGGCGAGAACCAGCGGCGCTAACGGATAATTGGTCTTCTTCATGAAGTAGCCGGCGATGCCGAACACCACCATCATCACGACGTCGAACGTGTTGTTATGCACCGAATAGGCGCCGATGGCGCAGAACACCATGATGACGGGCGCAATCACGCTGAAGGGAATCTTCAGGATCGACGCGAACAACGGCACGCAGGTCAGCACGATAATGAGGCCGACGATATTGCCCATATACATGCTGGCGATCAGGCCCCAGACGAAGTCCTTTTGCTCGGTGAACAGCAGCGGCCCGGGCTGCAGGCCCCAGATCAGCAGGCCGCCCAGCAGCACTGCCGCGGTGGGCGAACCGGGAACGCCGAGCGAAATCATCGGCAATAGGGCCGACGTGCCGGCGGCGTGCGCCGCAGTTTCCGGCGCCACCACGCCTTCGATCTCGCCGGTGCCGAACAGATGGCCGCGCTTGGAGATGCGCTTGGCGATGCCGTAGCTCATGAAGGATGCGGGCGTGGCGCCGGCTGGGCTGATGCCCATCCAGCAGCCGATCAGGCAGGAGCGCAGCGACAGCAGCCAGTAGCGCGGCAGTTCACGCCAGGTCTGCAGCACGACGGTCATATTCAGTTTCGCGGGCTTGCCGCGGAAGCTCAGACCCTCCTCCATCGTGAGGAGAATTTCGCCGATGCCGAACAGGCCGATCACCGCGATCAGGAAGTCGAAGCCGTTGAGCATCTGCTCGAAGCCGAAGGTCATGCGCAGTTGGCCGGTGACCTGGTCGAGGCCAACCGCGCCGAGCGCGAAGCCGAGCATCATCGACGCGATGGTCTTGAACGGCGGCTCCTTGCTAAGGCCGACGAAGCTGCAGAACGCCAGGAAATAGACCGAGAAGACTTCCGGCGGACCGAAGCGCAGCGCGAAACTCGCGACCAGCGGCGCGACCAGCGTGATAACGATGACCGCGAACAGAGCGCCGACGAACGACGAGGTGAAAGCCGCGGTGAGCGCCTCGCCGGCCTTGCCTTTTTGCGCCATCGGATAGCCGTCGAACGTGGTCGCTACCGACCACGGTTCGCCCGGTATGTTGAACAATATCGACGTGATGGCGCCGCCGAACAGCGCGCCCCAGTAAATGCAGGACAGCATGATGATCGCCGAGGTCGGCGACATCGAGAACGTCAGCGGCAGCAGGATCGCGATGCCGTTGGCGCCGCCGAGGCCCGGCAGCACACCGACGATGACGCCCAGCACGATGCCAAGGACCATCAGCGCCAGATTGAATGGCTGTGCGACAACCGCAAAGCCGTGAAAGAGATTGCCGATGTCCTCGAACATAGTCCCCGTCTCGTGATTTACGTTACATCGTACGGTAGCCGTCGCTTCCCCTCGGCGGCCGATTTAATACCCCAACCAGTTTTCGAGCGGCCCTTTCGGGAGAGGAACCAGGAACCAGATCTCGAACGTCATGAACGTCAGCACCATCACGACGACCGGGATTGCCACAACAAGGAGCCAGTTGTAGCGGCCGAACCACCGCATGAAGACGGCGATCAGCAAGGCCGACGAAACATACATGCCGATATAGGGCACCAGGCCGACGTAGACGGCAGTCGGCACGACGACCGAAAGCACCTGCCGCAGCTGGCTCCATTCGGCGAACAGTTTCTTGTTGTCGGGGCTCAAGATCACGTTCGCGATGTTGATCGCGCACGAAATCAGCACGATCAGGCTGACGTAGAACGGAAAGAAGCCGGCGCGCGGGCCTTCCGCGCCCCAACCTACGCCGACCTTCCAGCTTCCATAGATTCCGATGAGCGCGAGGATCGCCATCGCAACCGCGACTCCGATCTCGACGCTCCGGTGGGACGGACCCGCCCCACCGGTTTCTTTGACTGTCTCGTTCATTAATTCCTCGAGCGACTGCGGATACTCAATCCGGCGAGATCAGTTGGTCTTGGCGAGGAAGCCAGCCGATTTCATCAGGCCCTCATGCAGCTTCTCCGCGTCCGTCACCCATTTCACGTACGCGTCGCCGGTCATGAAGGTCTGGTTGAAGGCGCCGTCGCTCATCAGTTTTTTCCATTCGGGCGTCTCGCGTACTTTCTTGAACATATCGACGTAGTAGGCGACCTGGTCCGGCGTCACGCCGGGCGGCATGAAGAAGCCGCGCAGCATCAGGTATTCGATATCGAGCCCTTGCGACTTGCAGGTCGGGATCGAATCCCAGGCGAGGTCACCGGCGATCTTTTCGTGATAGTCGAGCTTCTTGGAGTCGAACACGCAGAGCGGCCGCAGCTTGCCGGCGCGCCAGTGCGCCACCGCCTCGATCGGATTGTTGACGGTGGAGTCGACGTGATTGCCGACGAGCTGCACGGCGACCGCGCCGCCGCCTTTATAGGGAATGTAGGTCATCTTCTTGCCGATCGCCTTTTCCAGCGCGACCGTGATGATCTGGTCTTCCTGCTTCGAGCCGGTGCCGCCCATCTTGAAGGTGTGGTCGGGCGCGGCCTTGATCGCGTCGATGTAGTCCTTCGTGGTCTTGTAGGGCTTGTCGGCATTGACCCAGAGGATGAATTCGTCGAGCGCCATCATCGCGACCGGAGTCAGATCCTTCCAGTTGAAGGGAATGCCGGTGGCGAGCGGCGTGGTGAAAAGATTCGACAGGGTGATGATGAGCTTGTGCGCATCGCCCTTTGCGTTTTTGGCGGCCAGGAAGCCTTCGCCGCCGGCGCCGCCGGACTGATTGATGACGACGACCGACTGCTTGGACAAATTATGCTTCGTGATGATGCCCTGCATGACGCGGGCCATCTGGTCGGCGCCGCCGCCGGTGCCTGCCGGCACGATGATTTCGATCGGATGGGTGGGCTCCCACGCATTTGCAGGCGTGCCAGCAAATGCGACTGCGCCGCCGAGGAAAACGGCGGCCCCCATATAGAGACTGCGAATGGTCGATGGCATTGATGATCCTCCCGTTGGATGTTTTCTTTTCAGGACGGCTCTTTGAGCGCCCGTCCTTTGGCGTCATCGAGCGTACCGATAGCGCATCCGATAGCCATTATACATAATTATCTACGGGTCAGCCCCGGGAACCGGGCCTGCGCGATATGACGCAGACGACGCTGCGGCGCAGCAATTGCTTCTTCAAACGACTTAGGCCCGGCAAAAGCAGGGCCGAAGATCGTGCGCTCACGGCGTAAACCGTGAACACTCCTTCGCCCTTAAGGCACGATCGTCGTGAATAGGTAAACGGCGAAAATCACGAGATGAACGGCGCCTTGCAGAACGGTTGTCCGACCGGTGCCGAGTGAAAGCGTTGCAACGAGGAGCGATAGGGCAAGCAGCACCATCCCTTTAAGATCAAGTCCGAGCACCAGCGTCCAGCCGGTAGCAAGGGCGACGAGGACGACGACGGGGATAGTCAGTCCAATCGTCGCGAGGGCGGACCCAAGGGCGAGATTGAGGCTCGTTTGCAGCCGGTTGAAACGGGCGGCCTTGAGTGCCGCAAGGCTTTCCGGCAGCAACACGATAGCGGCGATAATGATTCCAACAATCGCCTTCGGCGCACCGGCCGCGTCGATTGCCGTCTCAATGATCGGGGACAGTGCTTTCGCCAGAAGCACGACCGCGCCAAGGCAAGCCAAAAGCAAAATCGCACTGGACGCGGCCACCTGCCTGCTTGGCGGTGCAGCATGCGCCTCGGCATCACGCACCGCATGACCCTCAGGCAGAAAATAATCTCTGTGCCGCACCGTCTGTATGAGCACAAAGGCGCCGTAGAGAACGAGCGAGGCGACCGCAATCATTACGAGCTGACTTGCGGAGTAAATCGGCCCAGCGACGGTCGTTGTCGTATTTGGCAAGACGAGCGCGATGACGGACAAGGCCGCCAGTGTTGCCAGCGCCGCGTTCACACCGTAGAGGCCGAATGCCTGCTCGCCGTGCCTCGATCCGCCCGCGAGGAGACATAATCCTACCATGCCGTTGAGGATGATCATGATCGCGGCGAAGATCGTGTCGCGGGCCAGCGCGGCCGCAGCGACGCCGCCAGCCAGCATCAGCGAGGCGATTAGCGACGCCTCGATCACGGTCACGGCGAGCGCCAACATCAGCGTACCAAAAGGCTCACCTATGCGATGGGCTACGACCTCCGCGTGGTGCACCGCCGCCAGCACGCAAGCGATCAGTCCGGCGCCGAACGCCACCTCGAAGAAAGAGGTTGTGAAAAACATGGATGCGGCGAGCAGCAGCCAGCCCGCAAGGGGGCTAACCCAAGTCCAGACTGGAAGCCGCACCTCGGGCATTTCTACGATCCTATTAACTGCGGCTGAGGACCATGATCGGAGCAAGCATAGCCGAAACGGCACCGGGGATTATTGAGGAACGCGGACGATTGACGAACTATTATAGTGCTGCTGGTGTGTTGTGAGTGATCTCGCGCTGGATGACGCCATTGGTCGACGTCGCGGGACGCCCAATGTGGCGAGGTATTGGCGAGTTGAAAAGCAAACGCCCCGGATGGCGGCTCGGGACGTTTGTTCAAACCCTTGCGATATCACGGGAAATTTGGTTGCGGGGGCAGGATTTGAACCTGCGACCTTCAGGTTATGAGCCTGACGAGCTACCGGGCTGCTCCACCCCGCGATAAATCCTTCATCTCGGCGGCTAATTGCGAAGCACGGAAAGGCCGTGCGTTGCGCCGGTTATCTAGCAACAGTGAGCGGCAATGGGAAGGGCGGCGCCGGTTTAATTCCGGAGCGGAAACCCTTGTTTTCCCGAAGGGTTCACAGGCGGTTGATGCGCGCGATCCGCCGCGTCACCTCGGCCGGCGTGGCGGCGTCCGCCTCGGCTTTGAGAGCGAGCGCCACCCGCGCGGCCGGGCGCTCCAGGCAACGCATGAGCCACGCCTTGAGGTTCGGCACTCCGCTCAAGTCCATATCGATCGCACGGCTGATGACGGCGGCGACGTTTAGGTCCGCCACGGTGAATTCGTCGCCGATCAAATAAAGCTGCCTGGCGACCGCGGCATCGAGCACCCTGAACGGCGCCACCAGCACGCCCAGCGCTTCGTCACGTTTGGCGGCGTCGCGTTCGGCGGGCGGCAAACGCACCGCGTGCAGCGACCAGATATTGACGCCACGATCGACCTCGGAGAGTGCCCACATCGTCCACTGCCAGACCCGCGCCTCGCCGTCGAGCGAGGCGGGATAGAGCCGGCCGTGCGCATGCTTCTTGGCGAGATAGAGCGTGATCGCCAGCGACTCGAGCAGCAGGAACCCGTGATCGTCGATCGCCGGCAGGCGGCCGTTCGGATTGATCGCGAGAAATTCCGGCTTGCGCGCACCGGCGTCGCCGATCTCGATCGGCAAGTGCTCGTAGTCGAGGCCGAGTTCTTCCGCCATCCACAGCGCGCGAAACGCACGGGTGCGGGCGATGCCGTAGATGCGAAGCCGGGACATCATGTGCTCCTGCGGCCAGAATAACGAAAAAACCGCCGCAGTTGCCCGCGGCGGTTTTCGCATTTGCGGAGGGCAGCTCCACAAACGAAACGGCCGCCATTTCTGGCGGCCGCATTCAAAAGCCGATCATCGTGAAGCGAGGATTTCGTCCTTGGCAGGCCTGGCAGCGACCTACTCTTCCAAGCCTTGAGGCTTAGTACCATTGGCGCAGGAAAGTTTAACGGCCGAGTTCGGGATGGGATCGGGTTCAGTCTCTCCGCAAGTACCACCAGGCCGGCCAAGGACGAAATGAAGAAAGCTGAAATCTTTTTTCAGTGCATTGCCACCGCTTCCTCTTGGAAGCGAATGGGCATTGGAAATGAGAGCAATCAAGTCAATCGAGCTATTAGTACCGGTAAGCTCAACGCGTTGCCGCGCTTACACATCCGGCCTATCGACGTGGTCGTCTTCCACGGCCCTTCAGGGAGATCTGGTTTTGAGGCTGGTTTCCCGCTTAGATGCCTTCAGCGGTTATCCATTCCGTATATAGCTACCCTGCACCGCGGCTGGCGCCACGACAGGTCCACCAGAGATACGTTCACCCCGGTCCTCTCGTACTAGGGGCAAATCCTCTCAAATCTCCAACACCCACGGCAGATAGGGACCAAACTGTCTCACGACGTTTTGAACCCAGCTCACGTACCACTTTAATCGGCGAACAGCCGAACCCTTGGGACCTTCTCCAGCCCCAGGATGTGATGAGCCGACATCGAGGTGCCAAACGATGCCGTCGATATGGACTCTTGGGCATCATCAGCCTGTTATCCCCGGCGTACCTTTTATCCGTTGAGCGATGGCCCTTCCACG
>JBAUHH010000205.1:0-4603 GCA_049680165.1 Pseudolabrys sp.
CGTCCGCCGCCGACGGCCAGCGTCTGCTCCTCGCGCGGCGAGCGCCTGGTCGGCTCGACGGTGTCGAGGTTGCGGCCGTGGCGTGCGACGATGCGGTTCAATTCCGCCAGCGCCTCGATCTGATCGACGATCACACGGCGCATCTGCGCGGCGCTTTCGGCGGTCTCCTGCGGCAATTCGAGAATGCCGCGGCGCAGCTCGGCGCGCGTGGCGTCGAGCTCGCGCTGCATTTCCGAAGTCATCTGCTTCATGCCCTGCACGATTTCGGTGAAGCGCTCGCCCGCCTCGCGGAAAATGGCGTGGGTGTCGCCGGCCGATTGCTCGTAGATGCCGCGCATCGACTCCGCGGTGCGGCGGCGCTCTTCCTCGGCAGTGGCGCGCACGCGCTCGAATTGCTCGGTGATGATCTGCGAGCCTTCGGCGCTGCTTTCCGACACGACGCGGGCGATCTCGCGCGCGCGCGTCGATGCCTGCTCAAGCGACTCGTCGAGCAGGTTGGCAAAGCGCTTGAGGCGCTCGTCGAGGTCTCCGGTGCGGATGTCGAGCGTGGCGACCAGTGAATCGAGCGTGACGCGCCGTTCGTTGACCGCGTCCTGGGTGCGGGTGTTGCTGCGCTCGACCTGCTCGGCGACCTTGCCGAGATCGCGGCCTTGCGACTCGAACTGGTTGGCGAGTTGGCCGAGATCGGTGACCACGCGCGCGGTGACCTCGCGGAAGCCGACGATGCTCTCGTCGAGCTTCTCGCTGGCTTGGCCGGTGGAGGCGCGCACTTCGTTCATCGCGGCGACGAAGTCGGAGACGCGCAGCATCAGCGTGTTTTCCAGCGCCGCGATGTTCTCGTGCGAGCCGCTCAGGACTTCCTGCAGCATGATGTTGGCTTCGCGCAGCCGCTCGAACAAAGCGGTGGTGTCGGAGCTCAACATATTGTGCGTCTCCAGCATCTCGGAGACGGCCGCGGTCGAGGTCTGCTTCGACTGCTCGATCGCGGTCTGCGCGGTAGCGTGCATTTCGTTGAGCGCGCGGGTGACCGAGGTGGTGGCGCTGTCGCCGGCCTTGTTGATGAGGCGCGAGATGTCCTCGCTGTTTTCCATCACCGCGCGGGCGAAATTGATGCCCTTTTCCTCGATCGCCTTCATCGCGCCTTCGGTGGCTTTTTCGATGTTGACGGCGAATTCTTCGCCCTTCTGGCTGATCGAAGCCAGGACGCCGCCGCTCTCGCTCGAAAGCACGGCGGTCATCTCGGCGGCGCTCTTGCTGACGGTCTCGGTGATCTCGTCGGCCTTGCCGACGAAATTGCGCGCGACTTCGGCGCTGACGCCGAGCAGCGTGCGCTCGACGTCGCCGGCGCTGGTGCGGATCGCTTCCGTGGTCGAAATCGCGAGCTGGCTGAGCGCGCGCTCGGCTTCCGCCGAGTTCGATTTGATCGAGGCGGAAAGCTGCTCCACGCGGGCGTTGAGCGCGTCGGCCGCGGCCTTGGTGCGGGTCTCGATCTGGTTGGTGACGGTTTCGGCGCGGCCAACCAGCAACTCCTCGAAGCGGCCGACGCGGCTGTCAAGCGTGTTGGCGACTTCCATGGCGCGGTTGCCGAGCGCGGTGTCGATCTCGCCGATCTTGGCGCCGATCGACTCGGCGACTTCTGAGCCGCGCCGCTCGATGGTGCCGGCGACCTCGCCGATGCGCTTGTCGAGCGCTTCCACGACGCCGGCGCCGCTGTTGGTCAGCGTCTCCGACAGCCCGCTGACGCGCGAATCCAGGTTCTGCTCGAAGGCGGTGAGCCGCTGATCGAGCGTGCCGCTGATTTCCTGCGTGCGGGTGTTCACGCGCTCGTCGAAGGTGTCGACGTAATTGCGCATCGCTTCGGCGACGTCTTGCGTGCGCTGGCCGAGCCGCTCGACCAATTCGCCGCCGTAGGTCTTCACGGTGCGGTCGAATTCGGCGATGTGGCGGACGATCAGGTTACCGAGCGTGCTGGAATCGCGCGAAATCTTTTCGGTGAGCTCGATGCCGCCGTGGCTGAACATGTCCTCGAAGGTCTGCAGGCGCGTCGCCAGCATGTCCTTGATCGCGTCGCCGCGGCCGCTGAGCTCGTCGGCAAGCTGCTCGGCGCTCTGGCTGAAGGTCTCGGCCACCTTGTTGCTGCGCGCCACGATGGTGTCGGTGATGCGGGAACCGGTCTGCTCGAGCTTGGAGACGACGTCGCCGCCGCGCAGGCTGAGGTCGAGCACCAGCGAATCGCCGGTCGAGCGCAGCGTACTGTTCACCTCGTCGACGCGCGCGGCGATGTTCTCGGTCATGCGGCCGCTGGTGTCGATGATGGAATCGGTCAATTCGCGCGAGCGCGCCGCCATTTGATCGATAGTCATCGCCGATTTCTGCGCGAAGCCTTGCGCCACGTCGTCGAGCCGCGTCGACATCATCTGTTGCAGGCGCGCGGCAAGCTGCGCGAACTCGTCGTGCACGTGGTCGGTCTTGAAGCTCAGACTCGCGCTCAACCGGTCGCTCGCCGACGAAATTGCGGTGGTGGTGCGGTCGCTGGTGCCTTCGAGCCGCAGCAGCAGGTCGCTGCCGCGCTCGCTCAGCGCGTCGATCATGGAATCGCCGGCGTGGCCGAGCGCCAGCGTGATGTGCTCGCCCTTTTCGGTGAGCGTGCGGGTGACGCGCTGCGCCACTTCGTGGACCTTGTCGGCGACCAGATCGCCGACCGAGGTGATGTCGTGCGACAGATCGAGATGCACGCTGGAGATCGCGTTGCGCACGTGCTCGGCCTGGCCGACCAGCGTCTCGCGCTGCGAGGACAATTCGGTGAGCAGGTCGCGGATGCGGATTTCGTTGTCGTTATAGGCGCGCTCGAGCGCGGAGACTTCGTTGTGCACCAGCGCCTCGAGCTCGGCGGCGCGCGCGAGCGCGCGCTCGACGCCGTCACCCATGGCCGCGACCTCGCGGCGGATGGCCTGACCGACGGACACGATCGACTCGCGCGCAGTGCCTTCCGGCTGCGTGAGGCGCACGGCAACTTCGGCGAGCGACTCCGCGACGTAGCGCAAATCCTGCGAACGGCGGATCAGTTGCGCGATGACGAAGAAGGAAACGACGGGAACGATGATCGCGGTGACGATGCCGACGATCGCGGGCGGGCCGAAGGCCGAGGCGCCGATCAGTTGCAGGAGATCGGTGCGGAAAAGATACGAGAATGACAGAATGCCAGCGGTCCAGACCAGCGCGACCATAGTGGCGATGACGTAAGGCGTGCGCGACGGGCGCTGCTGCAGATTTTGCAGAAGTTGTCCGACGGTGGCGCGGTCGTCGTTGGCGGCAGTGCGGCGCGGCGGCGGCTCTTCGTCGGCCCAGCCGGATGATTCCGGCTCTTGATGAAACATGTCGGGCGGCGCGGGCGCGACGGCCACCGGCTCAACGCGCGGCTCCGGACGCGGCTCAGCGCGCTGCTCGACCCGCAGTTCGGGTCGCGGTTCAGGGCGAGGCTCGGGGCGGGGTTCGATGCGTTGTTCGACGGGCGGGCTTGGCGGCGCACTTGGCGGCGGGGTGCCGGCGTCGCGGACGTTGAGTGCTTCCTGGATGGCGGTAAGCGCCTCTTCGGTCGCGTCCTTCACCTTTTGGGGATTCTTCGCCATTGCGATTGTTGCCTCGTCGTTACGCGATACGGACGCGGCCCGGGCAGCCACCAGAGCGGCGACGGCGCGGGTGCGCGAGCAAACCTTCGGCAGCCGGCGGACCGCCCCGTTGCGGCCATTACCGCCGGCAAATCATCCTATCGGCTTGGCAAACCAAAGAAAACCGTCGCTTTAAGGACTTTTTCATCATCGTTAATTCCGATTAACCATGGCGGCTCCGGTAGTTGCGCGGAGCGATCATGCACCGGGCATTGCGGCTGCCATGCGACCGTCCGCCACGCCGGTAGCGCCGCATTAACGATCGGCCGATTTGGCACGCTCGCATGTCGCGGGGCGGCCCGGAATTTACCGAGTTTTTGTCGTTCGCAGGTCACAGTCGATTGCCAAAAGGGCCGTCAGAGCCCGCGGGAGGAACGATGAGCCAGATTGCGAGCAACGTGATCGACGTCCCCGTGCTGGAAGGCGCGGTCGGGCAGCCGATCGACCGTGCGCATCTCACCCGCATGACGTTGGGGGACCGCAGCCTCGAGCGCGAGGTGCTGCAATTGTTCGAGCGGCAGGCGGAAATGCTGCTCGAGCGTATGAGCGAAGTCGAAGCGGCGTCAGTGCCTGCGCTCGCGCATACGCTGAAAGGTTCTGCCCGCGGCATCGGCGCGTGGAACGTCGCGCGCGCGGCGGAAGCGCTCGAACTGGCGGACGGCGCGGCGGCGGAATTCGAAGCCGCCAAGCGCGAGCTTGCCGGCACTGTCGCGGCGGCGCGCTCGATCATCGCCGATTTGCTGCGGGCGCATTGATCTTTCGTTGAACAATTGCGGGTTTTGCGGGTTGGCAGCGCACTGGCGCACGCCAAAATAAGCCTATATTAGAAGGCGGCCCAGCGTTCCGCTGGGTCAGTTTTCCCGCAATAGTTTTTCATGGCGAAGATCACCTACATCGATTCCGGCGGCACTTCTCGCACGGCCGACGCTGAAAAC
>JBAUHH010000206.1:0-1917 GCA_049680165.1 Pseudolabrys sp.
GCCGTGCTCGACACCGTGAAGGCGTCGGGCGAGGTGCCGCCGGAAAAATTCGGCGAGGTGGTCGGGCGTATTTCGTTCTTCGTCAATGCCGGGCTGCGCTTCGTCACCGAGCTTTGCAAGATGCGCGCCTTCACCGAACTGTGGGACGAGATCACGCGCGGGCGCTACGGCGTCACCGATGCCAAGCAACGGCTGTTCCGCTATGGCGTGCAGGTGAATTCATTGGGCCTCACCGAGCCGCAGCCGGAAAACAACGTCGCGCGCATTCTGATCGAGATGCTGGCGGTGACGCTGTCGAAGAACGCGCGCGCCCGCGCCGTGCAACTGCCGGCCTGGAACGAGGCGCTCGGCCTGCCGCGGCCGTGGGACCAGCAATGGTCGCTGCGCATGCAGCAGATTCTGGCCTACGAAACCGATCTGCTCGATTACGGCGACATCTTCGACGGCTCGGCGGAGATCGAACGCAAGGTCGACGAGCTGAAAGCGCAAGCCAAAGAAGAACTCAAGCGCATCGAGGACATGGGCGGCGCGGTCGCGGCGGTCGACACCGGCTACCTGAAGCAGCAGCTCGTCGAATCCAACACCGCGCGGCTGGAAGCGATCGAGCGCGGCGATCAGGTCGTGGTCGGCGTCAACAAATATCTCGAGAGCGAGCCGTCGCCGCTGGCGAACGCCGCCGACGCGATCCTCACCGTTTCGGAAGGCGCCGAGCGCGGCCAGATCGAGCAACTGAATGCCTGGCGCGCGGCGCGCGACCAGGCCGCCGTCAAGGACGCGCTCAAGGAATTGCGGCGCGCGGCTGGCGGCAGTGCCAACATCATGCCGGCCTCGATCGCCTGCGCCAAAGCCGGCGTCACCACCGGCGAATGGGGCTGGGCGCTGCGCGAGGCCTTCGGCGAATACCGCGCGCCGACCGGCGTCGGCAACGCCATGCGCAACGACGTCGGCGGGCTCGACGACCTGCGCGCCGACGTCGATCGTGTCTCGCGCAAGCTCGGTCGGCGGCTGACCTTCCTCGTCGGCAAGCCCGGCCTCGACGGCCATTCCAACGGCGCCGAGCAGATCGCGGTGCGGGCGCGCGATGCCGGCATGCAGGTGATCTACGAAGGCATTCGCCTGACGCCGGAAGAGATCGTCGACGCCGCGCGCAAGGAAAAAGCCCACGTGGTCGGTCTGTCGGTGCTCTCGGGCAGCCATCTGCCGCTGGTCGCCGACGTGGTCGGGCGGATGAAGGAAGCGGGCCTCGACGTGCCGGTCGTGGTCGGCGGCATCATTCCGCCGGAGGACGCCGAGGCGCTGGAGAATGCCGGCGTCGCCGCCGTCTATACGCCGAAGGATTTCGAGCTGAACCGCATCATGTCGGACGTGGTGCGCATCGTCGAACGCGCCAACCGCGCCAGCAACGTCTAGTCGGCGATCGTCGCCAGCGCCTGCGCCAATCGGGCGGGGCTGACCGGCTTGTGAAAATAGAAATTCATCCCGGCGTCGCGCGCAATGCGGTCGTTGCCGGGATCGGTGCGCCCGGAAACGCCGATGATCGGCACCAGCGCCATTTTCCCCGGCATGGCGCGGATGCGGCGCGTCGCCTCGATGCCGTCGAGGCCACCGAGCGTCACGTCCATCAGCACGGCGTCGTAGCTGTTGCTTTCCAGCGCCTTGATGGCGGCGTCGCCGGTCTCGACGAAATCGGCGCGGTGGCCGAGTTCTGACAGGATCGTATTCATCACCACGCGGCCGTAAGGGTTATCCTCGGCGCAGAGAATGTTCAGCGGCCGCACCGGCGTCCGATGCGCGACACCGTCGTGCATGAATTCGGACGGCGCATCGACGCGCTCGAACACCGCGCTGAGGCGGAACGTGCTGCCGCGCGCCTTGGTGCTGGTGATGGTGAGATCGCCGCCCATCGCCTTGGCGATG
>JBAUHH010000207.1:0-2207 GCA_049680165.1 Pseudolabrys sp.
GCAAGCGCAACCGCGGCCAGGCCGAAGAGTCGGATTGCAGTCGGATTAACAGGCATCTTCGTCTCCCCCGTTTTCATAGGACGCAAGCGCCGCGCGATCATTGCTTGGCGGCGATCAGCGCCTGTAGTTCCCGATATTCGCGGCACGCCGTGCCGCGGCAGATTGTTTCGATATGCGCGAGATCACGGCGCGCCTCCGTCATCTCGGCCTGCTGCACATGCAGCGCACCGGAATAGTTCAGCGTGGCGAGATGGTCCGGATCGGCAGCGAGCGCCTTGGCGTACCAGGCGCGCGCCTCCTCGAAGCGGCCGAGCTTCGCATTGGCGTAACCAAGCGCGCTCGCCACATCCGGATGCTCGTCGTTGCCGACCGCCTTCAATGCAGCGATGGCCTCTTCGTATTTGCCGGAAAGAATGAACGCGCGCGCCATCTGGAAATTGTGCCGGCCTGCCGGAGACAGCCGCGCCGCCGACGCTGGCGTGACCGCGGCGGGCGGTTGCGGCGTGACAACAGCTGCCGGCGGCGTTGGCGTAGCTTTCGGCGGCGCGGGCTCGGCGGCTTTCTTCTCGGGCGTGCGTTTATCCGGTTTTCGGCGCGCGGCTTTTTCCGGCTTCACACGCGAACGCGCCCTTTGCGTCTCGTTGCCGCCCATCGGAACGCACATGCCGCCGGCGCCGCTGACGGTCGCCAGGCATTGCGCCTGGGTGGAGAAGCCGCAATTGCTCGAGCCGCCCTGATATTGCGCGCACCAGGTCGCCGCGCGGGCGGCGGCGTTCGCGTCAATGCCGATTGCGCCGGCGACGAGCGCGGCTGTGGCGAGCAATCTGATCGCACTGTGGCTCACGACCGTCCAATATACTCCAGATCGCGATTGGACTGTGACGAATGTCACAAAGGGCCGATTCCGCAAGCCTTATGACCGGTGTAGAGTTGGGCAGCGGCAGGGCGATGCGATGGCGTTTCGAGCCTACATACGCGCGGCGATTTGGGCGGCCACCGTCGTGGCGGCCGGCGCGACGGCGCGCGCAGAAACCGTCACCGTTCACATCGACGCCACCGCCGCGGTCAAACCGATCTCGCGCTACATCTACGGCGTCAACGGCACGCTCGGCGGCCAGCACGCCAATCTCACCTTCCGCCGCGTCGGCGGCAATCGCTGGACCGCGTACAACTGGGCGAACAACGCCTCGAACGCCGGCAGCGATTTCATTTTCCAGAACGACGATTTTCTCGGTGGCGGCAATGTGCCGGGCGGCGCGACGATTCCGGCGATCAAGAATGCATCGGCTGCGCAAGGCGCCTTGCTGCTGACGATCCCGATCCAGGGCTACGTCGCCGCCGACAAGAAGGGCAACGGCGACGTGCGCAACACGCCGAATTACCTGCAAGTGCGCTTCCGCCCGGAGAAGCCGGCGAAAGGCTCCGCCTTCACCTTCACTCCGCCAAACACGACGATCTATCAGGACGAGTTCGTGAACTGGGTGAAGAGCAAATTCCCCTTGAGCCAGACTGACGCGACGCGGCCGATCTGGTTCTGCCTCGACAACGAGCCGGACCTTTGGGCGGAGACGCATCTCGAAGTGCATCCGGCCGCGCCCACTTACGCGGAAATGGTCACGAAGAGTCCGGCTTACGCCAAGGCGATCAAGGCAGTGGCGCCGAACACGCTGGTGTTCGGGCCGGTGAGCTACGGCTGGTACGGCTACACGCGGCTGCAAGGCGCGCCCGACGCGAACAACCGCGATTTCCTGCTGTTCTATTTGCAGAAGATGAAGGCCGCGAGCAAGGCCGCGCACAAGCGATTGCTCGACGTGCTCGACCTGCATTGGTATCCGGAAGCGCAAAGCGGCACCGACGCGAACGGCATCCGCATCACCGGCACCGAGACGACCGCCGCGGTCGTGGCCGCGCGGCTGCAAGCGCCGCGCTCGCTGTGGGACCCGACCTACCAGGAAAACAGCTGGATCACGCGCGACGACATCCAGCAGCCGATCCAGTTGATCCCGCGCATGCTGGCCAAAATCGCCAGCGGTTATCCAGGCACCAAGCTCGCCTTCACCGAATATAATTATGGGGCCGGCGCGCATATCTCCGGCGGCATCGCGCAGGCTGACGTGCTCGGCGCTTTCGGCAGGTACGGCGTGTTTGCCGCCTCGCAATGGCCGTTGCTCGCCAACGGGCCGTTCGTCACCGCCGCGTTCAAGATG
>JBAUHH010000208.1:0-8417 GCA_049680165.1 Pseudolabrys sp.
AGCCATAACCGGCCCCGATCAGCGCATCCCCGGCCTGATCCATGTCAGCATCCGGCATCACGATCATGTGGTTCTTGGCGCCACCGAAGCACTGCACGCGCTTGCCGTGCGCGCAGCCGGTTGCGTAAATGTATTCGGCGATTGCCGATGAGCCGACGAAGCCGATCGCCTTTACGCGCGGATCGGTGAGCAGCGTATCGACAGATTCCTTGTCGCCATTGATGCAATTGAGCACGCCCGCGGGCAGTCCGGCTTCCACAAGCAATTCGGCAAGTCGCATCGGAACGGACGGATCGCGTTCCGACGGCTTGAGGATGAAGGCATTGCCGCATGCGATCGCGGGCGCAAATTTCCACATCGGGATCATCGCCGGGAAATTGAACGGCGTGATGCCGACGACCACGCCGAGCGGCTGACGGACCGAATACAAGTCGATGTTGGGGCCGGCGCCTTCGGAGTATTCGCCCTTCATCAAGTGCGGAATGCCGCAGGCGAATTCCACCACCTCGACGCCGCGTTGCACGTCGCCGCGCGCGTCGGGGATGGTCTTGCCGTGCTCCGAAGAAAGCAGCTTGGCGAGATTGTCGAAGTCTTTGTGCACCAGATCGAGAAACTTGAACATCACGCGCGCGCGGCGCTGCGGATTGGTGGCGGCCCAGGCCGGCTGCGCCGCCTCGGCGTTCGCGATAGCCTTTTCGACCTCGGCGCGGCTCGCCAGCGCCACCTTGGCCTGGACGTCGCCGGTATTGGGATCAAACACGTCGCCAAAGCGCCCGGAGGCCCCCTTCACCTCTTTGCCGCCGATGAAATGGCCGATCTCACGCATAGGGTTATCCTCCGATTTACATTTTTGCTGGAAAAAATGGCCTTTGAGCCCATTTTCTCGTTTTTGCAGCTTTTTCCGGCCCGGTCACCGGTTTTTCGAGGCCGGCCCCGTACAGGTTCTTTTCACGTTCGGTTAGCCTTTACCGCTCCTTAACAGCGCCAGTCTAGGGTCAGCAGCGTGCCGCCGGTTTCGGTGCGCCGAAGTCGTTGCGTCGGTGGGGTAAATTATGGATATCGCGACCAGTTTAGGTCTGTTGTGCGGCGTCGCCGTCGTCGGCCTTGTCATCATGATGGGCGGCGACCTCCAGATGTTCGTCAGCGAACATGCCTTCATCGTTATTTTCGGCGGCTCCTTCGCGGCGACCCTTATCCGATTTCCACTCTCCTCGATTTTTCATGGGCTCCCGCTCGGAGCAAAGTACGCTTTCACGATGCGGCGCATGACCCAGCGCGACCTCGTCGATGAGCTCGCGGGGCTGGCCGAAGTCGCACGCAAGCAGGGCCCGGTGGGCCTGGAAAAGGTCGAGATCGAGGATGCCTACCTCGCCAAGGGCGTGCGCTTCGTCGCCGACGGTTATGACGGCACATTCATTCGCGACAATCTTGAGCGCGACCGCGACAACTTCCTGACCCATCTCGACGAAGGGCAGAAGATCTACCGCGCAGTCGGCGACTGCGCGCCGGCCTTCGGAATGATCGGCACGCTCATCGGCATGGTGCAGATGTTCGCCAACATGACCGATCCGTCCAAGCTTGGGCCGTACATGGCCGGCGCGTTGCTCGCGACTTTCTACGGCGCGGCGCTGGCCAATCTGTTCTGCCTGCCCATCGCCGACAAGCTGCACCTCAAGCTGGTGGATGAGGAAATCAACCGTACGCTCATCATCGACGGCATTCTGATGATCCGTGAGGCGAAGAGTCCGACGCTGGTGCGCGAAATGCTGCTCGCTTACTTGCCGGAGAAGCACCGCCAAAGCGAGGCAGAAAAAGAAGAGGCCGAAGCCGAAGCCGCGCCCGCCTAGGCTGAAAGCGTGTCGGAGTAGCAGTCAATGGCAAGGCGCAAGGAAGCGGCTCACGGCGGCCACGGCTGGTTCGTCACCTTCGCCGACCTCATGGGTTTGCTGGTCAGCTTCTTCGTGATGCTGGTCGCGTTTTCCACGCAAGATCAGCAAAAACTTCAGATCGTCGCCGGTTCGATGCGCGAGGCGTTCGGCGTGCAGGATCGCATCCGTTATTCGGGCATCATCGAGGTCATGGGGCTGCCGACGCGGCCGAAATTGAAAAGCGCCGCCAACATCAACCCGGAAGAAGCCTCGGCGACGCCATCCCCGGACGATCACGACCACCAGCGCTCGTACGGTGCGCGCTTCAAGGAAGATACCAAGTTCTCGCTCGCCTCGGCATCGTTGCGCCAGGCGCTCCAGCAAATGCCTGAAATTACCGAGGAATCGAAACATATCGTGGTCGAGGAGACCAAGCAGGGACTCAATATTGAGATCGTGGACCAGGACGGCCGCTCGATGTTCGCCGACGGCGCCAAGGAGCCTTACGAGCGCACGCGCAAGATCATCCAGAAGATCGCTCCCGCGCTGAAAGCGATGCCGTACCGCATTTCGATCACCGGCCACACGGCATCGAGCAAGGTGCCGCCGAAGCCCGGTTACGGCCCGTGGGAGCTCTCCGCCGACCGCGCCAATGCGGTGCGCGCAATCCTTGCCGCCGAGGGAATTCCGCAAGGGCATTTCTTCATGGTCGCCGGCAAGGCCGATACCGAACCGCTGTTCCCGGATGATCCGGCCATGGCGCCGAACCGGCGGGTTACCATTACGCTGATGCGCGAAGAGCCGCCGCTGTCGCCGGATTTCAAGCCTTAAAGCGCGGCTCGCCGCGGGTTCCCGACCGCCAATCTGCTTAATTCACCGCGAAAAATGCGCGGTATTCTCTCATTCATGACGGTGATATAAGGCCCGCCTTTCCACCTTTGACGTTACGGCCCGTACAAACTCAATGGCAGACGGCGCGAATGAGACGGCGATAGCGGCCGAAGCAGCCGTCGCCCAACAACAGGTGCCCCCCAGCCTTGTGGCCTTGGCGCTCGGCAGCGTCGGCGTCGTCTATGGCGATATCGGCACCAGCCCGCTCTACGCCTTCCGCGAGGCGGCCATGGCCGCCAGCAATGATGGCGCGGTCACGCGCGAAATCGTCCTCGGTGTGCTCTCGCTCATACTCTGGGCGCTGATCATCACCGTCACGCTCAAATACGTGTTGATTCTGCTGCGCGCCGACAATAACGGTGAGGGTGGCACGCTGTCGCTCACCGCCTTGGCGAGTCGCGCGCTCGGCCGGCGCACCGCCTATGTTTTTCTGCTTGGCGTGATCGGCGCGTCGATGTTTCTCGGCGACTCAGTCATCACGCCGGCGATTTCGGTGCTCTCCGCAGTCGAAGGCCTGAAGCTCGCGAGTCCGGCGTTCAGCGAATACGTCGCACCACTGACGGTCGTCATCCTGATCGCGCTCTTCGCCGCTCAGAGCCGCGGAACTGCAAAAGTTGCGGCGATGTTCGGGCCTATCATGGTGATTTGGTTCGTCGCGATCGCGATCGCAGGCCTCTTGCACATCCGTGACGATCCGCATGTGCTGGCGGCGATCAATCCGTTTTACGGCGTGGAATTTCTGCTTCAACACGGCGAGATCGGGCTGGTGACGCTGGGGGCGGTGTTTCTGTGCGTCACCGGCGGCGAAGCGCTCTATGCGGATCTCGGACATTTCGGCCGCAAGCCCATTCAAATCGCGTGGCTTTGTCTGGTGCTGCCGTCGCTGGTCATCAATTATTTCGGGCAGGGCGCAAAAGTGCTGGCCGATCCGGCGGCCATCGAGAACCCGTTCTACCGGCTGGTCCCCGAAGCTTTTCTCGTGCCGATGATTGTGCTGGCGACTGCGGCAACGGTAATCGCCAGCCAGGCGGTCATCACCGGCGCTTATTCGCTGGTGCATCAGGCCATCCGGCTAGGCCTGCTGCCGCGGCTCGCCATATTGCACACGTCGGCCTCCCACGTAGGACAGATTTATATTCCGCGGGTGACGATGGCCTTGCTCGCCGGCGTGTTGCTGCTGGTCGGCCTGTTCCGCACGTCGAGCGCGCTCGCGTCCGCCTATGGCATTGCAGTGGCAACCACCATGGTGGTCGACGGTTTGCTGATGTTCGTGGTGATCTGGAAATTGTGGAAATGGAAACTCTGGCAAACCGCGCTGGTGATTGTGCCTCTCATCGTGGTGGACATCACGTTCTTCTCTGCCAATTTCCTTAAACTGTTCGAGGGCGCGTGGGCGCCGCTGCTGTTCGGCGCCTCAATGGTGCTGCTGATCCTGACCTGGCGGCGTGGCACGCGCATTCTGTTCGACAAAACGCGCCGCACCGAGGTGCCGCTCGACACGTTGCTGCGCAGCCTGGAAAAAAAGCCGCCGCATTTTGTGCCCGGTACGGCGGTGTTCCTCACCAGCGATCCAGATTTTGCGCCGACCGCGCTGCTGCATAATCTCAAGCACAACAAGGTGTTGCACGAGCACAATGTGGTCCTCACCATCATCACCGCGGATACGCCGCGCGTGCCGGAGGAGGAGAGGGTGCGCATGACGCCGTTGTCGAAGCACTTCAGCCGGGTGGCGCTCAAATTCGGTTACATGGAAACGCCGAACGTGCCGAAGGCCCTGGCTATCGCCCGCAAGCACGGCTGGAGCTTCGACATCATGTCGACGTCGTTCTTCCTATCGCGCCGGGCGATCCGGCCGTCCGCTCATTCCGGCATGCCGCTCTGGCAGGATCGATTGTTCATTGCACTCGCGCGCTCGGCGAGCGACGCCACCGACTTCTTCCAAATCCCGACCGGGCGGGTGGTGGAGGTCGGCACGCAAGTGACCGTCTGATCGGGCCTTTCCGTCAAGCTATTGGATTAATTAAAGAATCTATCGTAGCTGGATTGCGTTTTTTGCATGTCACAATTTTGACCTCTGCGGGAATGGCAGGATCGAACCGCCGGCCCCGGTGTTATAAGCCCGTCCGCCAACCATATTGCACTGCAACAATCCAGGCTCAGCCATGACCCAAAGCATTGCCGCTCCCCACGGGGGCGCGATTTCGGCCGAGACCAACGGCGGCGCACCTTCCAAATCCAGTTTCTGGGCTCTGACTGTTGGCTGCGTCGGCGTTGTTTACGGCGACATCGGCACCAGCCCCCTTTATGCGTTCAAGGAATCCGTCTCGGCGGCCACGGGTCCCGGCCGGCCAACGACCGAAATCATCGTGCTCGGGATTCTTTCGCTCATCATCTGGTCGTTGCTGATCATCGTCACCGCCAAATACGTGCTGATTCTTTTGCGCGCCGACAACAAAGGCGAGGGTGGCACACTTGCCTTGATGGCGCTGGCGCATCGCGCGGTTGGGCGAACGGGCACCGGAATCATCCTGCTCGGCATTGTCAGCGGGGCGCTGTTTTATGGCGACGCCATTATCACACCGGCGCTATCGGTGCTGTCGGCGGTCGAAGGCCTGAAAGTCGAGACGCCCGCATTCGAGCCCTACGTGGTGCCGTTGACAGTGGTCATACTCGTCGCGTTGTTCGCCGTGCAGTCGCGCGGTACTGCCAAAGTTGCGGCGTTTTTCGGACCGATCATGCTCGTCTGGTTCGCCGCGATTGCAGCCGCCGGCCTTTGGCATATCGTCCAATATCCGGTCGTGTTGTGGGCCTTCAGTCCAGTTTATGGCGTGAGCTTCCTTGCCCATCACGGTATCATCGGGCTGTTCACGCTCGGTGCCGTGTTTCTCGCCGTCACCGGAGCGGAAGCGCTCTATGCCGATCTCGGTCACTTCGGCCGCAGCCCAATCCGGCTGGCGTGGCTTTTCATGGTGCTGCCGGCGCTTGCCGTGAACTATCTGGGACAAGGTGCGATCGTTCTCGCCGATCCGAAAGCGATCGAAAATCCGTTTTTCCTGCTTTACCCGAAATGGGCTTTGTTGCCGATGGTCGTGCTCGCGACGGTCGCGACCGTGATCGCAAGCCAGGCGGTCATTACCGGCGCCTATTCGCTCACCCGGCAGGCGATTCAGCTCGGCCTCCTGCCGCGTCTTGAAATCCGCCACACGTCCGAATCGTTGTTCGGGCAGATTTTCATGCCGCGTGTGAATATGTTGCTGCTGGTCGGCGTGCTGCTGCTCGTGGCGCTGTTCCGCTCATCCGATGCGCTGGCGTCGGCCTATGGCATTGCCGTTACCGGCACGATGGTGGTGACGACGATGATGGCTTTCATTGTGATATGGCGCGTGTGGAATTGGCCAATCATTGCGGCGGCGGCGCTGATGGTGCCATTTCTGCTCATCGACCTCACCTTCCTCACGGCCAACATGCTCAAGGTGGTGGAAGGCGGCTGGGTGCCGCTCGCGCTCGGCGCGGTCATCATGGTGGTGATGTACACATGGCGGCGCGGCAGCAGGCTGCTGTTCGACAAGACGCGGCGCCTCGAGACACCACTGCAATCCCTCGTCGACAGTCTCGAGCGCAAGCCGCCGCAGCGCGTGCCAGGCACCGCCGTGTTCCTCACCAGCGATCCAGGCAGCGCGCCGACGGCGCTGCTGCATAGCCTGAAGCACTACAAGGTGCTGCACGAGAAGAACGTCATCCTGACCATCGAAACTGCCGACGCGCCGCGCGTCGATGACGCCGAGCGCGTACGTATCGAGCCGGTCGGCCAGACCTTCTCACGCGTCGTGCTGCGCTTCGGCTTCATGGAAACGCCCAACGTGCCGAAGGCGCTCGCGATAGCGCGCAAACACGGCTGGCAGTTCGACATCATGTCGACGTCGTTCTTCCTGTCGCGCCGGTTGCTCAAGCCGGCGGCCAAGTCGGATATGCCGCGCTGGCAGGACCGACTGTTCATCGCGCTCACCCGCGTCGCCAATGACGCCACCGGCTATTTCCAGATTCCGACCGGCCGGGTGGTAGAAGTCGGCACGCAGGTGACGGTGTAACGGAACTGCCGCACAAAAGCGGTGCGGCCTCCGGTAATTCAGGCTAAAAACACGCCGTCTGGAAATGGAGTTGCGTCATGGCCGATGGCATGGAACGCGCCGACGAAGTGCAGAATTTGACGCCGGAAGAGGTCGCGCGCGGACTCACCGAAGGCCGCATGGTTCTGGTGGATGTGCGCGAACCAAACGAAACGTCCGTCGAGTGTTACCCCGACGCGGTTATCGTTCCGCTGTCGAATTTCGATCCGGCGCAAATCCCCGATCCCGCCGGCAAGCAAGTTGTGTTCGCCTGCCGATCGGGACGCAGG
Organism: Pseudolabrys sp.; assembly: GCA_049680165.1. GTDB lineage: Bacteria > Pseudomonadota > Alphaproteobacteria > Rhizobiales > Xanthobacteraceae > Pseudolabrys. Next base: position 7,156 of record JBAUHH010000208.1, read on the forward strand.
TCGGTGACGGCCTCATTGGCCGCGCAAGATCAAGGCTATCCGTACAAGTCGCATCTCGCCGGCGGCATCATCGCCTGGAAGGCCGCCGGCTTGCCGACCCGAAATGGGTAACCGGCCGCTAGAACCGGTAATTCACGCCGGCTTTCACGATTTGTGTGTTGAGGCCGACACTGCAAGGACAGCTGGTGCCCAGACCGCCGGTGGTGGCGAAGTTCTCGGTAATCGAGTTGAAGTGCAGGTAGTTGTACTCGATCTTTGCCGACCAGTTGTTCATGAACGCCCACTCGAGGCCGCCGCCGAGAAGCCAGCCGGTCCGGCTGAATGTGCCGCTCGCGGTGCCGCCAAGCAGGCTGACGTTCAGCTTGTCCCGCGTCCAGGCGATGCCGCCCTTTCCGTAAACCAGGAAGCGGTCGAAGGCATAGCCGGCGCGCGCCGTCACATCGGCAAAGAAATCGTTCTTGAGCGTGCCGTTGCCGCCGACGACGGTTGCCGTTTTCTTCACGTCGGCGAAGGAGTAATCGCCTTCGACGCCGAGCACGAAAGAGCCGATCTGATAATTATAGCCGGCCTGCGCGCCACCCAGCCATCCGCTGGCGGTGTTGGTGCTTGCGCCCAGCACGGGATCGTTCACGGAAAATTTGCTCCAGCCATAGCCGAGATGGCCGCCGACGTAGAAGCCGGTCCAGGTAAAGACAGGCTCTGGCGCAAACGGCGCCGCCTTGTAAACGGGGCGGGGGAGATCGGCAGCAAACGCGGTCGACGTCAGCGCGACCAACGCACCCAACACCGTCAGCATTCTCGCTCGGCGACACATGTTTCTATCCTCAAACGTTTTGTTGTTTCGGTGACTCGTCGGCAACGCATGTCGATTTCGAGCGTGCACGGAGCAAGACCGCCCGGGACGAACGCCACGATCCGCAAACTACTGGACGTTATTGTTGACGCGAGCTTTGACGATTGGCGTAATCAGTGAAACGCTAACGGGCGTCACAACACGCGGGCACATATCGCTGCCCCACTCGTCGCACCTCGCCTAACAGATTCGTGCACCGGCAATAGACCTTGACCTGTGGATAAGTCGCAGATTCGTGCGAGGCGTGTTACTTTGACACAGCGCGCCAATTGCCGGGAATCGGCGGTGCAATCCGACGCGAGTGCAGAAGTTTTCGCATGACAAGCCAGCCACTTTACCGGGGATTGATTCGATTCGCCGGCTTTGCCGTTCTGTTCGTCGTTGTAACTTCGCTCGCATCCGCGATCGC
>JBAUHH010000209.1:0-1978 GCA_049680165.1 Pseudolabrys sp.
CCGCATCAGCAGGAACATCGCGAACAGCGTCGCGATGTAGACCATGAGCTGCATTTCGGTCGGCCGCTCCGAATAGCCGATCAACGTGTGCATCAGCTTGCCGAGCAGGCTGCCTTCGGACAGTATCCAGGACGTATCCCAGACCGTGCGGTCGAGCGCGATCAGCAAACCGCCGGCGTTGAGGAATTGCACCGCCTGCGACGCCATGCCGGCGGCGAGCAGCGCGATCAGCCAGCTCGTCACCGAGAAGATGTAGCGCGTCGGAATTTGCAGTAGACCGAAATAGGTCAGCGCCGTGAAGGCCGCGCCGGCGGCGATGCCGAGCAGGCCGCCGACCAGCAGCGCCGAGCCCGAGGTGCCGGAAGCGAAAATCCCGTAGAGGAACAGCACGACTTCCGAGCCTTCGCGCAACACCGCAAGACCCACGACGATAGCGAGCGCGGTGAGCGGCTTGGCGCCTTCGCTGACGGCGGTGCCGACCTGCCGCATGTGGGTGGCGATTTCGCGGCCGTGCCGCGCCATCCAGGCGTTGTGCCACATCAGCATGACGACGGCGATGCCGAGCACGCAGGCATTGAACAGTTCCTGCCCGGAGCCGGCGAAGGCTTGTGAAATCGCGCCTGCGAAAAACGCGACGATGGTTGCGCCGAGCACACCGGCAATGACGCCGAACGTGACCCAACGGCCGCGGCCTGCAACGCCGCGCGTCGCCGCCATGACGATACCGACGATCAGGCCGGCTTCGATGACTTCACGAAAAACGATGATGAGTGCGCCGAGCATGGTCTTCCTATTCCGCGATCACCACGCCCTTGGCAGTCGCTTCATGATATTCGCCGATGAACGGATATTTGCCGGGCTTGAGCGGTCCGATCCGCACCACGCCCTTCGAATTGCCCGGGATAACTTTCTCCACCTTCAGCGCGGTGCTGTCGAATTCCTCCGGCGTCGGGTCGTTGTTGATGACCGTAATGACGACGCGCTTGTTGGCCGGCACCTTGATCTCGGCAGGATCGAACTTGTGATCCCTGATGGTCGTAGTCAGACCGTCGCCGGCGCGACCCTGGGCCGCCGGGAGCAGCAGAACGCCAGTCAAGGCGAGGCAGAACAAAAGAGCGCGCATGTTGTTTTTCCAATGGAAGCCAGTTGTCACAAAAGCATTTAAAGTCATTGATGCAATAGTCCTTTTCTACTCTTGAATTATTCCAATGTAAGAACCTTGGCCAACGGCTTGCCGCCGCACCATTGTCTTGCGCATTACCTTTGCGGAAATTTTTTGTCGCACCCGCGTTACGGCATGCCGAGACACCCCGGTTGGCAGCGCGCGGGCGAGCGGGCATTCTGCGCTGCCGCTCGGCGGCACGCCGATTTCCGTCTCCAACCCAATCGTTTCAGGAGTAACCGATGCAGATCGTTGAAGCCCATGGCGCCCGCATTCCCATGATCGGCCTCGGCACGATGACGTTGAAGGACGATGTCGGCGTGCAGTCGGTCAAGACCGCCCTTGAGCTCGGTTACCGTCATCTCGACACCGCGGCGCATTACGGCAACGAGCGCGAGACAGGCGAGGGCTTGCGCGCCTCTGGCGTCAAGCGCGAGGACGTTTTCATCACAACGAAAGTCCGACCCGACCAGGCCGAGCCGGAAGCTTTCGCCGAGGTCGTCGAGCAGAGCCTCGCGAACCTCAAGCTGCCTTATGTCGATCTGCTGTTGATCCACTGGCCGAGCAAGACCGTTCCCATCGCGCGCACGGTCGGCGCGCTTTGCAAGGCCAAGAAACAGGGCAAGGCAAAGCACGTCGGCGTTTCGAACTTCACCACCGCGCTGCTCGAGGAAGCCTGGGCTGCCACGACCGAGCCGCTGGTTTGCAACCAGATCGAGGTTCACCCCTTCATCAACCAGGACAAGGTCATCGCGGCCTGCAAGAAACGCGGCATGGCGGTGGTCGCCTATGTCCCGATCGCGCGCGGCAAGGTGC
>JBAUHH010000210.1:0-2335 GCA_049680165.1 Pseudolabrys sp.
CTTCCGCCCCGCGCGGCGGGCCCTCGCCCGGACAGCGCGCACGCGCGCCGCCGAGCGCGATCAGGCCCGCCAGAATGGCGCCGAGCAGAGGCAGGAAAACGATCGCCTGATACATAAAAAAGTTCAGCCCTTCATCAGATTGATGTCCTCAACCGCGATCGAGCCGCGGTTGCGGAAATAGACGACAAGAATGGCGAGCCCGATCGCGGCTTCCGCCGCCGCGACCGTGAGCACCAGCAGCGCGTAGATCTGTCCGACGATGTCGCCGAGATGGGTCGAGAACGCGACCAGAGTGATGTTGACCGCAAGCAGGATCAACTCGATCGACATCAGGATGATGATCACATTCTTGCGGTTGAGAAAGATGCCAAAGATCCCGAGCGTGAACAGGATCGCGGCAACGGAGAGATAATGCCCGAGACCGACGGTCATGCTTCGCCCCCCAGGCCCTGCCCGGGGCGAACCTGCCGCAATTCGATGGAGGTCGCCGGCGTGCGCGCGACCTGCGCGCCGATGTCCTGCCGCCGCACCCGCACGCGATGCTGCAATGTGAGCACGATGGCGCCGACCATGGCGACCAGCAGCACCATGCCCGCGGCCTCGAAGAAATAGACGTAGCGCGTATAAAGCACCTGCCCGATCGCGGCCGTGTTCGGCATCGACGCAATTGGCGGGATCGGTGACGTGATCGCCTGCGGGACGCCCGGACCGATCGCCCAGGCGCCGACCACCAGCAGCAGCTCGGCGAGGAAAATGCCGCCGATCAGCATGCCGAACGGCAAATATTGCAGCACGCCCTGCCGCAACTGGGTGAAGTCGACGTCGAGCATCATCACCACGAACAGGAACAGCACCGCGACCGCACCGACATAGACGACGATCAGGATCATCGCGAGGAATTCCGCGCCCATCAGCACGAACAGCCCGGCCGCGTTGACGAAGGCGAGGATGAGGAACAGCACCGAGTGAACGGGATTGCGCGCCGAGATCACCATGACCGCGGACGCCACGCAGATGCCGGCGAAGATGTAGAAGAAGATCGCCTGCACAATCATCGGGTCACCGATACGGCGCGTCGAGCGCGATGTTCTTCGCGATCTCGCGTTCCCAGCGGTCGCCATTCGCGAGCAGGCGCTCCTTGTCGTAGTAGAGCTCCTCGCGCGTCTCGGTGGCGAATTCGAAATTCGGTCCTTCGACGATGGCGTCGACCGGGCAGGCCTCCTGGCACAGCCCGCAATAGATGCATTTCACCATGTCGATGTCGTAGCGCGTGGCGCGGCGCGTGCCGTCGTTGCGGCGCGGCCCCGCCTCGATGGTGATCGCCTGCGCCGGGCAGATCGCCTCGCACAGCTTGCAGGCGATGCAGCGCTCCTCGCCGTTCGGATAGCGGCGCAGCGCGTGCTCGCCGCGGAAGCGTGGGCTGATCGGCCCCTTCTCGAACGGATAATTGAGCGTCGATTTCGCGCCGAAGAAATAGCGCATACCGAGCACGACGCCGGTCACGAACTCTTTGAGGAAAATTGCCTTGGCAGCGCCGACCAATCTCATTGTGTCACCTTGCCACCATGACGCGGAACGCAGGGCCGTATTGCAGCACGGCGGCAACGATCGCAACCATCGCCAGCGACAGCGGCAGGAACACCTTCCAGCCGAGCCGCATCAACTGGTCGTAGCGGTAGCGCGGCACGATCGCCTTCGCCATCGCGAACAGGAAGAACATGAACAGCGCCTTGAGCACGAACCAGATGACGCCCGGCACCCAGGTGAAGGGCGGATAAGGCACCGGCGGCAGCCAGCCGCCGAGGAACAAAATGGTGCCCATGGCGCACATGGTGCCGATCGCCACGTATTCGCCGAGCATGAACATCATGTACGGCGTCGAGCCGTACTCGACCATGAAGCCGGCGACCAGTTCCGACTCCGCCTCGACCAGATCGAACGGCGGCCGGTTGGTTTCGGCGAGCGCCGAGACGAAGAACACCACGAACATCGGCAACAGCGGTAGCCAGTACCAGCTGAACAGGCCGTAGCGGCCGTTCTGCGCTTCCACGATCGCCGAGAGATTGAGCGAGCCGGCGCACAGCAGCACGGTGATGAAGACGAAGCCGATGGAGACTTCGTAGGACACCATCTGCGCGGCGGAACGCAACGCCGCCAGGAATGGATACTTCGAGTTCGACGCCCAGCCGCCCATGATCACGCCGTAAACCATCAGCGACGAGATCGCGAAGATGTACAAAACGCCGACATTGATATTGGAGATCACCCAGCCGGTATTGACCGGGATCACCGCCCAGGCGGCGAGCGCCAGCACGCAGGTGACCAGCGGCGCCAG
>JBAUHH010000211.1:0-15658 GCA_049680165.1 Pseudolabrys sp.
ATCCGATAGAGCGCATGAGTTTGCACGCGGATATGATGACGCAACGCGGCGCCAGCCTGAAGAAACTCGCCGACGCCGCCAAGCCGCTCTCCGACAGCCTCGACGAGGCGCAGAAGCATCGCTTTACGGTTCTTGCACAGCTCGAAGGCCGGCGTTTCGGTCATTGGCGGCCCCACGGCGGCTGGCGCCATCATGGCTCGCACGGCCAGGAGCAGGGGCCCGCGCAGCAGCAGTAATGCAAGAGAAGCAGGTGGTGGCCAACGCGATCTTGCCGATGGCGTGCCGCTACCCCGAAGCCGCCGGGTCCGCCCGGCGGCTTTTCCTTTATTTGCGGGCACTTGGGCGAGGTCGCGCGGCTGGACAGGCCGGGATCGCTTTGCTAAACGACGCCGGCCATGCGGGACCACTTCCCGTCACCGGCAATCCGGGCGCATAGCTCAGTTGGTAGAGCAGCTGACTCTTAATCAGCGGGTCCCAGGTTCGAGCCCTGGTGCGCCCACCACTCATTCTCCGGTATCTCCGAAGACCGCAGTCTCCAGCCAAAAAGTGGCCAATTGCGGGGACTGTCCGACTTCAGGCTAGTCTGTGGCAGGCCCGCTAACGGAGCGGTTGCGTTTTTCGCGCCCCGCGTCTCTGGGCGCCAAAATTCCGTTTCCCCGCGATCCGAAGTGTTGGGCTGCTCAATAACGAGACACGCTTCAGTGTCGGAGGCTCGGCCCCTGTTTGCAAGTAAGATCGCGATCGCAACAATCGCGGTGCATTTAGCAGTGCGTGCGGTAACGATCGGCGCAGATGCGAACGACATTGGCCGGGTCGTGTCGTTCCCAGACCGGTGAGGGCACCTCTACTTCGTGGAATCCGCGATAGCCGGCGCGTTCGACGTCGGCGCGGATCGCCGCGATGTCGATGACGCCGTCGCCCATCATGCCGCGGCCCGACACATTCTCTCCGAACGGCACGAGCCAGTCGCACAGATGAAAACCGGCGATTCTCCCCGCGGCGCGTTCGAGCTCGCGCGGGAGCGCCGGATCCCACCACACGTGAAAGACATCGACGATGATGCCGACGTCTTCGCCGAGGGCGTCGCAGAGATCGTTAGCCTGCGCGAGCGTCGTCAGCGAGGAGACTTCCGCCGCCTTCATCGGATGGATCGGTTCGATGCCGATCAGCACGCCCGCGGCGCGTGCGTGTGGCAGCAGTTCGGCGAGTTCGTCGCGGGCGCGCTCGCTCGCCGCTGCGAGCCCTTTTTCACCGGGCGCGAGACCGCCGGACACGCACACCATGCTGTGCGCGTCGAGCGCAGCCGCCTGATCGACCAGCGCGCGGTTGCGCTCGCGCTGCCGCGCGATGTCCGCTTTCGCGGTCGCGACAAACATGCTGCCGCAACATAGGCTGGTCGCGACGAGGCCGTGCTGGTCCATCGCGCGTCGCGTCGCGTCGACGCCATAACGTCCGACATCCGCCGGCCATAACCCGATGCCGCGAATGCCGGCTTCGGCATAGCCGGCGATCGCGTCAGGCAAAGGCCAGCGCGGCGTCGTGATGTGGTTGATCGAGAGGCGCTCGAGATCAGGCATCGTCGCCGCGCTACGACTGGCGCGCTCCCGCGCTGGGCGCGGGAGCGCATCCGTCTCAGGGCGCCGTCTGCCGCCGGTAGGTTTCCGGCAGCGGGATCAGCGCAAGCAGGCCGAGCAGACCGCCGATCGAAGCCGCGGCGGCAACCGCGTAGATGGAGCCGAAGTGGCTCATCACCCAGACCGGCAGGAAGCTGACCGGAATGCCGATCACGACGGTCGAAAGCTGGTAGGAAATCGAGATCCCGCTATAGCGCACCTCGGTCGGAAACAGCTCGGCGAGGAAGCTCGATTGCACGGCCGTCGTGCCGGCCTGCGCCAGCATCCAGACCAGCGTGTTGGCGAGGATCACGCCCGTGAGCGTCTTCATGCCGAGCAGCCAGAAGAACGGGAACGGCACGAGCACGTACATCAGCAGGCCGAACATGTAGATCGGCTTGCGGCCGATGCGGTCTGACAGGCCAGCCATCACAAGAAGCGCGACGATATTGGCAACCGCCGCGACCAGGCCCGCGATGAAATTCCAGTTCGCGGGCAGGCCGAGAACGCGCTGAGTATAGTTCGCGCCGTAGACGATCAGGATGTAGCTGCCGAACAGGAGGCCGGCCTGCAAGATCATGCAGAGCAGGAGCGGGCGCCAGTACTGCGCGACCAGTTGGACGAGCGGAATCTTGTTGCGGCGCGTTTTGTTCTTCTCCAGGTTCCTGAAGTCTCGCGTCTCCGTCACCATCAACCTGACATAGAGGCCGATGAACACGAGCAGGGCGCTTGCGAAGAAAGCCCAGCGCCAGCCCCAGCGCAGGAGGTCGTCAAGCGACGTCAGCAGCACGATCGATTGCATCATGCCGCTAGCGAGGAAGAAGCCGAGCGGGTTGCCGACCTGGCTGAATACGCCATACCAGCCGCGCTGCCGTGCCGGAGAGTTTTCGACGGTCATCAGAACCGCGCCGCCCCATTCGCCGCCGAAGAAAATTCCTTGCAGCAGCCGAAGCCCGACCAGCGCGGCGACCGACCAGTAGCCCCACGACGCATAGCCGGGGATCAGACCGATGGCGCAGGTGACGACACCCATGCCGATCAGTGTGACGATGAGTGCGATCTTGCGGCCCCTGGTGTCGCCGAAGTGCCCGAACAGGATGCCGCCAAGTGGCCGCGACACGAATGCGGCGACCAGCGTACCGACCGAGCCGATATAGCCCGACACCGGATCGGTGCCCGCAAAGAAAATCTTCGAGAACACAAGCGCCGAACAGAATACGAAGAGATAGAAGTCGTACCACTCGATCGTTGTGCCGATCAAACTCGCGAACGCCGCGCGCCGGATCGCGGGCGCGCTCGCCGTTGCCGTCATGCTTTCCGCTGTCGCCGCCATCGTTGACCCCTCCCGTTGCCGACCGGTGGGACTCGACTGCGCTCAATCTTGACACCCCGGCCTTAATGTATACGGTATGACAATCACAACTGGACGTCAATTGAGGCCGCAATGACAGGCCTATTTCAAGGACCGACCCTCTCTCTATTCAGGATCGGTCATGCGAACGGCTGATGTCTGCGTGGTCGGTGGTGGCCTCATCGGCACGGCGACCGCATACTATGCTGCCCGCGCCGGTTTGAAGGTCGTGCTGGTCGAAGAGCGCGAGCTGGCGTCGGGCACATCTGGCGTCGCATTCGGCGGCGTATCGCTTGCGATCTACAGCTACGCGTCGGCGCGCGTGCCGAGCACTTACGTCGAACTGTCAAAGACGAGCCTGTCGCTTTATGAGCGCGCGCAACAGGAGATTGGATCACCACTCGATCTCGACGCGCCTGGCAGCATCGACCCGTTCTACAATGAAGAAGACAGCGCCCGCGGGCTGGAACGCGCACGCGGTCTCAAGGCATGCGGCGTGCCGGTTGAATTCATCGATTATCAGCAGATCAAGGAAATCGAGCCGGCTGTGGCGCCGATCGCGATCAAGGCGATCTATTGCCCCGTGGATGCGCATGTCACGCCGATGGGCGTGGTGTGGGCGTTCACCAAAGCTGCCAAGCAGATGGGCTCAGAATTTCTTACCTACACAAAAGCTGAACGGCTGATCAGCCGCGGCGATCGTGTCACAGGCGTCGTCACCACCGCCGGCGAAATTTCGGCCGACACGGTGGTGTGCGCGTCGGGCTCAGGCATCCCGGCGCTGGCCGCAGGAGTCGGCGTTCAGGTGCCGCTCGACCTTGCACGTGGGCAAATGTTCGTGACTGAGCGGATCCCGCCGCTACTGCGCACCTACGTTCACAACATCAAGCAGACGCCATCGGGCACGATCGTGTTTGGCACCACGCGCGAACCCGGCGTCAAGGACACGACGGTGACGTCGGTCGAGGGCACCCACAAGATGCTGAAATGGGCTTCGAGTCTCGTCCCCGCGCTTGCAAAAGTAAAGCTGTTGCGCTCGTGGGCGGGGTTGCGGCTGTTGCCGCCGGATGGTTATCCGATCATCGGCCGGCCAAAGGGCGTTGATGGCCTGCTGCTCGCGGTGCTCCACCGCGGCGTCACGCTGGCGCCGGCCGTCGGCAAGATCCTCACCGATCTCATGACCGAGGGTATGACGCCACACGACATCTCGCCTTATCGGCTGGAGCGGTTTGCGCCCGGCGCGGTCGGTGCCGAGGCGCAGGAGACCTTTTATGGCACGTGAGCAGACGGGCGACCTGCGCACTGCGGCCGTCGGTCGCGGCAAGCCGGTCTCGGTCTTCGTCGACGGCCGGGAAGTACAGGCTTTCGAGGGTGACACCATTCTGGCCGTGCTGTGGGCGAGCGGCGATCACGCGGTGCATACCACGGCGCGCTCGCACGAGCCGCGCGGCTATTTTTGCGGCATCGGCGTATGCTTTGATTGCCTGGTGACGATCGATGACACCGTGAATATCCGCGCCTGCCTCGAGCCGGTCCGGCGCGGCATGAAAATCAAACGTCAACAGGACGCGGGTTACACACGTGCGCGCTGACATCGTCGTTGTAGGGGCGGGGCCGGCCGGCATGTCGGCGGCCATTACGGCCGCTGAAGCTGGCGCGAGCGTCATCGTGCTCGACGAATACGCGCGCCCCGGCGGACAGTTCTTCAAGCACGCAGCGCAGGGCTTAACGGTTCCGCCCGAACGCCTGACGCGCGAACACACGCGCGGCGAGGCGCTGCGCGAGCGATTGCGCCGCCCCAACATCACGGTGCTCTCGAATGCGCTGGTGTGGGGCCGCTTCGACGATCGCGTCATGGTCGCGCACGAAGGACGCTCCAAATCCGTGTACGGCGGCGCGCTGGTGATCGCGACCGGCGCATATGATCGTCCGGTGGCGTTTCCTGGCTGGACGCTTCCCGGTGTCGTGACCGCGGGTGGCGCCCAGACCTTGGCCAAGAACCAGTGGGTGAAACCTGGTCGGCGCATGCTTCTCGCCGGGGCGGGCCCGTTTCTCTTGCCGGTCGCGCTTTCGCTGTTGCGCGCCGACGTGACGATCGCCGCGCTGGTGGAGGCTACGCGGCCGTTCGAATGGCTGCCGCATCTCGGCGCGCTGTGGGGCCAGTGGCCAAGGTTTTCCGAGGCCTGGGAATACAAGAACAACCTTCGTCGTGCCGGCGTGCCGACAATCTACGGGCACAAGATCGTGCGCGCGCTCGGTGACAAGCAGGTGGAAGGCGCCATCATCGCGCGGGTGGATCGCGATTGGCGGACGATCCCGGGCACCGAGCGCACGATCGAGGTCGACGCGATCGCGATCGGCTACGGCTTTCTTGCCAACATCGAACTGGCTGCGAGCAGCGGTTGCGAACTGCGTTTCGATGAATCCGCGCGCACGTGGTTCGTGAAATGCACGCCAGCGCTGACGACGTCGAAACAGGGTGTGTTCGTCGCCGGCGAGGTGACCGGGATCGGCGGCTCGGCGCTGGCTCTGGAAGAGGGCTGCATTGCCGGTCTGTCGGCGGCGGAGTTCGTCGGCAAACTGGCGCCGCGAGCGGCCGATGAGCGGCGCCGCCAACCGATGGCCCGGCGCGCCCGCCTCGAGCGTTTCGCGAGCGCGCTCAACGTGCTGTTCGGACCGCGCCCCGGCCTGTGGGAATTCCTGACAGAGGATATGACGGTTTGCCGGTGCGAAGAGGTCACAGCGGGCGACGTCGAGACCTGCCTCGCGGGCGGCGCGACGACGACGAAATCGATTAAGGATTGGACCCGGGCAGGCATGGGACTTTGCGAGGGCCGGATCTGCCGTGGCATGGTCGGTGAGATTTTGGCGCGCGAACGCGGCATCGACCTCGCGACCATTCCGTTCCCGAGCGTGCGGCCGCCGATAAAGCCGGTGCCGTTCTCGACCTTGCTGCATGACGACAGCCAAGCCGAAAGCGTCGCATCGTGATCGAAATCGGCGTCGACATCGGCGGGACTTTCACCGACGTCGTGTTGATGTGCGACAACCGAATCTCGCATTACACCAAGGTGCCGTCCACGCCGGGCAACCTCATCGAGGGCGTGCGCAACGGCGTGCGGCGCGCGCTGGCGGCGGTCGACCTCAAACCGGGCGACGTCGACCGTTTCGTGTACGGCAGCACGGTCGCGATCAACACGCTGATTCAGCAAAAGGGCGCGGTCACCGGCTTGCTGGCGTCGGAGGGATTCGAGGACACTCTCGAGATCGGACGCCACAAGCGCTCGCACCTTTACAATCTGCTTCTCGAGCCGGAGACGCCGGCGTTCCTGGCGCCGCGCCGCCGCCGCTTCGCGATTCCCGAACGCATTGCCGCCGACGGCTCGGTGGTGGTGCCGCTCGATGAGGGCGCCGTTCGCAAGGCGGTCGAGGCGCTGAGCGCGCAAGGCGCGACCGCCATCGCCGTCTGCTACCTGTTTTCGTTCCGCAATCCGCAGCACGAACTGCGGACGCGCGAAGTCATCAAGCAGATGCGGCCCGACATCCACGTCTCTATTTCGAGCGAGGTCGATCCTGCGTTCCGGGAATACGAGCGCACGGTGATGACCTCGCTCGACGCTTACCTGCAGGGCGCGGTCGGCGATTACGTCGTGCGGCAGCGCGACGATCTCGCCGAAATCGGCATCGAGGCCAAGATGCAGGTCATGCAGTCGCGCGGCGGCATCACCAATCCGGAGGCGGTGATCACGCGGCCGGTGTCGCTGCTGTTGTCGGGACTGGCGGCCGGCGTCATCGGCAGCAAGCACGTGGCGGTGGAGTCCGGCGAGAACAATGTGATCTCGCTCGATATGGGCGGCACCAGTTGCGACATCGCGTTGATCCGCGACGGCGTGCCGATCGTTACCAACCAGACCCGGGTGGCGCGCTTTCCGCTGCGCATGCAGATGGTTGACGTCAACACGATCGGTGCAGGCGGCGGCAGCATCGCGTGGGTGGATGGCGGCGGCAGCCTGCGCGTCGGCCCGCAGAGCGCGGGCGCCGAGCCTGGACCGGCGTGCTATCGTCGCGGCGGCAGCGACGCCACGGTCACCGATGCCAATCTCGTGCTCGGCTACCTCAATCCTCACACGTTTGCGGGGGGTATTTCGCTCGATCTGGAGGCCGCCAAGGCGGCGATCAAGGTTGTCGCCGACAAGATTGGGCTCGATCTGGTCGCGACCGCAGCCGGCATCCATCGCATCGTCAATGCGCGAATGAACGACGAGGTCCGCCGCGTGTCGGTGCAGCGCGGCTTCGATCCGCGTCAGTTCGCGCTGCTGCCGCTCGGCGGCGCCGGGCCGGTTCATGGCTGCGCCTTGGCGAAAGATCTCAACATCACCAAGGTTCTCATTCCCGATACGCCGGGGGTGCTGTCTGCATTCGGTCTGCTCGTTGCCAATATCGAGCATGATCAGATGGAGACGCTGGCGCGGCGCGCGGACCAGCTCGATCGCACCTCGTTGGAAAGTGTGTTCGGCCGGCTGGATGCGGCGGGCCAGGCCAAGATGGCGGCCGACGGCGTCGCGCCGCAGGAAGTGGAGATACGCCGGCAGGCCGACATCCGCTACGTCGGCCAGTCGTACGAACTGACCGTCGATATGGATGCCGGCGCGTCCGATCCGATCGCCGAGGCCGCCGCCGCCTTCCATGCGCGTCACGATGCTCTGTACGGCCACAAAAACACCCAAGCTCCTGTCGAATTCGTCAATTTGCGCACGGTTCATGTGCACCGGCCCGAAAAGCGCGAGAATTCTGCCGCGCCGGCCAGGAATGCCGGCGCGCCCGTGCCGGTTGCCCATCGCGACGCCTATTTCGATGACGACTTCGTCAAGACATCGGTTTATGACCGTAAAGCGCTGAGTGCCGGTCAGACTGTCGAGGGTCCGGCGATCGTCGAACAATCGGACACGACGCTCATCATCCATCCCGGCCAGCGCGCGCACATCCGCGCCGATCGCAGTATCCTCGTGGACATTCGTCATGCCTGAACGAGCCGTGTCCGACAGTCCGATGCGCAGCAGCGCGATCGATCCGATCACGCTCGAAGTTCTGCGCAATCGCCTTGAGGCGATCGCGCGGGAGATGCAGGACGCGCTGGTGCGCAGCGCGTATTCGAACATCATCAAGGAAGGCCACGACTGTTCTGCCGCGCTGTTCGATATCGGCGGCGAAGTCATCGCGCAGGCTACGGCGCTGCCGGCCCAGCTCGGCGTGCTGCCCACCGCAGTCAAGCGGATGGTCGACATGTTCCGTGGCGAATTGGCCGATGGCGACGTGCTAATCGTCAACGATCCGTACGATGGCGGTACCCACTTGCCGGACATTTGCCTGATTGCACCGGTGGTGAAGGATGGCGTGGTCGCAGCCTATGCCGCCTGCATCGCGCATCATCAGGACGTCGGCGGCAAGACGCCCGGAAGTCTTCCGACCGACTCGACGGACATCTTCCAGGAAGGGCTGCGGATTCCCCCGATAAAGCTTTATGAGAAGGGCAAGCGTAACGAGACCGCCTTTGCCTTCATCGCGCGCAATGTTCGCCTGCCGAAGGTTACGGACGGCGACCTTGGCGCGCAGATTGCGTCGCTTCATGTCGGCCGCTCGCGCCTTACCGGCCTGCTCGACGAGCACGGCGTCGAGTCGTTCCGCGTCTACATGGCCGAATTGCTCGACCGCGCGGAACGCGTGACGCGGCAGTTCATCGCGACGATCAAGCCGGGCAAATACGTGTTCGAAGACTATCTCGACGACGACGGCATCGACCGCGATACCCTGGTTCGCATCCGCGCCGCCGTCTCGGTGGCCGGCTCCGACCTCAATATTGACTTCACGGGCTCGGCCGATCAGCTCAAAGGCCCTCTGAACGCGGATCGCGCCGCACTGATGTCGGCCGTCTATTTCGCGATGAAGGCAGTCACCGATCCGATGGGCCCGACCAATGGCGGCAGCTTCCGTCCGATCAAGCTCCATCTGCCCGAGCGCAGCGTGGTCAATCCCAAGGCGCCGGCGCCGGTCAACGCGCGCACGCATACGATGAAGCGGATCGTCGACACCTTGCTCGGCGCGATGGTGCAGGCGATGCCGGGCCGCGTCCCGGCCGCGCCCTGCGGCAGCGTCCGCGTGGCAATCTTCAGCGGAACAGACGACAGCGGCGAGCCCTATATGTGCTCGGACTTCGCCACCGGCGGCACCGGCGGGCAGCCCGAGCGCGACGGTGTGGATTCGCTCGAGACCGACATCGCCAACACCATGAACATGCCGGCGGAATCGCTGGAGTTGAATTATCCGATCCGCGTAGTCTCATATCGGCTATGGAACGATTCGGCCGGCGCTGGCCGGCATCGCGGAGGCCTCGGCGTGGAACGCGAAATCGAGATATTGCGCGGACGCGTGACGATGACGATGCGTGAGGACAGGCACCGCACCCAGCCCTGGGGGCTTTACGGCGGCCGTCCGGCGCCGCTCGCCATTGCGGAAATCAAGCGCGGCGCGGGCGACTATGAGAAAATCCTGTCCAAGGGCGTCTATCAGCTCACGGCCGGCGATCGCATCCGCTGCCGGGTGTCCGGTGGGGCCGGCTATGGCGATCCGCTCGAACGCGATCCCGCCCATGTCCGTGAGGACGTCATCGATCGCAAGATCTCCGCGGATACCGCGCGCGACAGCTATGGCGTAATGCTGACGGGTGATCTGGCGATCGATCGCGCCGCCACAGACGCGCAGCGTGCCGAACTTCGCCGCCGCCGCGGCAAAATCACCTGGACGTTCGACCGCGGCGAACTCGGCCTTCAGTGAGTTGACCATGGCGCCCGCGAACAAGCGCAAGGCCGGAGAGATCAAGCTGCGACAGATGGAGCGGCCTGCGACCATCAAGGTGCAGGTCTACAACACGCTGCGCGAGCAGCTCCTGCACAACGAGCACAAGCCCAACAAGCGTCTGGTCGAGAAGGAGATCACCGACCAACTCGGGGTATCGCGCACGCCCGTGCGCGAGGCGCTCGCCTGGCTCGCCAACGATGGTCTGCTGGTCGCGAGCAAGCACGGTTACAAAGTGCCCGAATTCACCTGGGAGGACGTTCTCAACGTCTTCGAGGTGCGCACCCTCCTGGAGCCGGTCGCCGCGCGACAGGCGGCCGAGAACAAATCCGATGTTGGGCTCGCCGACATGCAGCGCGCCATCGAGGCCGAGCGAGTTGCGCACGCCAAGGGATCGATCCAGCCGTTTCTGCGCGCCAACGTGCGGTTTCGCGAGGCATGGCTGAAGCGGACGCGCAATCCGCTGCTATTGGCGCTATTGACGCGCGCGGTTCACTCACTCCAGGCGATCCGTTTCCGCACGCTGAGCGAAAAGTCGATCCGCGAATTCATCATCGAGCGGCAGCAGGCGCTCCTCGCCGCGATCGAAGCCGGCGATGCCGACGAGGCCGAGCGGATCCAGCGCGGCACGGTGAAAGGATCGGGCGAGCTGATGCGCGCGACCGTGCTTCCTGAACTGAAGGAAAAGGCCGCGTCCTGAACGGGACTGGCCGGACGGTCAGGCTCGGCGCTCGGCGTAAGTGCTTTCGATCGCCCGGATGATCGAATAGAGCGACTGGTTGAACGGCGTCGCGACGCCGACCTTGCCGGCTTCGCGCAACACGGCTCCGTTGAGACATTCGATCTCGGTGCGCCGGCAGTGTCTCACGTCGATCAGCATCGAGGGGTCGTGTGTGCGCGCCTCGTCCGCCACTTGGTGGAGGAAGGCGCGCGCGAGCGTCTGATCGAGTGCGATATTCTTGGCGCGCGCGACCGCGGCAATTTCGTCCGCGACGCCGTCGAGCAGCGGCCAGCTGTCGCTCTGATCGATCAGCTTGCCGACCGAAAGCCCGGTGATCGCGCACAGCGTGTTCAGGGCGCAGTTGACGATGAGCTTCTTCCAAATGCGCAATTCGATGTCCGGCGCCGGCATCGCATTGACGCCGCCCGCATCGAGAGCCGCGCAGAACGCCGCGATGGCGGAATTGGGCTCGCGGTCCGCGGGCCACAGGTAAGTCTCGCCACGATTGGCATAACTCGCCTCGATGCGGCCGGGGCCGCGCATTTCGCAGGTCAGCGTCGTCAGGCCGAACACGATGCGGCTGTCCGGATGGACGGACGCGATATTCTCCACGTTTCCCAATCCGTTTTGCAGCGTGATGATGGTGGTCTGCGGCCCGATCATCGCCGCCGCCGCGCGCATCGCCGAAACCGTCTGATGATATTTGACCATCACCAGCACCGAGTCGCAGGGGCCGGCCGCGGCCGCGTCGGTGGTCGCGTTGATGCGGACCGTGCTCTCCGTCCCGGCGCGGCGAACGATCAGGCCGCGGTCATTGATGGCGCCGACGTGCTCGCGCCACTGATCGAAGGCCCACACCTGCGCACCGCCGTCGGCAAGATGCGAGGCAAACAGGCTTCCCATCGCGCCGGCGCCGACAACTCCGACTTTCATGGCTCGGTCAGCCTCCCAGCGCGTGCGGGAGATAGAGAACAAGGCTCGGAATGTAGATCACGCATATCAGCGCCAGGATCAGCACCACCAGGAACGGAATGACTTCACGCGTGTAGTCCCGGATCGACACTTTGCCAATTGCGCAGACGATGAACATGTTCATGCCGACCGGCGGGTGAATGAGCGCGAGTGTGAGATTCAGGCACATCATCACGCCGAAATGCACGGGATCGATCCCATAGTGCAGCACCAGCGGCATGATGACCGGCGTGACCAGGATGAGAAGCGACACCGCCTCGAAGAAGAACCCGAGCAGCAGCAGCACGACGTTGATCGCGGCGAGGAAGACGGCAGGGCTCGATGTCCAGTGCATGAAGCTGACGACGAGGAGATCGGGCACCCGCTCGCGCGCCAAAAGCCAGCCGATCAGCGAGGCGGCGGACACGATGAGCATGACGGCGGCGGTAAGGATGCCGGTTTGAAGCAGAAGCGCCGGCACCTCCGCCAGCTTGAGTTCGCGATAGATGCAGGTGCTGACGAGGAAGCAATAGACCGCCGCGACCGCGCCGGCTTCCGTCGGCGTGAACACGCCGCCGACGATACCGCCAAGGACGATCAGCGGCATGATCAGGGCCGGCAGGGCATCGACGGTGATGCGGATGACGTCGCGCCACGGTGGAGTTTCCATTTTCGGGTAGCCGCGCCGCTTCGAGATGACGTAGGCGGCGAGCATCAGGTAGAGGCCCATCAACAAACCGGGCAAGACGCCGCCGAGGAAAAGCGCACCGATCGAGACGTTGGTGATGGCGCCGTAGATCACGAACATGATGCTGGGCGGGATGATCGGCCCTACCGTGGCCGCCGCCGCGGTGAGCGCCGAGGCGAATGCGGCGGAGTAGCCGGCCCGCTTCATCGCCGGAATGAGGACCGTGCTCGTCGCGGCGCAGTCCGCCGTGGCGGCGCCAGAGACGCCCGACATCACTAGGTTGGTTCCGATCAGAACCTGCGCGAGGCCACCGGTCATGCGGCCGACGAAAATCGCCGCAAAGTTCACGAGCCGCCGCGTGATACCGCCGCGATCCATGAAAACACCGGCGGCGATGAAAAAGGGCAGCGCCAGGAAAGGAAAGGAGTCGAGGATGACCAGCATGCGTTGGCCGACCACCACCATCGGCAGGTTGGTACCCAGCGCGATCGCGCCGATCGAGGCGATCGCCATGCTGACCGCGACGGGCACCCCGAGGATCAGCAGCACCAAGAAGGTGATGATCAGAAACGCCAGGAAATTCATTCGATCCCCTCGAGGGTGAACAGCGAGTGGGCCGGCTCAACGTTGCCTGTCAGGCGCTTCCAGAGGCCGACGAACAGATGCAGGACCGAAAGTGCCGCGCCGATCGGCGCAGCGGCGTAGACATAGGCAATCCGGATGTCGAGGGCGGTCGAATATTGTTGCCAAGCGTTGAGCATCAGCAGCCAGCTGACGTAGCCGAGCACGATGAAGAAGCTCGCGCTGGCGAGAATGCCGAGCAGGTCGACGCCGGTGCGCAAGCGCTCCGGAAACTGCGCGACGAGGACCTCGACGAAGATGTGCTGCCGCCGCCGTGTTGCGACGCTCGCGCCGATGAAGATGATCCAGACGAACATGTAGCGCGCCAATTCCTCGGACCACGACAACGACGATTCGAGTCCATAACGGAACACCACCTGAGTCAGCGTGACGAGGATGGTCAGCGCAACCAGAATCCACGTCACGAGTTCAGCCATGGCGTTCAGGCCGCGGCTGATGCCGTCGAGAGCGGAAAGGAGCGCAGGAAGGCGCGATGAATTCTGGTCCACTGTCGTCTGTCGGAGTGTCGCGGTTGCCGCCCCTTTGGCAGACGCTCAGGTGCCGAGCTTCCTTACCTGGGCGATGAGATCCTTGCCGACCTTGTCCTGATAGCGGTCGAATACGGGCCTCATGCGGGAGCGGAATTTCTCCCGGTCGACCTTGTCGATCTGCATGCCGTGGTCTTTGGCCAGAATAACCAGCGATTGATCGTCGAACTTGTTGTAGAGGTCGGTTTCGGTGTCGGCGCCGACCTTGGCAGCATCTGTCATTACTTTTTGCAGGCTCGGATCCATGCCGCTGAAGCGCTTCAGGCTCATCAGATAAATGACGCCGGTGAAGACATGGCCGGTGAGCGAAAGATACTTGTTGGTCTCGTAGAACTTCTCGGTCACCGCCGCCGGCGCGGGCGAGTCGAGGCCGTCGACCGTGTGCTGACGCAGAGCCGTCGCGACCTCGCTGTATTGCATGGGCGTCGCGTTCGCGCCCATCGCGTTCATGATCGCAACGTGCACGGGATTGTCGAGCGTGCGGATTTTGAGTCCCGCGAGTTCCTCCGGCGTGCGTACCGGCCGCTTGTAGTTCAGCACGTGACGGAAGCCGGCGGTCGAGAAATTGAAGGCCTTGATCTGCTTGGCCTCGAGCGACTTCATCAGGTCCGCGCCGATCGGGCTCATCAGCACGCGATTGACGTGATTCCAGTCATTGAACATGAACGGCATATCGAAGATCAGGAAGCGAGGGTCGAAGCCCGCGAGCAGCGGCGTGTTGATGATGGCGAGATCGATGGTGCCGAGCTGGAGCCCCTCGATCATGTCGCGCTCGTTGCCGAGCTGTTGGTTCGCGAAGACCTGGACTTCGACGCGGCCGCCGGCCTTGCTGACGACCTCGTCCGCCATGCGCTTGGCGCCCTTGTAATAGAAGTATTCGGTGGACCCGAGCGTCCCCATCTTCAGGACCATCTTGTCCTGCGCCCGCACCACATGCGGGGTGGCGAGAGCGGCTGAAATTCCAAGGACCGCAGTGCGCCGGCTGATCTTGACCGCCATTTTACTTCTCCCTACCCATGGATGTATACGGTATGACAAATGGTAAAGCGGGAGCAAAATGCCTGTCAATGCATATCGCGTGAAAATCACCGTTATGCGCCCTCACGATAAATACCTGGACACTCGGGATTAGATGTTCTTCGGTTGGCGCGCTCGTCAACGCGATGAAGCTCTTACAGTTGGCTTGAGCGGCAGTGTCATTCTCAAAATGACGACCCGCTCTTCTCGACCTTATGATCGCAGAATGCCAGCGGCCGCGCGTCGTGATTGATGTTCGAGCGAACTGGCGCGCGAGCACAATGTCGAATTCGATTTCGGCAAGCGGGTCGGAACGCCGGCTGTCGATCTGGATGCGTCGCTGCTGGCAACGGTGGAGAGTGCTGGAAAAGAGGTTGGCATCGCGCCTTACCGCATGCCGACGGTCGGGCACGACGACGCCATGTTCCAGCGCCGCGGCATTCCGGCATCCGTCCTGCTGATCCGCTTTTCGCGATATTGTCGCAAAATTTCGTTCTCCGGATTTCTGGATTGGCGCGCACGTCCAGTGCGGAACCAGCGCGAAAAATTTTCCACTTTGCCCTTTGGATGCTTGTTCCCGTGAAACCTGTTGGCCGCCGAAACGTTCGGGTCCGGGGGGCGTGATGCGTTGACCGTCGAGGGGGAAGTGAAATGTCTCTGCGCGAGCAATCGGGATTGACGTCGAAGTTGCCCGTACCGGAACCTGGACCGATAGTGCCGGTACTATTGTCGGGCGGCGTCGGCTCACGGCTATGGCCGCTGTCGCGCGAAACCTATCCCAAGCAATTGCTGTCGCTGCTGGGAGAGCAAACCTTGTTGCAGCAAACCGCGATGCGCGTCTCGGACAAAGTCATGTTTGCCGCACCTCTCATTGTTGCGAATGCGGAACATCGTTTTGTCATCGCAGAGCAGATGCGGTCCCTGGGCATGGCCAAGCCCAGGATTGTCCTCGAACCCGTCGGTAGAAATACGGCGGCCGCAGTTGCCGTCGCAGCGCTTCTCGCGACCGACGCCGACCCCGATGCTACGTTGCTGGTCATGCCGGTCGATCATCTGGTGCGTGACACCAACGCGTTTCGTGCGACCGTCACAGCAGCAAGGGCGGCGGTCGCAGCTGGAAAAATTGTTCTGTTCGGGATCAAACCGGATGCTCCGGCGATCGGTTATGGCTACATCAAGGCTGATGGTCCCGGCGCTGGTGGCGCTCATAACGTCGCCGGATTCGTGGAAAAGCCGGATCGGGAGACAGCCCAGCAGTTTCTTTCGTCGGGTGCTTACCTGTGGAACAGCGGGATG
>JBAUHH010000212.1:0-1564 GCA_049680165.1 Pseudolabrys sp.
GCGAGCAGGCGCAGGATGTTGCGCTTGATGCCGTAGTCGAACGCGACCACGTGGAATTTCGGATCGGTCAGCCGGCCGAAGCCCTTGCCCCAGGCCCACGGCGTCTCGTCCCAGGAAAACCGCTGGCCGCTGGTCACCATCGGCACCAGGTCCATGCCGACGAGGCCGGGCCATGCCGCGGCTTCCTTCTTGAGCGCCGCGAGGTTGAATTTGCCGTTTGGCTCGTGCGCGATCACGGCGTTCGGCATGCCCTTCTCGCGGATGAGCGCGGTGAGCGCGCGCGTGTCGATGCCGCAAAGCCCGATGACGCCGCGCGCCTTCAGCCATTTATCGAGATGGCGCGTCGCGCGGTAATTCGACGGCTCGGTGATGGCGCTATGTAAAATGACACCCCGCGCGCCCGGCGTCGCCGCCATGTTGACGGTCTCGATGTCGTCCTCGTTGGTGCCGACATTGCCGATGTGCGGGAACGTGAAGGTGATGATCTGCCCGGCATAGGAGGGATCGGTGAGGATCTCCTCGTAGCCCGTCATCGCGGTGTTGAAGCAGACCTCGCCGGCCGCGTGCCCGGTGGCGCCGAAGCCGACGCCCTCCAGCACGGTCCCGTCGGCCAGCACCAAAAGCGCCGTCGCCTTTGGCTCGGCCCAGGATCCGCCGGAGGCCCGGGCCGGACTTGGCTGCGTCTGGGTCATGCGCACTTAGTTGCGTATTATATGGTGTGAGGCAAGGGGAGGCCGGCTGCCGCCCCCAATAGGATTTAATCCGCTGCCGCAAGAGGAACTCACATGCAAGAGCTCGAGCGTATCAAGGTCCTGTTCGTTGCCGGGTTTGGGCCAATCGTCCGCGATAGAGTCGCGGGCCGAAACTTGTACGGCGAGACCCTCAATATCTCATTTAAGGAGGAGCAGGGCGAGTATCTGCATACTGAGGCTCTGAAAGGAGCTCGGACTTTTGCCTTGTGGCCGCTCGATCAGGTGGCACAGTCCTGCTTTGGCAAAGATTCCTGGCCAGACAATACGCCCGTTCCCCAAGCCTGGCTCGAATTTGATGTCGAGGATGTTGAAGGCGCAACTGCGGACCTGGAATCGCGAGGTTATCGTGTGCTCGTCAAGAACAAGAAGGAGCCGTGGGGCCAGACGGTCACGCGATTTCTTTCTCCTGAAGGACTGCTGGTTGGACTAACAATCACTCCGTCGATGCGAGACTCATGAGCGCCTAGGATTCTCCGCCACATTACTAAACAATCGGAAAGGGCTCCCCGTGCTCCGCGACGACATCAATAAAGCTTTGACCGAGGCGATGAAGGCCAGGAACGAGCGGGCGGTCTCCACTCTCCGCATGGTCAATTCCACCCTCAAGAACGCCGACATCGAGGCGCGCGGGGCCGGCAAGCCGCCGCTCGGCGACGCCGACGTGCTGCCGTTGCTGCAAAAGATGATCAAGCAGCGGCAGGAATCGGTCGAGCTCTACAGACAAGGCAACCGCGCCGACTTGGTGAAGCAGGAGCAGGAGGAGATCGCGATCATCTCCGGCTATCTGCCCAAGCAAATGTCCGACGACGACA
>JBAUHH010000213.1:0-3916 GCA_049680165.1 Pseudolabrys sp.
CTGCTGTTGCGCGCTGGCCGTGCCCGCGACGCAGAGAGCGACAAGACATGCAAGAACAATGCGCATCGTCAGCTCCTCGAGATGAATGAGAGCGAGGCGCCGATTACCACGTCCGGCCAAGGCCGACTAATAAATACGCCGTTACTTAATAGCCTGCGGATTGATCGGCGATCCCGTGGCGCCGGTGATGACGAGCGGCGGCCCGCAGAAGAAGAATTCGTAGACGCCGTCCTCGGCGCAGTCCTCGGCGAGCTCCTTGAGATAAAAAATCTCGCCCATGCACAGCCCCATGGCCGGGATCACCACCCAGTGCCACGGCTGGTTGGCCTCCCTGGTTTCGTTCGGGCGCACTTCGACCCCCCAGGTGTCGGTGCAGATCGCCGCGACCTGCTTTTCCTGGCACCAGTAGCAATTCTCGAATTTGACGCCGGGCGCGTCGCCGCCGGCATAGCCGCCCCATTCCTTCTCGGCGAGGCAGCGCTCCATCTGTCCGGTGCGCACGATGACGAAATCGCCGCGCCCGATCGACACGTTCTGATCCTTGGCGCATTTGTCGAGTTCGTCGTTGGAAATGCTTTCGCCGTCCCGCATCCACTTCACGCCGCGGAAGCGCGCGATGTCGAGCAGCACGCCGCGTCCGACCATCTTGCTCTTGGAGTGTTCGATGCCGAGCACGGACAGGCCGCGCGCGTCGATCAGCTTGGCGTCATGTCCGTTGTAGGCTTTGTCCTCGTAGAAGATGTGACCGAGCGCATCCCAGTGCGTTGCGCCCTGCACGCACAGCATCAGCGTGTCGTCGGCGTAGCGAATCTTGTTCCAGTCCTGCTGGCCGGCGATCGCGTCGGTGCCGGTCGCGAGCATCTGGTGAATGGGGTTGAAGCGGCCGCCGAACAAGCCGGTCTGCGGGCCTTCGCGGTCGAGTGGAATGCCGAGCGCGAATACCTTGCCGGTCCGGATCAGGCTCGCCGCCTTGACGATGTCTTCCGGCGTGACGTGGTTGAGCGTGCCGATCTGGTCATCCTTGCCCCAGCGGCCCCAGTTGCTGAGCTTCTTGCTGGCCTCGGCGATCGCTTCTTTGCCGACCTTGATGTTCATGAAGCAAGTCCCCCGTTTCCTTTTCGCAATGGGTTGCAGGCGGTTGTGTCCCGCTCGTGCTGCGATGGAATATTGCGCAGGACTGCGGAGTTTCATCAAGCGGGGTGACTGCGGCAGCTTTGACAGAGAGCTTGTCGGTTGCGCATGATCGCAACCGGAAGCCGAACGAGCCATGTCAGCGCTCGGAACAGGGAGGATGATTTTCATGAAACGAAATCTTTTGATCGCCACGCTTGCCGCCTTGAGCTTGGGCGTACTCGTCTCGGGCGCGCAGGCGGCCAGCATCGTGGACGAGTGGGCAAGCGTGAAGCAGCCGGCCGCGCCCACGCTCAAGCCGGTCACCGTCGATACCAAGACGACGGCGCTGTTGATGCTCGACTTCATGAAGCAGAATTGCGGCAAGCGGCCGCGCTGCGTGGCCAGCCTGCCGGCGATGAAGAAGCTGCTGAACGAAGCGCGCGCCGCCAAGGTCGCGGTCGTCTACAGCATCATCGCCAACTCGACGCCGGCCGACGTGCTGCTGGAGGTCGCGCCGCTCGCGAGCGAGCCGCATGTGCTGTCGGGGCCGGACAAATTCCTGCACACCGACTTGGAGAAAGTCCTCAAGGACAAGGGCATCAAGACCGTGATTACGGTCGGAACGTCGTCGAATGGCGCGGTGTTCTTCACGGCGTCCGGCGCGGCGTTCCGCGGCATGAAGGTCATCGTCCCGGTGGACGGAATGACGTCGGCCGATCCGATTTCCGAGTATGCGACGGTGCTCGATTTCCAGACCGCGCCGGGCGTGTCGGCGAAGACGACCCTCACGCGCAGTGACATGATCAAGTTTTGAGATTGTCATCACCGGGCCGCCGCGACGCGGCGTGACCCGGTGATCCCGCTTAGGAAGGCAGTGCGCTCCTAAGCGGGATGGCCGGGTCGAGCCCGGCCATGACAGGTGTGGCGAAGGCGGTTTACACCTTCCCCAGCGCCCGTAGAATCTTGTCCGGCGTGAACGGCATGTCGGTGAGCGTCTTGGCGCCGAGCGGACGCAGCGCGTCGTTGATGGCGTTCATCACGCAGGCCGGCGCGCCGGCGGTGCCGGCTTCGCCGGCGCCCTTCGCGCCGAGCTCGCTGTCGGCGGTCGGCGTCACCACGTGGCCGATCTCGATGTCCGGCATCTCCGCCGCCATCGGCACCAGATAGTCGGCCATGTTGCCGTTTGTGAGCTGCCCGCGTTCGTCGTAGACGCAGTGCTCGAACAACGCGCCGCCGATGCCTTGCACGATGCCGCCGCGGATTTGCTCGTCGACCAGCTGCGGATTGATGACGGTGCCGCAGTCTTCCACGCACCAATGTTTCAGCAGCGTGACGAAGCCGGTGTCGACGTCGACTTCGAGATAGCTCGCCTGGATGCCGTTGGTGAAGGCGAACGGCCATTGCCGCGGCACGTAGTGGCGCGTTGCAATGAGTTCGGCCTGGATGCCGGCGGGCAAGGTATCGGGACGGAAGTAGGCGACGCGCGCTAGCTCCTCGAGCGGCAGGCGCTCGGTGCCGTTCGCTCTGTCGACGACGATGCCGTTGCGGATGTCGAGGTCGCCGGGCTTGGCCTGCAGGATGGACGCGGCCACTGCCAGCACGTTCTCGCGCAACGCCTTGCCCGCTTGCCAGGCCGCTTCGCCGCCGATGCCGGCCGCGCGCGAGGCCCAGGTGCCGCCGCCATAAGGCACGTTGTCGGTGTCGCCGGTGATGACGCGCACGCGCTCGATCGGCACGCCGAACGAGGTCGCCACCGTCTGCGCCAGCACGGCCTCCGCGCCCTGACCCTGCTCGGTGACACCCGATGCAATGGAAATCATGCCTTGCGCATCGAGCTTCACCGTCGCGCCATCCTGCGAGGTGATCCTGGCGCCGCCGACGCCGTAGAAGGCGGCGGATGGATTGGTCACCTCGATGAAGCTGGCGAAGCCGAGGCCGCGATAGATGCCTTTCTCGCGCAGCTTTTTCTGCTCGGCGCGCAAGCCGGCGTAATTCATCAGCGCGTCCAGATGCGCGAGCGACTCGTGATGCGAGAGCTGCTCGAATTTCAGGCCGGACGGCGCCGCGCACGGATAGCCGTCGTCCGGCACCAGATTGCGCCGGCGGATTTCCAGCGGATCCATGCCGATCTTCGCCGCCGCCATTTCGACCAGGCCTTCGGTCACCGCGGTCGCGATCGGGTGGCCGACGGCGCGGTACTGGCACATGACATTTTTGTTCTGGAACACGACGCGCGCCTGCGCGCGATAGTTCGGGCATTTGTACGAGCCGCCGACCAGCCCGACGATCTGGTTCGCCTCGATGCCGCTGGTGCGCGGATAGACCGAGTAAGGGCCGATGCCGGTCAGGTCGTCGATCTCGAAGGCGGTGATGGTGCCGTCCTTTTTGACGCCGATCTTCGCCTTGATGCGATGGTCGCGCGCGTGGATGTCGGTGACGAAGCTCTCGATGCGGTCGGCGACGAATTTCACCGGCCGCTTGAGCAGCTTCGATAGCGCTACCGTCGCCATCTCGTCGGCATAGGTGTGCACCTTGATGCCGAACGAGCCGCCGACGTCTTTCGTCAGCACGCGCACCTGGTCATGACGGAGGTTCAGGTGTTTGGCGAACAGGTCCTGCATCATGTGCGGCGCCTGCGTGCCCTGGTACACCGTCATGCGCTGTTCGCTCGGATTCCAGTCGGCCACGATCGAGCGCGGCTCGTTGGTGACGCCGGTGTGGCGGCCAAACAAGAACGTCGTTTCGACCACGGCGTCGGACGACGCGAAGGCGTCGTCGACTTTGCCGACATCGAGCTTGCGCT
>JBAUHH010000214.1:0-1532 GCA_049680165.1 Pseudolabrys sp.
GTCGACCACAACGTGCCGACCTCCGACCGCAGCAAGCCCAATCCCGATCCGGAAAGCGCCGAGCAGATCGCCGCGCTGGCGCAGAACGTGAAGGATTTCGGCATCGAATATTTCGACGAGTACGACAAGCGTCAGGGCATCTGTCACATCATCGGCCCTGAGCAAGGCTTCACCCTGCCCGGCACCACGATCGTGTGCGGCGACAGCCACACCGCCACGCACGGCGCGTTCGGCGCGCTCGCCTACGGCATCGGCACTTCGGAAGTCGAGCACGTGCTGGCGACGCAGACGCTGATCCAGAAGAAATCGAAAAACATGCGCGCGACGGTTGACGGCAAATTGCCGCCCGGCGTCACCGCGAAAGACATCATCCTCGCGATCATCGGCGAGATCGGTACGGCGGGCGGCACCGGCTACGCGCTGGAATATGGCGGCGAGGCGATCCGCGCCATCTCGATGGAAGGGCGCATGACCGTCTGCAACATGTCGGTGGAAGGCGGCGCCAAGGCGGGCTTCGTGGCGCCCGACGAGAAGGCTTACTCCTATCTCAAGGACAAGCCGAAAGCGCCGAAGGGCAACGCCTGGGACGAGGCCATGCGCTATTGGGAGACGCTGCGCTCCGACGACGGCGCGCATTTCGACCGCGAGATCAAACTGGACGCGGCGAAGCTGCCGCCGCTGGTCACCTGGGGCACCAGCCCCGAGCAGGTGGTGTCGATCACCGGGCGCGTGCCGGTGCTCTCCGACATCGCCGACGACAACAAGCGCACCGCCGCCGAGCGTTCGCTCGGTTACATGGGATTGAACGGCGGCGAGAAGATCACCGACATCAAGCTCGACCGCGTGTTCATCGGCTCGTGCACCAATGCACGCATCGAGGATTTGCGCGAGGTCGCGCGCGTGGTGGACGGCAAGCACGTCAATTCAAATGTCAACGCGATGATCGTGCCGGGCTCCGGGCTGGTGAAGGATCAGGCGGAAGCGGAAGGGCTCGACAAGATTTTCAAGGCCGCCGGTTTCGACTGGCGCGAGCCGGGCTGCTCGATGTGCCTTGCGATGAATCCGGACAAGCTCGCGCCGGGCGAGCGCTGCGCGTCGACATCGAACCGCAACTTCGAAGGCCGCCAGGGTTACAAGGGCCGCACGCATCTGGTGTCGCCCGCGATGGCGGCGGCTGCGGCGATCGCCGGACATTTCGTCGACGTGCGCGAGTGGCGCTGACAGCGCGCGCGTTCCTGAAATCAAAAGGCCAGCCTCGCGGCTGGCCTTTTTCATTTCACGCGCGGTCAAGTCACCAGCAGCGCCAGACGCGCCGCGTCACCTGGTAACCGTTGCGCCACACGGTGACCGGCACCCAACCGCAGGCTCCGGGACCGCCGGCGTAATAGTAAGAGGGCCCGTAGTAAGGACCGTAGCCGTAGTAGGCGCCGGGCCATCCCCAGCCCCAACCGCCGCCACGCCATCCCCAACCGCCGCCATGCCAGCCACCGCCGTGCCAACTGCCACCACCGCCATGCCCGCCACTGCCACCG
>JBAUHH010000215.1:0-1917 GCA_049680165.1 Pseudolabrys sp.
GCGTCGTCTGTTCCGGCGACATCCTCACCGTCGCCACCGACCGCAAGTGGCTCTCGTTCATGCGCAGCTATCCGAATTTCATTCCGCTTTCCGCGCGCGAGGTCGAGCATATCGGCAAGGCCATGGCCCCCTTTGCCTTCGAGACGCTCTACGGCCACTATTTCGATCGCGTGATTCACGGCGCGAAAGACGTGCTGGAAAAATCGGTCGCGCGCTACATCGCCAACGTCAACGGCACTGCGCGCAAAGAGGGCGAATAACAATGGCGCTTGCCACCCGCATCGAAGGCTACGCCATCGTCTCCGCCGACGGCATGCTCGCCGATTCAACCGGCGTGATGCCGGAGTCTTTGAAATTCGACGCCGACCAGCGCTTCTTCGCGGACAAGCTCGCCCGTGTCGATGCCATCGCCAATGGCCGCCACTCCAACGAGCAGCAGCCGAATTCCGCCACGCGCAAGCGGTTGGTCCTCACGCGGCAGATCCCGGCGCTCGCGCCCGATCCGGAAAGTCCCAAGGGACTCCTCTGGAATCCCGCCGGCGCCAGCCTGGAAAAAGCCTGGGAGGCGCTCGGCCTCGACGGCGGCATCCTCGGCATTGTCGGCGGCACCTTTGTGTTCGATCTTTTCCTCGACCGCTACACGCACTTTTTCCTGTCGCATGCGCCCGGCGTGCGGCTGCCCGGCGGCCGTCCGGTTTTCACCAATGTCCCGAACGAAACGCCGGAACAGGTATTGACGCGCCACGGCCTCGTCGCCGGCAAGCGCATCACACTCGACGTGGAAAACGGCGTCACCGTCACGGCTTGGCAGCGGCGCGGCTCGGTCACAGCTGCGTGAGCATCGTGCGCACAACGCAGGGTTCGCGGTGTTTTTCCGTTATGCTTGTTACAGCCACCAATAAAAACGACACAAGGAGACAACCCATGCGCCTGTTGATCGCCACCGCTCTTCTCGCGGGTGCTTCCCTGACCGCGTTCGCCGCGCCGGCTTCGGCTTCGCCGGCTTATGTCAACCACGAGCCCTATCCCTGGTGCGCCTATTATTCCGGCGGCCGCGACGGCGGCGGCACCACCTGCGGCTTCGTCACCTGGGCGCAGTGCCAGGCGACCATCAGCGGCATCGGCGGCACCTGCGCGCCGAACCCGGCTTACCCCGACCCCGCCGATACGAGCCGCGCACCGCGCAAGCACAAGCACTATTATCAGGGCTGATCGGCCATAAGTTTTGCAAACGAAAGGCACGGAGCCTTGCGGCTTCGCGCCTCTTGCGTGATCGAAGGTTTCGATCAAACAAGCCTATTCGTCGGTGACGTTCAGCGAATCCAGGAACCGCTTGCCGAGTGGATCGCCGATCGGCCCGAGGTACAGCGCCTGCACCAGCCGGTTCTTGATGATGACGACGCGGATTTCGTATTGATCCTTGTCGGAATCCTCCAGCTTGATGCGCCGCGCCGTCAGGCCGCCGATCATGTCCTTCTTCTCGCCCAGCGTCTTCTTGTCTTCCGCCTGGCCCTTCACCACCGCGTCGAGCAAAATGTCGGCGTTCACGTTCATGTCGGCCTTGTCGGCGTAGTTGACCATGAACACGGTCTTCTCGACCGTCACCAGCGCGCGGTGTGTCAGGTTGCCGGAGCTCGTCTTCGAGGTATCGATTTTCGGCTTGCCGGGCATCTCGATGCGGAAGCCGATGCCCTTCGGCCGGAACTCGTCCCAGGATTGCGCCTTCGCCAGCGACGGCATCAGCAGCACGGCGGCAAACGCTATAGCCGCGAATTTATGACGCATAACTCCCCCCATGCTTACAAACGGTAGCGGGATGCTAACGGCTTGGGCGGGGAGCGAACAGTGGACCTGGCGGTCGAGTCGCGAAAATAGACGTAAAAAACCGGCCGCGCGGATGCCGGATGGCTGTGGCAG
>JBAUHH010000216.1:0-4099 GCA_049680165.1 Pseudolabrys sp.
GCGAATGGCGGCGTCACCACCAAGCTGCGGCTGCTGACGATCGAGGGCGCGCAGCCGAACGGGCCGACTTTGTTCGATTCACTGCCCCTGGAAGCACGCCCATCGACGCCGCGCCGGGGCTAATGTAAAAGCCCTTTACATGAAATGGGGCAAAGAAGGTCCGCATGGACCGCGCGGCTATCATCACGGCAACCTCAAGGAAGCCCTGATACGTGCCGCGCTCGATCTGATCGAGAAAAAAGGCCCGGCGGGCTTCACCTTTGCCGATGCCGCGCGGTGGGCGGGCGTCAGTCCGGCGGCGCCGTACCGGCATTTCCGCGACCGCGACGAACTCATTTCCGATGTCGCGCGCCGCGGCTTCGAGCAGTTCACGGCCGCGCTCACGCGCGCTTGGGATGACGGCAAGCCGGATGTGATTGCGGCGTTCGACCGGCTCGGCAAGGCGTATCTGAATTTTGCCAAGAGCGAGCCCGCTTATTACTCGGCGATGTTCGAGGCCGGCGTTGCTCCCGATAGCGATCCGGAATTACGCGTGGTGAGCGAGCGCGCCTTCGCCGTGCTGCGCAACGCGGCGGAGAAACTGGTCGGCGACATGCCGCCACGCGGCCGCCCGCCGGCACTGATGGTGGCGCTGCACATCTGGAGCCTGACACACGGCATCGCTTCGCTGTTCTCGCGCGGCGACGCCGCCCGGCGTGCCCTCCCGATGCCCCCGGAGGAGCTGCTCGAGGCCGCCTTCCTGATCTACCTGCGCGGCCTTGGCCTGCCGTCGGCCGCCACAGCCGGTCGCAATTAATTTTCCGCTCCCTATCTGCCCTGCGCTTGACAAGCCGCACCGCCGGCCCTAGCTATGTAAATGTTATTTACATTCACACGCGAGGCCCAAAATGCCTATCACCGCGAAGCTCGACGAAATCGGCAAACCCGCCTGGATCGCGCTGGTCGTCCTCGGGTTCATGGTCTGGTGGCCTGCGGGCCTCGCGATCCTCGCCTTCACGATATGGAGCGGACGCATGGGTTGCGGATATCACGGTCACGATCGCTGGCAGCACAAGATGGAACGCCTTCAGCAAAAGATGGACTGGGTGCGTTCAAGGATGGGCGGCAATCCTTCGGGTGGAAATCCGTGGGGCGGCAATCCGTGGCGTCACGGCCCCTCGAGCGGCAACCGCGCCTTTGACGAATATCGCACCGAGACGCTGCGCCGGCTCGAAGAGGAACAGCGTGAATTCCGCGAATTCCTCGACCGGCTGCGCTTTGCCAAGGACAAGACCGAGTTCGATCAGTTCATGTCCGAACGGCGCAATCGCCCCGATACCGGCGCGCCGCAAACACAGAACTGACCACGTTCCCCAAGCGCGTCTTCTGAAAGCGCGTCCTGGCCGTCCGCCTTCCCCCGAGGCGGGCGGCCAATTTTTTTGGCACCCGCCTGAGAAAGGGGCCGCGCCGCTCCGGTAACCTGCCCTTAACCACAATCAGCGCTGGTTAGGCCCGTTACGACCGGTCGTGCGCCCTAGTTTGGCCAAGTTTAGCGGGGATTTCCTGACCTTCCGGTGGCGGGTTCAAGAGTTTTCGCGAACTTCGGGTTTCAGGCTGCGCGCGCGAGCGGTATCGCCCGGCACGCCTTTTTGGTCCGCAATTGTGCGCCGCGCCGGTTTTGACCAGCGAAGCCGGACAGCGGAAAGGGTGTGCCCATGAATCCTGCCGACGTGGCACAGTCGGTGCTCCCGCTCACATCGTCCGACCTTTCGCTGTTCACGCTGTTCTGGCACGCCCACTGGATCGTCAAATCGGTGATGGTCGGGCTGCTGGTCTGCTCAGTCTGGGTCTGGGCCATCGCCATCGACAAGACGGTGCTCTACACGCGCACGCGGCGCGCCATGGATCGCTTCGAGCAGGCGTTCTGGTCGGGCCAATCGCTCGAAGAGCTCTACCGCTCGCTGTCCTCGCGTCCGAACCATTCGATGTCCGCCTTGTTCGTCGCGGCGATGCGCGAATGGAAGCGCAGCTTCGAGGGCCAGGCGCGTTCGTTTGCCGGCCTGCAAATGCGCATCGAAAAGGTGATGGAAGTGACCATCACGCGCGAAGTGGAACGGCTGGAGCGCCGTCTATTGGTGCTCGCGACCGTCGGCTCGGCCGGCCCCTTCATCGGCCTGTTCGGCACTGTCTGGGGCATCATGACCAGCTTCCAATCGATCGCCGCCTCGAAGAACACGTCGCTTGCAGTGGTCGCGCCCGGCATCGCGGAGGCGCTGTTTGCAACCGCAATCGGCCTCGTGGCCGCCATACCGGCGACCATTTTCTATAACAAGTTCGCCGGCGAGGTGAACAAGCAGGCCCAGCGGCTCGAAAGCTTCGCCGACGAGTTCGCCGCCATCCTGTCGCGCCAGATCGACGAGCGTGGGTAGCGCATGATCCCGAAAAGCATGTCCTCGACCCCGATCGGGGGTGTGAAGCGGTTTTCGGACAGGATCATGCGCCAGGGGAAATAGTCATGGCCGCCAACGCAGGAACACCGGCTCTCGGGCGCAGGAAGCATCACCGCCGCAAGGTGATGAGCGAGATCAACGTCACGCCGATGGTGGACGTGATGCTCGTGCTGCTGATCATCTTCATGGTGTCGGCGCCGCTGCTGACGGTCGGCGTGCCGATCGACTTGCCGCAAAGCCAGGCCAAGAGTCTCGATCAGGACAAGGAGCCGCTCACGGTTTCCATCGACGAGAAGGGCCAGGTTTTTCTCCAGAATTCCGAAATCGCGATCAGCGACCTGGTGCCCAAGCTGCAAGCCGTCGCCGAAGCGCGCGGCGGCACCGAGGCGCGCATCTATGTGCGCGGCGACAAGAAAGTGGACTACGGCACGATGATGAAGGTCATGGGACGGCTGTCGGCCGCCGGCTTTCATCGTGTAGCCTTGGTAACCGAGTATGAGCAGGGCTCTTAAAGGAGCGGGATGAAGACCGCCTCGGTCATATCGACGATCGGTCACGCGGCTGTGCTGCTGTATGCCCTGGTGTCGTTCTCCGGCCAGACTTACGAGGCCACGCCGCAGGATTCGCTGCCCGTCGATCTCGTGTCCGAGAAGGATTTCTCGCAGTTGACCAAGGGCACGAAGGAGGCGCCCAAGGCGGAGAAGCCGAAGCCGGTCGTCGAAAAGATCGATACGCCCAAGCCCGCCGAGGAGATCAAGCCGAAGGTCAGCGAGAAGCAGGAGATCAAGACGGTTTCCGCCGCCCCGCCGATGCCTGAGACGAAGCCCGATCCGATTGCCGATAAAATCAAAAAGCAGGACGAGCAGAAGGACGTAAAGGCCGAGCCGAAGCCGCTGCCGCCGCGACGGCCGCCGGAGCGCAAGCAGCCGAAATTCGACGCCGACAAGATCGCCGCGCTGCTCGACAAGCGCGACCCGCAACGCAACGCCGCGACCGGCGCCGAATTAAACTCGGCGCCCTCGCTCGGCGCCGCCAGCGGCGAATCCGCCAATCTTTCGCAATCGGAAATCGACGCGCTGCGTTCGCGGCTGATGGCGCTGTGGAATTTCCCGGCCGGCATCCAGAATCCCGAACAATACATAATCCGCGTGCGCATCCGCCTCGGCCGCGACGGCAAACTTGTCGGTCCGCCGCAGGTTCTCACCAGCGGCACCGGCGATTTGTTCAACACCGCGCGCGACAGCGCGATCCGCGCCATCTTCCGCGGTCAACCTTTCAACATGCTCAAGCCGGAGCATTACGACAATTGGAAAGACATCGAAGTCACGTTTGATCCAAAAGACATGTTTCGCGGCTGACCAACCGGCATAAAGAAAAATCGAAATGACCCCATCGATATCCGACGACGTTGCGCATCAGAACTTCTCGCTGCTTGTGAGCCGGCGGCGCCTGCTCATCGGGGCTGGCACCGGCGCGCTGATCGCGGCCGGCGTGCGGCCGGCAGTTGCGGTGCTGCGACTCGATATCACGCAGGGCAACATCCAGCCGATGCCGATCGCGCTGCCGGATTTCATCGGCGCCGCGCCGAACGAGGTCGAGGTCGCGCACAATGTGACCGGCGTCATCACCAACAATCTGCGCCGCAGCGGCCTGTTCGCGCCGATCGATCC
>JBAUHH010000217.1:0-12515 GCA_049680165.1 Pseudolabrys sp.
AACAGTGGTGCCGAGTCGAGGAATTGCGCGATGAAGTCGCCCGTCGAGACCAATTGCCAGAGCCGCGCCATCGTTTCCGAAAACGGCACCATGAAGGCCGCGCTAATGCTGCGGCCCGCCATCTCCCAGAGCGCGATGCCGGCGGCAGTGCTGATCCAGAATGGCGCGTTGCGCCGGATCGCCGCTGTTATCATTTCACCATCGCGTTGGCGTCTTTCCAGACGCTGGCATCGACGAGGTTCTCGAAGGTCACCGGTTCCTTGTCGGCCTTGATGGCGCCGATCTTCTTCATCAGCTTGGCGGTGGCTTCGAGCTTGCTGCGCGGCAGGCCGTCGTCCTTCTGCGCCCAGAACCCGATGTCGAGGAACGACTTCAACGCCGCCTTGTTCACTTCCTTGCTGTGGCCGGTGTTGGTCGCGACCTGCGCCACGGCGTCGGCGTTCTTCGGGTCGGCCATGAAGTG
This sequence comes from Pseudolabrys sp., assembly GCA_049680165.1. Lineage (GTDB taxonomy): Bacteria > Pseudomonadota > Alphaproteobacteria > Rhizobiales > Xanthobacteraceae > Pseudolabrys. The sequence continues at coordinate 464 of JBAUHH010000217.1, forward strand.
TGCGGCCTCGATCATGCCGGCGACCGCGCGCACGAAGGCATCGCGGTTGGCCTTCAGGTTGTCCTTGCGCGCAACCAGCATCAGATAGTGGCTGGTCGGATTGGTGTTCTTCATCGCGAGGATGACGTTGAGCGGCTTGCCCTGATGCTGGATTTCCGCGAGGTCATCGAGGTGCAGCACCGCGTAGTGCAACCGGCCGGCGATCAGCGCGGCGCCGGATTGCGAGCCGAGCGCGACTTGCTTGACCTGGTCGATCTTCACATCCGGGCAGCCGCCGGCCAGCATCGAGCGCAGCGCCACCGAACGCGCGCCATTGATCGAGTCGACGCCTACATCCTGGCCGGCCATGTCCTTGCAGGTCTTGCCTGTCTCGCCGGCCGCGATGACCCAGTCCGGATTCGGCATGCCGTAGAGCGCGACGAGCGGCACGTCGGCGTTGGAAATCTGGTTGATGACCGGCGGGGTCGGCGACCAGGCCATGTCGACGTCGCCGGCGACCACGGCGCGCGCCGCGGCCGTGCCGTTATCGAACGGACGGATTTCGACATTGGCGCCGTGCTTCTTGAAAAAACCTTCCTTCTCGGCGACGTAAGCGATCGTCACGGAGAAAATCGGCGGAATGCCGGGCAGCGCGATCACGAGCTTCTTGCCTTGCGCGGCAGCCGGTTCGGCGCCGCTCACGGTCAACACGCACAGCAGGCCGAGGCCCGCCAGCAGTCCAGTCAATTTGCGGATCATTGAATCCTCCATTGGTCTCGTTGGCAGTTTTTGTTGTCTAGCGTTCGAGTTGGAATTCGGCTTTTTGCGCCTCGTTCATCAACGTGCCCCACACGCGCTCGCGCAATTCGGAGAAACGCGGCTCGCGCAATGTCGCGCGCGTGCGCGGATGCGGCAGGTCGATGGTGACGGTTTCATGGATGCTCGATGGCCGGCCCTTGAGCACGATCACGCGGTGGCCGAGCAGGACGGCCTCCTCGATCGAGTGCGTGACGAAGATCATCGCGGTCGGCCGCTCCTGCCAGATGCGCAAAAGCTCGAACTGGAGAATCTCGCGCGTCTGCGCGTCGACGGCCGCGAACGGCTCGTCCATCAGCAGCACGTTCGGCTCGATGGCGAGTGCGCGGGCAAGACCGCAGCGTTGCTGCATGCCGCCCGACATCTGATACGGATAGGCGCGCTCGAAGCCGCTGAGGCCGACGAGCCGGATGAACTCCGGCACGCGCCGCTCGATCTCCGCCTTGGGCGCGCCGGCCATGCGCAAGCCGTACGCGACGTTGTCGAACACAGTCTTCCACGGAAACAGGCCGAAGTGCTGGAACACCATCGCCACGCCCGCGATCGGCTCGGTCACCCGCTCGCGACCGACCAGGATTTCGCCGGCATCCACCGGCAACAGGCCGTCGATGCAACGTAGCAACGTGGTCTTGCCGCAGCCCGACGGGCCGACGATCGCGAGAATTTCACGCTCGCCCACGTCGAAATCGATGCCGCGAAATACTTCCAGGCTGCCGTAGTGCTTGCCCAGTCCGGTGACGCGAATGCGCGGTTCACCCGACGATGCGCGTGCGGCCGGAGCGCGCTCAGCGACGCTGCTACCCAAATTGGTGCTCACTCGGCGGCCTGCGAAGTGGGTTTGGCGTTGACCTTGGCCCAGTAGTCGGCGGCCTTCTTGGACTGCAACAGGGCGTCTTCATTCTCGAAGCCGGGCGCCATCGACGCGTCGGTGCCCGCGAGAATCTGGTGGTGCTCGATATTGAGCGTGCGCAGCCAACGCTGCTGGCCCATGGTCAGCGCCACGAAATAGCCAATCTCGACCAGCTCGGGCTCGCTGTAGTGCTTGTGCAGCCGCGCCCAGAAGGCATCATCCGTCGGCAGATCCCAGGTGATCGCTTCGGCGTAGGAGAGGGCGGCTTTCTGCCGCTCGTCATAACGCGACGAGCTCTCGAAATTGATCAGGTCGGAATAGTCGTCTTCCTTGAGCCCTGACCGTGCCGCCTTCATCGAGCGCTGATTGCCGCAGAATTCGCACAGCACCGAGCGGGACACGTAAATGCGGCAGAGCTCCTTGATCTTGTGGTCCGCGACGCCGTTCTTGAACACGTCGCGCCAGCTATTGGCGAACGACCAGAACACCGCCGGCACATGCGCGCGCACCGCCTGGCTCTCCGGCCGCGGCGTGCCCTCGCGCGCGCAGCGATCGAACTCAGCCAGCATGGCCGCGTCCTTCACGGTCACCGGGTCAACGTAGCTAATGCGAGGTTTCGACATCGAGCGGGGTCTCCTGAAAATGCAGCGATGCGCCGGTTTTCGGGCGCATCGCGGTCATATGCGAGCGTGGCAGCATGTTGCCGCAACGGCGGCGGGTCGGCAACGTTGGGCGGGCTGCCGTTTACCGCACGGTAGTCTTGATATTTCCCAACGTCGTCAATTTGCCCGCGCCCCGGCGGGCGGTTGCCCAGCATTTTCGGGCGGTAGCGAAGCGTTAGGCTGAACAAGTCGTTACAAGAATAGACCTAATCATACCCAGTATAGGACATTTCATTAATGGTTATTCTAAAGTTTATAGGCTTCAAAACACTAAATATAAACAATACGAATTCAGCCACTTTTCAGCATATGACCAGAAGCGGCCAGTATTTCATCAATTGAATACTCCCCAAGTACATATACTCACGGCATCGGTTTCGGATTGCGTCAAACGGAAAAAACGCCGTGCGTGCCAGTACCATCGTCATGATCGGCTTTGCCCTCGTTTTCGGGGTGCTCGCCGTCTTCATCGCCCAGTCCTGGCTCAACAACCAGGCGGACATGCGGGCGAAAAGCCTCGAAGCGAACAAGCAGCCGGCCTCCACGCAAACCATCGTCGTTGCCAAGCAACCGTTGCGCTTCGGCACCGAGCTCAATGCGTCGATGCTGGAGGAAATCCCGTGGCCGAAAGCCGCACTGCCGTCCGGCGCTTTCGCCAAAGCCGCAGACTTGCTGACCGGCGGCCGGCGCGTCGTGCTCGCGGCGATTGAACCGAATGAGCCGGTGCTTGCGCTCAAGGTCACCGGTCCCGGTCAACGCGCCACGCTGTCGGCGCTGGTGCGGACCGGCATGAAGGCGGTCACCATCCGCGTCAACGATGTCGAGGGCGTCGGCGGCTTCGTGCTGCCGGGCGATCGCGTCGACGTCGTCCTCACGCGCCAGATCGACAAGGGTCAGGCCAGCACCGAAGTCGTGTTGCAAGACGCGCGCGTGCTTGCGGTCGATCAGAGCGCCGACGAGCGCGCCGCCAAAGCCGCGGTCGCGAAATCGGTCACGCTCGAAGTCGGCACGGTCGAAGCGCAGAAGGTTTGGCTGGCGTCTTCAGTCGGCAGTCTTTCGCTGCTGCTGCGCAAGGCCGGTGAAACCAAGCAGGAAAAAACTCGCAAGATCACGCTCAAGGATTTGAGCGGTGAAATTTTCGGATCCGACAAGAAGTCAACCACGACGATTACCGTGACCCGGCCGTCGTCAAAGCAGGACTACAGCGTTCCGATCGAGCATCCGAATGGGGATTCGGCGCTCACGGATCAAAGACAAGCTGCCCGCTAGTCGCGGGTTTGGGACAATCAGGGTGGGGAGAAGTGTCTTGAATACCAACAATGAATACACCGCAGGGTTCGCCTGGCGGCGTCCGGACAGGACCTCAAAGCGCGGCAGCTGGCTCGTCGATCTGGCGGTGGCCTTGGCGATTTCGGTCGCGGCCACGCTGCTGTGCATGATCGGCGACGCACACGCGCAACAGCGGCTGGTCCAGATCACCGGCGCCAACCACACCGTGATGGTAACCGTCACTATCGGCAAGTCGCAGGACGTGCGCACCGACTCGAGCTTCGTCGACATCTCGGTCGGCGATCCGACCGTCGCCGACGTCAATCCGCTCACCGACCATACGCTGTCGATCCTCGGCAAGAAGATCGGCACGACGCGCGTGCAGGTCTATTCCGACGACAAGAAGCTGGTCGGCATTTTCGACGTCGAAGTCAACTACGACATCACGCGGCTGACCAACGAACTCGCACGCCGCTTCCCCGGATCGCGTATCCACGCGTCGACGGTGAACGGCCGCATCATGCTCTCGGGCGAGGTCGCCGACGCCGTCACGCTCGACAAGGCGGTGACCATCGCGCGCCAGTTCGGGCCTGAAATCATCAACACCGTTTCGGTGATGCAGCCGCAACAGGTGATGCTGGAGGTGCGCTTCATTGAGTTGGCGCGCACCGCCGGCCGCGATCTCGGCTTCCAGTGGAACCGGTTCGGCGGCCAGAGCACCATCAATATCGGTTCGGGCCAGCCCGCTTCGAGACTGCCGATTACCGCGCCGGCCAACAACGGCCAGATTCCGGCCGGCGAAGTGGCCGCCGGCGTGCTTTCCGGCGGCTCGCCGTTTGGCTTTGCGATCGCCCGTATCCTTGGCGGCGGCGCCAGAATCGACATGATGATCAATGCGCTGGAGACCCAGGGCGTCGCCCGCAGTCTGGCGGAGCCGAACCTGGTCGCGCTGTCGGGCGATACGGCGAGCTTCCTTGCCGGCGGCGAATATCCGATCCCGGTTTCCGGCTCCTTCGGCCAGATCACGGTCGACTACAAAAAATACGGCGTCGGACTTGCCTTCACGCCGACTGTGCTCGGCAACGGCCTGATCAACATGAGGATCGAGCCCGAGGTGAGCCAGATCGACACCACGCATGCGGTGTCGGTTGCGAACGGCATCACCGTGCCGGCGCTGATCGTGCGCCGCGCTTCGACCACGGTCGAACTGCATGACGGACAGAGCTTCGTCATTGGCGGCCTGTTGCAGACCACCGACCAGAACCAGATCGATCAACTGCCGTGGCTTGGCAGCGTGCCGGTGCTGGGTGCGTTGTTCTCCAGCAAGTCGTATCAGAAGAACGAGACCGATCTTGCGATCATCGTCACGCCGCATCTGGTGCGTCCGACGCGGCCAGGCGACGTCATCGCGACGCCGGCGGACGATACGCTGCCGCCAAACGACGTCGACTTCTTCCTGCTCAACAAGACCGAAGTCACGCGTGCGGAAGCGCGCGCGCTGACGCCGGCCTCCGCCCGCATCGCCGTTGCCGGCGAGGCGCCGTTCACCGGTCACATGCTCGATATGCCCAAGGGGGATTCCAATGCGGTCGTTCAATAACGCCTGGCGCGCGAGCCTGGTCGCGCTGTCGCTTGGCGGCCTGCTCGCCGCCTGCGCCGACAACGTGGGATATCTCGACCGGCGTGAGACCATCGCGCTTTCCGGCGGCAACGCCGTGGAGACGAACATGGCGGCGCAGATGGTCGATCCGTGGCCGCGCGCGAGCGCGAACCGCACCATCGCGTACGACGGCCAGAGGATGCAGAGCGCGGTCGAGCGTTATCGCACCAATAAAGTCACGGCGCCGGTAGGCATCGGCACCTCCAGCTCCTATTCGCAGTCCTCGAACGGGCAGGGATCGAGCAACAGCGCCAACACGACGCCGGTCGGCCCGACGGTCACGCAGACCTCGACGCCGGTGAACTGATCGGAACGTAAAGGACGTTATGCAAACTGGCCGGCCAAATGGTGCTGCACAGACCCGCGTCGTCATCGTTACTGCCGACGCGGAGCTCGATCGCACTGCGCGCGCCACCTTCGGCGCCAGCAGCCAGATCGATCTGATGGTCGTCAACGGCCGTCTCAGCGAGATCGCGGCGGAATTCCAAACCGACGACGCGGCGGTTGTCGTCATCGATCTCGACGCCAACAGCGATGACGAAATGCTGGCGCTGTCGCGGCTGATGGTGCGCGCCGGCGATCTTCCGCCGGTTATTGCGCTGACGCAAAGCTTCGACGCAAACGTCGCACGCACGCTCGTGCAAATGCGGATCGCCGATTTTCTCGTGAAGCCGGTCGCGCCGGTCGATCTGGTGCGCGCCTGCGCACGCGTCGCCAAGAACCAGGGCGGCCCCGAGCAGCCGACCGAGGCGCAGATTTACACCTTCCTGCCGGCGGTGGGCGGCGCAGGCGTGACCACGCTTGCGATCCAGACCGCGATGCTGCTGCTCAACAGCGGTAGCCAACGCAGCCGGCCGTCGACCTGCCTCGTCGATCTCGACTTCCAGCACGGCGCCATTGCCGACTATCTGGATATCGAGCCGCGCCTCAATCTCAGCGAGATCGAGCCTCGGCCGGAACGGCTCGACCGCCAACTTCTCGAAGTCATGCTCTCGCATCATTCGTCAGGATTGGCCGTGGTGGCGGCGCCCAATCGCCCGGCTGAAATGCGCAGTTTCGACCACGACATGGTGACGCGGCTCCTCGATCTGGTGTCGACCCATTTCGAATACGTCGTGTTCGACATGCCGCGCACCTGGTTCTCCTGGACCGACAACCTGCTGCTCGGCTCCAACAAGCTTTTCATCATCAGCGAGACCACGGTCCCGGCACTGCGCCAGGCCAAGCAGCTGGTGGCGGCGATCAAGGAGCGGCTCGACAACGGGCCGGAGCCCGGCGTGATCGTCAACCGGTTCAAGCAAAGCATGTTCGCCTCAGGCCTGCGTTACAGCGATCTCGAGCAGGCGCTCGGCGATTCATTCGCCGGCGCGATCCCCAACGACTACGCGCTGGTGCGCGAGGCGATCGATCGCGGCGTTCCGCTCGATGAGGTCAAGCGCGGCAACAGCATTACCGGCCAACTCAAGAAACTCGTGCTGCCGCCGGCGAGCAAACAGGCGGCGGGTAAACCCGTGCCGCTGTTGAAGAAGCTGAAGCTTTCGCTGGCGCGCTGACGCGCGCCGCGACGTCGATAAGAGGGTTCAGATATGGCCGGCCGCTTTACCGCCCGACGCGTCGATTCGCCCAGCATCGTCCCGCCGATCGAGGAGACGCCGAGCGCGACGGCGCAGGGCGTCCCGTGGACGGTGCTGCCCGAAGCGCCGGCCGAGCCGCCGGCTGCGCCGCAAGCCGCCAATCCGCTGCACAGCGACAAGCTGCTCGACGCCAAGGTGCGTTTGCACCGCCGGCTGATTGAGGAAATCAATCTTTCCGCGCTCGACAAGTTGCCGGAAGAAGAAGTGCGCGGCCACGTTCAGCAACTGGTCGCGCAATATGTTCTGGTCGAGCGGTTGGCGCTCAACGCGCAGGAACTCGCCAATTTCGTCTCGGAAATTATCGACGAGATGACCGGCCTCGGTCCGCTCGAGCCGCTGCTCAAGGACCCGAGCATCAGCGATATTCTGATCAACGGCCACGAGTGCGTCTATGTGGAACGCCGCGGCATGCTCGAGCCGCTGGCGGTGCGCTTCAAGGACGAGCAGCATCTGCTGCGCATCATCAACAAGATCGTCGCCGCGGTCGGCCGCCGGGTCGATGAATCGCACCCGCTCTGCGACGCGCGCCTGCTCGACGGCTCGCGCGTCAACGTCGCGGTGCGCCCGATCGGCGTCGACGGCCCGCTGGTGTCGATCCGAAAGTTTTCCAAGAAGCCGCTCAACCTCTCCAAGCTGGTCGAGGTCGACGCGATGCGCCCGCCGATGGCCGAGTTGCTGGCGGCGGCGGTCAAGGCACGCGTGACCACGATCATTTCCGGCGGCACCGGCTCCGGCAAAACCACCATGCTCAACGCGCTCTCCGCGTTCATTTCGGAGAAGGAGCGCCTGATCACCATCGAGGACGCAGCCGAGCTTCAGTTGCAGCAGCCGCACGTCGGCCGCATGGAGACGCGCCCGCCCAATATTGAAGGCAAGGGCGAAATCCGCCAGCGCGAGTTGGTCAAGAATGCGCTGCGTATGCGGCCCGACCGCATCATCCTCGGCGAGTGCCGCGGCGAGGAAGCCTTCGACATGTTGCAGGCGATGAACACCGGCCACGAGGGCTCGATGGCCACCATCCACGCCAATACGCCGCGCGACGCCATCTCACGCATGGAGCAGATGATTGGCATGGCCGGCCTGCCGATGACGGTCGCTTCGATCCGCGGCCAGATCGCCGGCGCCATCCAGTTGATCGTGCAGCTCCAGCGTCAATCCGACGGCAAGCGCAAGGTGACGTCGATCGCCGAAATCACGGGTCTCGAAGGGGACATCATCCAGATGCAGGAGATCTTCAAGTACGTGCGCACCGGCACCGGCCCCGACGGCGCCGTGCAGGGCCACTTCCAGGCGACCGGCGTGCGTCCGCGCTTCCTCACTCATCTCGTCAACCAGGGCATCAAGATTCCCGGCAACTACTTTGACCCGACGCACGCGCTCTAGGCCATGTTCAGTCTCAATATCGATCTCAGTCCGATCTATCTTTTCTACATTCTGATCGGCGTTTCGGTGGCGCTGCTCGCCGAGGGCGTGTATCTGCTGTTCTACACAAAGTCGTCCTACCGCAAGAATATCAATCGCCGCCTGCGCATGATGGAAGAGAAGCCGGATCGCGAAGGCGTTCTGGTGCAAATCCGGCGCGAGCGCGGGCTGACCAGCGGCGGCGAGTACCGGCTGCCGCTGGTCAATCTCAACCAACTCGTGCTGCAATCGGGCGTGACCATCGGCTTCGGCCGGCTGATCATTATCGTCGTCGTCGGCATGCTTATCGCCTTCGGCGCGATGATGACGTTCGAGCACAATTTCTCACACGCGGTGATAGTGTCGCTGTTCTGCGGCTTTTTGCTGCCGGTGATCGTGCTACGCATTCTGCGTGGTCGGCGGCAGAAGAAATTCGGCGCGCAATTTGCCGACGCCGTCGACATCATCGTGCGCAGCTTGCGCGCGGGCCATCCGGTGCCGATCGCCATCGCCATGGTGGCGCGCGAATTGCCCGATCCGGTCGGCAGCGAATTCGGCATCGTCGTCGATGAAATCACCTACGGCGCCGATCTCGAAACGGCGATGCGCAATTTATATTACCGCGTCGGCACCGACGACCTGCCGCTGTTCGTTACCGCGGTCGCGATCCAGGGCTCGACCGGCGGCAATCTCGGCGAGATCCTGGAAAATCTTTCTGGCGTCATTCGCCAGCGGTTCAAGATGCGCCGCAAGATCCGCGCGCTCGCAGCGGAAGGCCGCGCGTCGGCAATGATCCTGTCATCGCTGCCGATTGGCATTTTCATCGTCATCCAGATCGTGTCGCCGGATTTTTATGCCAGCGTCTGGAACGAAAGCCTGACCAAGATTTGCCTGATGGTGGCTGGCGGCTGGATGGGTGTCGGCAATCTCATCATGTACCGGCTGGTCAATTTCAGGATTTGATCGATGGACACGGTACAACATCTCCTGGTCAGCGTGTTCCGCGATAGCTCCAGTCTCATGCTGGGCATGCTGGTCTTCCTCGCGGCCGGAACGCTGGCATTCTCGGTGATGGCGGCAATTCGCGTGCGCGGCTCCGTCAAGCGCCGCACCTCGCGTCTTAGCGGTGAAGGCGAGCGCGCGGCGAATTCGTCGCGCTCGTTGCGTTACTCCAGCCTGAAGGCGGTGACGCAACTGATCGAGTACACCACCAAGCATTATGCCGCGACCAACGGTGACAATCTCAAAGTGCTCCGCCAGCGCTTGATCCGCGCCGGCATCTTCGATCCTCGCGCGGTCGGTTACTTTTTCGTCGGCCGTACGGCGCTCGCGATCGGCATCGCGGTGGTGCTGTTTCTGTTCCTGCCCATAGTCAGCCACCGCGGCGGAACATTCTTCTGGCTGATGGTGATTGTCGGCGGCATCGTCGGCTACATCGGCCCGAGCATGTATATCGACAAGCGCATCTCGAAGCGGCGGCTGGAGCATCGCTCCGGCTTTCCGGACTTCATGGACCTGCTGGTGGTATGCGCCGACTCCGGCCTGAGCATGGAAGCCGCGCTCGAGCGCGTCGGCAACGAGCTCGGCGACAGCTATCCTTCGCTGACCGCCAACATCCACATGACCAATCTCGAGATTCGCGCCGGCCGCAGCTTGAGCGATGCGCTCGACCGGTTCGCCGACCGCCTCGCGCTGGAGGAGGCGCAGTCGTTTGCCACGCTGATCAACCAGTCGATCGATCTCGGCTCCAGCATCACCGACGCGCTGCGCGTGTACAGCGACGACATGCGCCACAAGCGGCTATCGCGCGCGGAGGAGAAGGCCTACGCGCTGCCGGCCAAGCTGTCGTTGCCGATGATGGTTTGCATTTTCCCGGTGCTGTTCGTGGTCATCCTGCTGCCGGTGTTCGTACGCATCCATACCGGCCATTACTGACGCGCCGCGGTTTAAAGCCCTTGCCGAAATGCGGATAAGGCGCCCGGCGAGGAATTCTTAACCATCCTCGCCTAGCCTGCCGTTGTTCCCGGGGTATCGGGCGTTTCCGCACAAGGCCTAGTCATGCGTATGAGTGTTGCCCGAGCCTTGGTCATCTTGGCGGGCGTGTCGCTGGCCGGCTGCGAGACAACCTCCAACAATCTTTCCGATCTGTTCAAGCCGGCGGATTCCACCGGCCAGGCGTCGGCCTCGGCATTGGCCGATCCGGCTACGGCGGGAAGCGCGGATCCTGCGACAGCGGCGATGGCTGCCGACATACCGGTCGACGCCAATCGCTCCGCAACGACGCGCGTCGAAACCGCCGCCCTCGAAACAACCAGTACGGTGCCGGCGCCTCTCGGCGTGCCGGTGGAAGCGGAGCCGGGATTGCTCGGCAGCGATCCCAACGACGATCTCAGCCTCGGCAAGAAGCAGTATCGCGCCAATAATTTTGGCTTGGCCGAGAAGTATTTCCGCCGCGCGGTCGAAACCCATCCGCGCGACGCCGAGGCCTGGCTCGGGCTTGCGGCTTCGTATGACCGGTTGCGCCGGTTTGACCTTGCCGACCGTGCTTACGCGCAGGCGGTCAAGATCGTCGGGCCGACCATCGAGGTGCTCAACAATCAGGGCTATTCGTACATGCTGCGCGGAGATTACCGGCGCGCCCGCGAGCGGCTGATTGCGGCGCAGCGCAAGGATCCCGGCAACAAATACGTCGCGAACAACCTTCATTTGCTGGCAGAGAGCTACCGCAAGGGCAAGGCGATCGAGTAGAGGCCGAACCGCAGCAATGCCGATGTCATCGCCGGGTTCGTCCTGGCGATTTGTTTTTGCAGACAGAGGCAGCCTGGGCGGAGGTGGCGGAAATCGGTGGATATGCGAATATCCTCGAACAAGTGGGGTTGATCAGGGGTAGGGCGACTTGCCATGTCGGCGCCGCTTATCGTCCATCGATTTCCCGCGATAAGGGAAACGTCAGATAATCTGGGAGGAACGATCATGTCGGTGAAGAACAGCAGATCCGGAATATCACGCCGCGCGCTTCTGAAAGCGGGCGCGGCGCTCAGCGTCTTCCCCGCGCCGCAGGTGTTCGCGCAATCGCCCGAAACGCTAAAAATCGGCTTCCTCACGGTGCTGACCGGTCCGCTTGCGGCCGGCGGCAAGCAGCAGGAAGAGGGCGCCGCGCTGTTCCTGAAAGAGCGCAACGGGATGATCGCCGGCCGCAAGGTCGAACTGATCACCCAGGACACTGCCGGCAGCCCGGCGCTTGCCAAGACCAAGACGCAGGAACTGGTCGAGCGCCACAAGGTGCCGGTGATGATCGGACCGCTCGCGACCAACGAAGCCATCGCGATGGACGGCTATGTCCGCGACAACAAGGTGCCGTTGATCACCACGACGTCGGCCGCCACCGTCGACCTGAAAAGCCACGCGGTGAATCCTTACGTGCTGCACGCGTTCGGCACCGCGCCGCAGGTTACCTATCCGCTCGGCGATTTCGCCGCCAAGGATCTCAAGTTCAAGCGCATCACGATCGTCGCCGAGGATTTCACTTACGGTCACGAAGGCGCCGGCGGATTTCAGCTCGGCTTCGAGGCCGCCGGCGGCAAGATCGTGCAGAAGCTGTGGCCGCCGCTCAATGCGCCGGAATACGGCGCGTTCCTTGCGCAGATCAAGCCCGACGTCGACGCGATCTACACGGGCTTTGCCGGCTCAAATCCGCTGCGCTTCCTCAAGGCCTTCGCGGAATACGGCCTGAAGGGCAAGATCGCCGTGCTCGGCAATACGACCATGACCGATGAGGGCA
>JBAUHH010000218.1:0-8803 GCA_049680165.1 Pseudolabrys sp.
GTGTCGACGTTGTGCTGCAAGGCCTCGAGGTCGGGCAGCATGTTGGGATCGCGGTAGTTGTCCTGCTTGGTGAACAACCAGCCGAATCGCTCTTTCGGCGCCTTGGTCAGCTTGGAAGCGATCTCAGCTGCGGCATCGTGGTTTTTCGGATCGATGTACCATTTCACGACGCGCAGCAGGTCTTCCATGTAGTCGACGAGGGCGGCGCGGTTCTTGTCGATGAACGATTTGCGAACTGCGAACACGATCATCTCGGTCTTGCCCAGGGCCTGATCCTGGGTGAAGAGCACCTTTCCGCCTTCCTTCAGTTTCGGATTGAGCGCGAAGGGGAGCACCGCGGGAACGAGATCCGCCTTTTTCTCAAGGAGCACGGCGGGCATGGTCGGCAAAGGCGCCTCGATGGTGGTGTAGTCGCGCTTATCCTCGAGGCCGTGCTTTTTCAGCATGGCGCGGATGGCGACATCGACGGCGCTGCCACCGGCATTGGTGGCGACGACCTTGCCTTTAAGCTGCTCGACCGTGTCGATACCGCTGTCTTTGCGGACGTAATACTGCTCGGTGAAATAGCCCGGCACCCCGTCCTGGAATTCGTCGGCAATCACACGCAGGTCGTCGAGCCCGGCATTGTCGATCGCGATGGCGAGCGAGGAGTAGGCGAGGCTCGCCACTTCCAGCTCATTGTTGGCGATTGCCGTGATCATCGGCGGCGTGCCGTTGAAATGAACGCTCTCGAGCGTGTAGGACTTGCCGAGATGCGTCATCAAATCTTTCTTGTACAGAACGATCGACCCCCAGTTGGCGAGGGGCGCCACCCAGGACATGCGGATTTTTACCGGCTCGGCGCTGCGCGCGGAACCGGCACCCAAAAGGCCAAGCGCACACACGCCAGCCAGCGCGAGTTTCAGAAAGCGCATTTTGTCCTCCCAGTTTCGCCGCGCTCGCGTGTTTCACCCGCAAGCTTTGCAGCGCGAACGAAAGATTGTCGGACCTCCAACTGATTTTGGCAAGCTAACCGAAGCGAGCTTTTTGCCGCGATACGGTACACCGTTCCGTCATTCCGGGGGCGCAGGCGAAGGCCTGCGAACCGGAATCCAGAGGCGGCGGAACGAGAAATTCAGCCGCCGGCGCGTTCCGCCGTTTCCTGATGCCAAACGAGAAGCCGCCGGCGGATCAGCGCCATGGCTTTGACCATGACGTAACCAACGGCGGCGATCTCGACGATGCCGGCGAATACGCCGGTCGAATTGGCGAAGCGCGAGGCCGTCATCATCGCGCCGCCGAGGCCGTAGCCGCCCATCAGCATTTCGGTGACGACCGCGACGATCAGCGATAACGGCAGCGCCACCTGCAAGCCGGTCATGATCTGCGGCGATGCCGCCGGCAGCACGATCTGCCACAGCATCTCCCGCTCGCCTGCGCCCATGTTGCGCGCCGACCAGATCAGTTCTCGTTCGACGCCTTCAATGGCGATGATGGTCGCCGCCACTACCGGGAAAATCGCGTCAAACACGATCATCGTGATCTTGGACACGTCGAATACGCCAAGCCACAGCATCACCACGGGCAGGAAGGCGATCTTCGGCATGGGAAAACCGACCGAGATGATCGGATCGAAGAACCAGCGCGCGAGCGCGAAACGTGACATAGCCATGCCCAGCACGACACCGCCGACGGCGGCAATCGCAAAGCCGGCCAACGCGCGATAAAGGGTGAGGCCGGTGTTGATCGCGAGGTCGCCGGACACTGCTTCGGTCCACACGCGCACCAGCACTTCGCTCAGCGCCGGCAACTGGAAGTGCGTCACCGCGCCACTACGCGCCAGCACTTCCCAGCCGGCGGCCAGCAGCGCCACCGAGAACACCCGCGCGCCCAGCCAGAATACCGTGCGCAGCGCCTTCATTGCCGGAAGTTCGGGCGGCGCCATGAAACGGTTCGGGCCGCCGGGGCGGTGATGATCTACTGCCGCCATGACAGCATCCGTTGCACGAACAGAAGAAAGATACGGTCGGCGGCAAAGCCGAGGAATGCGACCGTGAACACCACCGCATACATCGCGTCATAGGTGCCATTGGCGCCGAGGAAACCGATCAGGTAGCCGAACCCGCGCTGCGCCGCGATCAGTTCCGACGACACCAGCAAAATGAACGACAGCGCGATCGCCGTGCGGATACCGTTGAGCAGTTCGGGCAGCGCGCTCGGCACCACTACGTCCCACAACATGCGCAATTGATTTGCGCCCATGCTGCGTGCCGACCACACTAGCGCCTGCTCGCTCGACCGCGCGCCGTTGAAGGCGCCGAGCGTCACGGGCAGCATGCAGCCAAGGAAGATCAGCAAAATCTTTGAGCCGTCGCCGAAGCCGAGCCAGATCACGGTCACGGGGATGAGTGCCGATTTCGGCAAGGGGTAGAAGATTTCGACGATCGGTGCGAGCAGCACGTTCACCGGCTTCCACCATGCCATGCCGATGCCGAGCAGCGTCCCGACGATGACGGAAAGCAGCAACCCTGCGCCGGCGCGATAAAGTGATGACGCGCTGTTGCTGACGAGTTCACCGTCGCGGATCAGGTCGATCCAGGCTTTGATCACGTCGGAGAGCGGCGGCAGCGCGGAACTCGACACCAGTGCGAAATACGCGACGATCTGCCATGCGATGGCGAGCAACAGCAGCGGGGAGTATCGCCAGAGCGCGCGCATCATGGCGCGGGATCCTTGCGCACACCTTGTGCCTTGATCGCCTCCTCCTTCACCAGATTCCATATCTCGTCGACTTTTTCGATGAAACCTTTGTTCTTGAAAATGTCGGCGCCGTTCTTGTCGAACTTGGTGTCGACGATGGTCTTGATGCGGCCCGGCCGCGCAGACATCACCGCGACGCGGTCGGCGAGATAGACCGCCTCCTGCACGTCGTGGGTGACGAAGATCACGGTCTTGGGCGTGCGCTGCCAGATGCCGAGCAATTCGCTCTGCATGAGCCCGCGGGTTTGCGCATCGAGCGCGCCGAATGGTTCGTCCATCAACAGGATTTTCGGATCGAAGGCGAGCGTGCGCGCGATTGCGGTGCGCTGCTTCATGCCGCCGGATAATTGCGAGGGATAGCTGTCCTCAAAACCGGACAGGCCGACGAGCTCGATGAAATCCTGCGCGCGTTTCTCGCGCTCGTCTTTCGGCATGCCCTGCCGTTCGAGCCCGTAAAGGATGTTGCCACGCACGGTCTTCCACGGAAACAGCGCGAAGTGCTGAAACACGATGCCGCGATCGGGACCGGGCCCCGCGACCGGATTGCCGTCGACTAGAATGGTGCCGGTCTCGGTCGGCAGAAATCCGCCGATCAGATAGAGCAGCGTGGACTTGCCGCAGCCGGACGGCCCGAGCAGCGCGACGAATTCGCGGTTCTGGACTTCGAGCGCCACGTCCTCTAGCGCCAGCACGGCGCGGCCGCGCGGCGGGCGATAGAGGTGGCTGACGCCATCGATGACGATTTGCGCAGAACCGGCCATGGATGAAGCCTCCCCACTGGCTTCATCCTGTCAAGCGTTGTCATGGCTGGCCGGCCTCGGTCGATGTCCTATAATGCGAAACACCGCAACCAACATATTGAATGAGGAAATACCCGTGTCCAATGCGCTCGATGAGGCCCGCCAAGAGCTTGCACTCGCCAATAAGATCGCCGCCCATGAAGGCGTGCTCGACACGTTCGGGCATGTCAGCATGCGCCATCCCGGCAACCCGAACCGATATTTCCTGTCGCGATCGAGCGCGCCTGACATGGTGACGGTAGAACGCTTGATTGAATACGACCTCGATTCTCAGCCGGTGCGCCCGCACAACCACACGCAATTTTCCGAGCGCGTGATCCACGGCGAAATCTACAAGGCCCGGCCGGACGTGATGTCGATCTGCCACCATCACTCGCCGGCGTTCATGCCGCTGCTTGCGACCGGCACCGACTATGTGCCGGTTTTCCATCTCGGCGCCGTCGGCGGCATCAAGCCGCCCTATTGGGACCAGCACGACGAGTTTGGCGACACCATGCTACTGGTGGTCAAACCCGAGGAGGGCGCCTCGCTCGCGCGCGCGCTCGGGCGCCATTCGATGGTGCTCATGCGGCGGCACGGGGTCACCGTCGTCGGCAGCAGCGTGCCCGATTGCGTCTATCGCTCGATCCAATCGTGCCGAAATGCCGAGTTTCAGGTGCGCGCCATGAGCATTGGCAAGGTCGCCTCGCTCTCCGTGGGCGAGACGGAATTGGCCGGCCAGATCACCGGCAAGACGACGGGGCTCACACGATCGTGGGAATACTGGTCGGCGCAGATCGCCAAGGCGGACGCGCCGGCGGCAGGGACCGGCAACGCCCCGAAGCGACCGACAAAGGCGCGCCGGAAAGCCAAGCGGCGCCGGTGATTCGGGCTTCCCCAGCGGGCCGGTAACGGTGTTGAATGAGCCATCCGGGGGCGCAGGGAAACGAACAGAAAATGCATAGGGAGGAAATGACATGAGGCATATCAAAACCGTTCTGTGCGCAGTAGGGCTCGTCGCCCCGCTTGCGCTCGCGATTGCGCCCGCCGCGGCTCAGGATCATCTCAAGGTGGCGATCGGCCAGATCAACAATTGGGAAAATCAGGCGCCGACGCTCGGCCAGGATGCCGGCATCTTCAAGAAACACAATCTCGTGCTGGAGAATGTCGGCACGCAAGGCGCCGGCGAGACCATCCAGGCGGTGATCTCAGGCTCGGCTGACATCGGGGCGGGCGTGGGCGCGGCCGGCGTCATGCGTGCGTTCTCGAAGGGCGCGCCGGTGCGCATCCTTGCGCCGGCCTTCACTGGCACCGGCGACCTCTATTGGTACGTCAAGGCCGACTCGAAGCTTAAAAGCCTGAAGGACGCCACGCCGGAAAATACGATCGCTTACTCGACCAACGGATCGAGCTCGAACAACATCGTCGTTGCGTTCGTCAACGAGCTCGGCGCCAAGGCCAAGCCGACCGCGACAGGCGGCCCGGCCGCGACACTCACCGCGGTGATGTCCGGCCAAATCGACATCGGCTGGGCTGCCCCGCCGTTCGGCTTGAAGGAGCTCAAGGAAGGCAAGATCCGCATCGTCGCGCACGGCAGTGACGTGCCTTCACTGCGCGGGCAGACGGTGCGTACCCTGATCGTGAACGCCAATTCGCTCAAGACCAAGCATGATGCGATCATGCGCTTCATGCAGGCCTATCGTGAATCAGTGGACTGGATGTATTCCGACCCGAAAGCGGTCGAAATGTATTCCCAGAAGATGCATTTGCCCGTCGATCTGCTCAAGCAATCGATGGAAAAATTCCAGCCGAAAGAGACACTGCAAACCGACAAGTTCGCCGATCTCGACGGCGCGATCCGCGATGCGGTGAAGCTGAAATTCCTGGAGAAGCCCCTGACCAAGGATCAGATTACCGAGCTTCTGCAGATTCCGCCGCGCAAATAATCGGCGCACATCAAAACAGAACGGGCCGCTGCACGGCAGCGGCCCGTTTGATTCCAAGTAGGGAAGCGTCGCGCTTACATCTTTTTCTTTGACGATTTCTTCGCGGGCTTCGACGCCTTGGCCATCTTCTTGCCGCCGCTCTTCG
This sequence comes from Pseudolabrys sp., assembly GCA_049680165.1. GTDB lineage: Bacteria > Pseudomonadota > Alphaproteobacteria > Rhizobiales > Xanthobacteraceae > Pseudolabrys. Next base: position 5,610 of record JBAUHH010000218.1, read on the forward strand.
CGCCGGCGCAGGCCTTGCTGGACGAAACCTTGGCGCCGTCTTTCGCGGCGAAGCAGGAGTTGGCATAGGTGAATTTCATGCCACCCTTCGTGCCGCACACCGGCGTCTGGGGTCCGAGGCACATGACTTCGGTCTGCTGCACGGGAGCGGGCTTCGCCGCTGCTTTCTTCTTGGCCGCTTCGCTGGTGCCGGCGCTGCCGAGCATAAACGCGGCGGCAACGGCAGCTACGATTACGGCGTAGCCTGTCTTTTGTAGTTGAGTTTTCATCGACGGTTCCTCCGAAAAATAACGCCGGAACAGTAGAAGGGGCGGCCAATAAAAATACAAGAACTTTACGCTTAACGGACGTTCAGAATTCGATTTTCCCGGCAGGTGTGGCGAAGCCGACGCGACGGCGGCGTAAGTTCGCGATCTGCCGTTAGCTGTGGTCTTTCGCGGCCGCGCTGATGGCCTTGAGCATGGCGGCGCGGCCTTCCGTGAGCGAGCGGCGTACCTTGTCCTGCTTCCCGATCTTGCCCATGGCGCGCTGGCGCTCGACGGTAGCTTCGACCATAAGCGGATCGAGGCCGAGCTCGCGCAAGGTCAAGGCGGATTCTTCCATCTCGGCCGCACGCCGCGCACCGTGGCTTGCCATCCGCTCCAGGTTGTATTCGGTGACCTTCGCCCAATCGAGCCCGGGATAATTGTTCTTGAGCGAAGCGGTGACGTCTTCGAGCACGCCGGCGCGCGCCGCTGCGAGGAAACATTCGAGCGTGAGCGCCTCGATGCCCTTGATCATAACACTGCGGATCATCTTGATCGCGGCGGCCGCGCCGACATCGCCTTGGACCACCGAGACCTGCATCTCCAGTTCGCGCAGCAGCGGCACAATCGGCTCGGCGTGCGGACCGGCGAGCAGCATCGGCGTGCGGTGGCGCGCCGGGTGGATCGCGGCGATCACCGCGACATCGACATAGCGCGCCGCCGATCCGAGCAGCTTGGCGTTGTTCTGCTTGCGGCCGGGCGAAACCGAATTGATGTCGAGGTAGTAGGGGACTTTCACGAGATGCGGCGCCACCGATTGCGCGGCTTCCGTGCTCGACGCCGCGGTCACCGCCGCGACGATCAGGTCGGCGTCGCGCACCGCGTCCGCCGCGGACGTCGCGAGCCGCACACCGATCTTTTCGCCGGCCTCGCGCTGCCGCGCGCCTGCGCTGTCCGGGAACAGAATGTCCCAGGCGACAATGTGGTCGACGCCGCTCTCGCGCAAGCCCGAGGCGATCGCCTGTCCTGCTTCGCCGAAACCGATGAATGAGACGCTGGGTGTATTGCGGCTGGTCATGAAGGTCTTTCTACCTCAAATCGCGAACGGCCTTCTACAGCATGTCGAGCGGCTTGGCCTTGCTCGGCGGCGGAAAGGCGCGGTCGAGCGCGGCGAGATCGTCGCGCTCGAGTTTCACATCGAGCGCTGCGATATCCTCTTCGACATGCGTGCGACTGCCGGCTTTCGGAATGACGATCGCGCCGTTCTGCCGCAGCAGCCAGGCGAGCGCGATCTGCGCCGGCGTCGTGCCAAGACGCTCGCCGACCGCGCGCAGCGCAGGATGGCCGAGCATTCGGCCTTGTTCGATCGGTGAATAGGCCATGACCGGAACGCCGCGCTTGCGGCACCATGGCATGAGGTCGAATTCGATCCCGCGGCGGGTGAGATTGTAGAGCACCTGATTGGTGGCGGGTTCTTCCCCGGGCGAAAGCTCGGCTAGCTTCTTCATGTCCGCCATGTCGAAATTGCTCACGCCCCAATCGAGAATCTTGCCGGCCCTGCGCAAGGCGCTGAAAGCTTCGAGTGTTTCCTCAAGCGGCGGGCTGCCACGCCAATGCAGCAGATAAAGATCGATCCGGCCGGTCTTGAGCCGCTTGAGGCTGCGTTCGCAGGCGGCAATCGTCCCCCGTCTGGTGGCGTTTTCCGGCAACACCTTGCTGACGATGAATACCTTGTCGCGGTCGTTACCGACCGCATCGGCGACGATGCCCTCGGCTTCGCCATCGCCGTACATCTCGGCGGTGTCGATCAGCGTAATGCCGAGGTCCAGACCGTGGCGCAGCGCGTCGACTTCATCGCGCCGTTTGCGCGCATTCTCGCCCATGCGCCAGGTGCCGAGGCCGAAGGTCGGAATAGTCCGCCCGGAGGGAAGTTTCGTGGTTGGAATTGAGGAGGCGCTCACGGAATTCGCTCCGCGATCTACTTGTGCTCCACCGGCGGCATGCCGTGGGTATGGAACGACTCGATGGTTTTCAGGCCCCACGCCTGGCCCTTCTTGCGCTCGTCTTCGGTCCACGTGATCGGCTTCCAGTCGGGCGCCAGCACCAGCCGGGCGCCGGCATTCGCAACTTCGACGCGATTTCCGCCCGGCTCGTAGACGTAGAGAAAGAACGTCTGCTGGACGGCGTGTTTATGCGGGCCGGTCTCGATATAGATGCCGTTCTCAAGAAAGATATCGGCGGCAAGCAACACTTCCTCGCGCGAATTGAGCGCGTAGGTGACATGGTGAAAGCGGCCTTTCGCGCCGGTGTGATCGCGCGTGTAGGCGAAGTCGTACGATTTGTTGGTGGCGGTCATCCAGATGCCGGCCTCGCTGCCGTCGTTGAGCACGATGCGCTCGGTGAGGCGGAAGCCGAGATATTTCTCGAAAAATTCGCGGCAGGCGGTGATGTCGGCGGCAAGCCCGTTCCAGTGATCGAGCCGGCGCACGTTGCAGCCGCGGGCAGGGAAGCGCTGCGCCTGATTTTTCAATGACGGCTTGAGCGCGGCCGGCGCCTCGTACCATTCGGTGTCGTAGTAAAGCTCGATGACGTGGCCGTCGGGGTCCTTGCAGACAAATGTCTTGCCGTGACCTAGATCGCCATCGGTCCATCCGACATCGAAGCCCGATCCTTTGAGCGCGACGGCGCGTCGTTCGAGCGCCTGCGGCGAGCGCGTGCGATAAGCGACGTGGGCCATGCCGGTGGTCTTGGCGGGCGTGAGCTTGAGGGAATAGCGCTCGTAGTCGTCATAGCCGCGCAGGTAGATGCTGCCGCCTTTTTCTCCGCTCTGCGTCATGCCCATGACGTCGATGAAGAAGCGCGCGCTTTCGTCGAACTTCGGCGTCAGCATTTCGAGGTGGCCGAGATGGGCGATGTCGAAGACAGGTTCCGGCTGCACAGTATTTATGCC
>JBAUHH010000219.1:0-20108 GCA_049680165.1 Pseudolabrys sp.
CCGAGCAGGCGATGACCACGTTCCTTAATCTGATCGCGGCCGAACCGGACATCGCGCGGGTGCCGGTGATGGCCGACTCCTCGAAGTTCTCGGTGATCGAGGCCGGGCTGAAATGCCTGCAAGGCAAATCGGTGGTCAATTCGATCTCGCTGAAGGAAGGCGAGGAGGCCTTCATTAATCACGCGCGCACGGTGCGCCGCTACGGCGCCGCGGTGGTGGTGATGGCGTTCGACGAGAAAGGCCAAGCCGACACGCTCGAGCGCAAGATCGCGATCTCGAAACGCGCCTACGACATCCTGGTGAACAAGGTCGGCTTCCCGCCGGAAGACATCATTTTCGATCCGAACATCTTCGCCATCGCCACCGGCATGGAGGAGCACAACGGCTACGGCGTCGCCTTCATCGAGGCGGCGCGTGCGATCCGCAAGGAGCTGCCGCTTGTGCACATTTCCGGCGGCGTCTCCAATCTCTCGTTCTCGTTCCGCGGCAACGAGCGCGTGCGCGAGGCGATGCACTCGGTGTTCCTCTATCACGCGATCCATGCCGGTATGGACATGGGCATCGTCAATGCCGGGCAGATGGCGGTCTATGACGACCTCGATCCGGAATTGCGCGAGGCTTGCGAGGACGTCGTGCTCAACCGCCGGCCCGAGGCGGCCGAGCGCCTGCTGGCGCTGGCGGACAAATTCCGCGGCGCCGGGCAGGAGGCGAAGGAAGTCGATCTCGCCTGGCGCGGGCGGCCGGTGGAGCACCGGCTGGCGCACGCGCTGGTGCACGGCATCACCGAGTTCATCGAGGCCGATACCGAGGAGGCGCGCAAGAACGCCAAGCGCCCGCTCGAGGTGATTGAGGGACCGCTGATGGACGGCATGAACATCGTCGGTGACCTGTTCGGCTCCGGCAAAATGTTTTTGCCGCAGGTGGTGAAGTCTGCACGGGTGATGAAGCAGGCGGTCGCCTATCTGATGCCGTACATGGAAAAGGACAAGGCCGAGCGCGGCGGCACGCGGAGCAGCGGCAACGGCAAGATCGTGATGGCGACGGTGAAGGGCGACGTCCACGACATCGGCAAGAACATCGTCGGCGTCGTGCTCCAGTGCAACAATTACGAAGTCATCGATCTCGGCGTCATGGTGCCGGCGGCGAAGATCCTGGAAACGGCGATCGCCGAAAAGGCCGACATCATCGGCCTGTCGGGATTGATCACGCCGTCGCTCGACGAGATGTGCCACGTCGCGGCCGAGATGGAGCGGCAGGGCTTCGAGCTGCCGCTGATGATCGGCGGTGCGACCACCAGCCGCGTGCACACCGCGGTGAAGATCCATCCGAATTACCGGCGCGGGCAGACGGTTTACGTGAACGACGCCAGCCGCGCGGTCGGCGTGGCGCAGGCGCTGATGTCGGCGGAAGGGCGGCCCGGTTACGTGGCGCAGGTGCGCGGCGAATACACCAAGATCGCCGCCGCGCATGCGCGCGCGCAGGACGACAAGTCGCGGCTGCCGCTCGCGGCGGCGCGGGCGAATGCGCCGAAGCTTGACTGGTCGGGCGGCGCCTACGTGCCGCCAAAGCCGACATTTATCGGGACCAGGGTGCTGAAGGATTATCCGGTCGCGGAGCTGATCGATTACATCGACTGGACGCCGTTTTTCTCGACCTGGGAGCTCAACGGCAAATATCCGGCGATCCTCACCGACGAGAAATACGGGCCGGCCGCGCGCAACCTGTTCGACGACGCGCAGGCGATGCTCAAGCGCATCGTCGAGGAGAAATGGTTCAAGGCCGCCGCGGTGTGCGGCTTCTGGCCGGCGCAGGCGCAAGGCGACGACGTGCTGGTGTTCGCGGACGAAGCGCGCGACAAGCCGATCGCGGTGCTGCATTCGCTGCGCCAGCAATTGTCGAAGCGGGAAGGGCGCACCAACACGGCGCTCGCCGATTTCGTCGCGCCGCGCGACAGCAGCCTTGCGGATTATATCGGCGCCTTCACGGTGACGGCGGGCATCGGCGAGGACGAGATCGCCGACCGTTTCAAGCTCGCCAACGACGATTATTCGTCGATCATGACCAAGGCGCTGGCGGATCGTCTGGCGGAAGCTTTCGCCGAGCATCTGCATCAGCGCGTGCGCAAGGAATTCTGGGGTTTCGAGGCTGGCGAGACGCTGTCGAATGCCGATCTGATCGGCGAGAAATACCGCGGCATCCGCCCGGCGCCCGGTTATCCGGCGCAGCCGGATCACACCGAGAAGGCGACGCTGTTCAAATTGCTTGATGCCGAGCGTGTCGGCGTGAAGCTGACCGAGAGCTTCGCGATGTGGCCGGGCGCGTCCGTGTGCGGCCTTTATTTCAGCCACCCCGAAAGTCATTACTTCGGCGTCGGCCGCATCGAGCGCGACCAGATCGAGGACTATGCGCGGCGAAAAGACTGGACGATTGCGGAGTGCGAGCGCTGGTTGGCGCCGATCCTCAATTACGATTCGGCCGCAACGCGCACCGCGGCAGCGTAAGTTTGTGGTCTGTCGTCCCGGCCAAGCGGGCGATAGCGAGCGTGAGCCGGGACCCATAACTCCGGCACTCACGATACGGACGGACAGGGGATATAGGTCCCCGCCTTCGCGGGGACGACGGCCAAATTTTCTGTTCGGCCGGACGAAGCAAATCGCAAAAACAAAAACACCGGAGAGAATTTCCTCTCCGGTGCTCCTGATTCATTTCCCCAGGTTAGCCCGGGATTTGTTGTTGGCGTCGTCGTCGGCCTCGTGAACTCAGAACGCACCCAGCAAAATGGCGCCGACGAAAACAAACACAGCGCACACAGCCAGCACATTCAGCTTCAAGGCAAGGTCCACGGCATGTGCCTCCCTCGTCGAGATGTGTGAAGCGAGACTTAGCAGAAAACGTCGGCGTCCCGAAGAAAGATACACGCTGCACCGCGAAAAGCCGCGCAGGGCGTCATGCGCTGCAAGCATGACGACAGCCAAGAGGCTGATCGCGCGGCAATAAATTATGGCACACGGAAAAAAGCGGCGGTGCAAAATTTATTTGCGAGTCGATTTTCGCAACGTTTTCCTGACAATCGGCGTCAAACCGGCAGTGTTTGAATCAAAAGGTCGGCGAGCTACCTGAATTTGCATGAACAATCAGATCGGCCCCTCGAGTAATCGCACGATCGCTTGCGTCAATCGCGCGACATAAGGCACCGCGACGAACGCGAGCACGGCGGCGAACGGCCAGCCGGTGATGAAGGCCTTAAGCCAACGCGGCACGAAGTCGGCGCGCAAACCGATATTGCTGAAGGTGACGACGGCGCTCACCACGAACACGATCAGCGCGCTGATGAGGATCGGGAAAATAAACCGCGCCTTGCCTTCCATGTGCCTTTCTCCCCGCCGCCCGCGGCGGCGATGTGAGCCGAAAGCGGAGAACCGATCAAGGCTGCGCGAAACGATTTCTTATCCTTAACGAATTCGCACACCGCCAGCATTGATGCCCCGTTAAAGAAATACCTCGCATTTTCGGGAGCATGAGGCGTGGTGGCATTGCGTTCGGGATTGTCAGTACTGGCGTGCTGGTGGCGCTGGCCGGCTGCGGCCGCGGCTACATGCAATTTGGCGAGCGTGAGTCCTGGCGGCACGAGGCCGAAATCTCCTGCCTGAAATCCGGCGAGGTCAAAGTCGGCAGCGGCGTCGTCAAGATGTCGCCGATCGAAGGCCCCGGCATGTGCGGCGCCGATTTCCCGCTCAAGGTGGCGGCGCTGGGCGAGGCGTCGGTGGCGATGGGCTATGGCGACGAAATACGCCCGCCCGGCTCGATCCCGAATGCTGGAAGCCAGATGCCGCAATGGCCGATCAACCAGCCGCGCTATACGCCGCCGGTGGAAACGCGGCCGATGGGCCCCGCCAATTACGCGCCGCCTTATCAGCCCGGCGCGCCGATGTCGCTCGATCCGCCAGGCAGCGCCCCGCGCGGCGCGGCCCTTCCGGCTCCGGACGACGATGACGATGTGGTCGAAATGCCGGACGGTCGCTTGGTCGCGCCCAACTATCCGCAACAGAAGGTCTATCCGCAGCAAAGTTATCCGCAGCAGCAGCCGGCCTATCAGCCGCCGCGCCAGTCTTACCCGCAGACGCAACCTGCTTATCAGACGCCGCAGCCGTCCTATCCGGAGACGCGGCCGGCCTACAATCCGCCGCGCTATCAGCCGCAGCAGCAACAGCAGCCGGCGCGCGCCGACGATATTCCGGACGACGCGATCCTGCCGCAACGGCGGCAATCGGAGCCGTCTTATCCGCGCACGCAGCCAGCCTATAACGCGCCGAATTATCCGAACGCGCCGCAGACCGCGCCGCCCACGCTCGGCCCGCAGCGCGTGCCGGTCGCCTCGAATGCGATGGCGGCGGTGACGCCGCCGGCAACACTGGCGTGTCCGTTGGTTTCCGCGCTCGACCGCTGGGTGGCGCAGGGCGTGCAGCCGGCCGCGATGAAGTGGTTCGGCTCGCCGGTCACCGAGATCAAGCAGATATCGTCCTATTCATGCCGCGAGATGGTCGGTTCCGGCACCTCGACGATCTCCGAGCACGCCTTCGGCAACGCCCTCGACATCGCCGGCTTCACGCTTGCCGACGGCCGCAAGATCACTGTGCAGAACGGCTGGCGCGGCTCGCCGGAAGAGCAGGGCTTCCTGCACGACGTGCAGTTGTCCGCCTGCGACATGTTCACGACCGTGCTGGCGCCCGGCTACAACGTCTATCACTACAATCACATCCACGTTGATCTTATGCGGCGTTCGAGCGGACGGCATCCGTGCCGGCCGAACGCCATCTCCGGCGAAGTTGCCGCCGCGCAGGCGCGCTCGCATTACGCCCAGCATCACGGGCCTGCCTATACCGGCTCGATTGCGTCGGGCGAGCATGACAAGGCGCCGGTCGCCATTCCGGGGCAGGACGGTTATGTCGCGGAGGGCGACGACGTGACTGGCTCGATCGATCACACATCGCACGCGGTGCGCGCCGATACCGTGAGAGACCGCGAAACCACGATCCCGTAGCCGCCGGCCGAACTCAGAATACCGACTCCAGCACCAGCGCAACGAACAGGATCAGGCCGGCATCGCGGTTCGACTTGAATACCATCAGGCAGTGCGCGGGATCGCTGACGTCGAGGCGCACGACCTGCCACGCCAGATGCGCCGCGAACGCGATCAACCCGAGCGTGAAGATCAACTGGCCGCCTACCATGAATCCGGCGATGCCGATCAGCACCACCGCGATCGCATAAAACGCCGCCAGCATCGGCCGCGTGCGCTCGCCGAACAAGAGCGCGGTCGACTTGATACCGATCAGCAGATCGTCCTCGCGATCCTGATGCGCGTAGATGGTGTCGTAGCCGATTACCCACGCGATCGATCCGGCATAAAGAATGAAGGCCGGCCAATCGAGGCGGCCGAAGGCGGCGGGCCAGCCCATCAGCGCGCCCCATGAGAACGCGAGGCCGAGCACGATCTGCGGCCAATGGGTGATCCGCTTCATGAACGGGTAGATCGCGACCACCAGCAGCGAAACGAATCCGGTGGCGATGGTGAAGCGGTTGAACTGGATCAACACCAGCAGCCCGATCAGCGCCTGTAACGCCATGAACACGGCGGCTTGCGTGACCGTCACCTGGCCGGACGGGATCGGCCGCGAGCGCGTGCGCTCGACCTTGGTGTCGAGATCGCGGTCGACCAGATCGTTCCAGGTGCAGCCGGCGCCGCGCATGGCGAAGGCGCCGATGAAGAACAGCACGATGTGCCAGAGGCTCGGCAGATGGTCGGCCTTGACGGCGGCCAATCCCGCTGACCACCAGCACGGCAGCAGCAACAGCCATGAGCCGATCGGACGATCGAGGCGCGCGAGGCGGAGATAAGGACGGGCGAACGCGGGAGCGAGGCTGTCGACCCAGTTGCCGGTGGAATCGGCGACCCGTCCGGCGCTCGTAGTCATTTTGCGCCGAGCGGCGTGCCGGTCAGCGTGTCGAAAGTGCCGCGCCCGGTCTTGATGTTGTTGGCGTCGGGAACGGTAGATGCGCCGAGCATGTCGCTGATGCTCGGACCGGCGGGACGCGGCGGGTTGGCGGCGATCTTGCAGACGCGCGCGCGCGTCGTGTCGGCGTCCTTATGGCCGGCGACGATCTCCTGAACGATCTGCGGAGGAATGCCGCACCAAGTGGCGTTCTCCTGCGCATATTTGAGCATCTTCGCCTGCGCCACGGTGAACACGGTCAGCAGCTTGCAGGCTTCCGAGACGCTCGCTTTGCGCTTTTGCGCCTCCTGGATCGCTTTCGCCTTCTTGCCGGCGTCGTCGCGCAGCGCCATGAAATCCTTCAGGCACGGCGGCTGCTGCGGTTGCTGTTGCGGCGGCGCCTGCAACGGCTGCGCCGGCTGGAATTGCGCGAACGCCGGCGCGGCAAGCCAGGGCGTCGTGATGAGGGCGACGGCAAGCGTCCGGCGCAAGTTCATTTCGTATGGCCTCCCGGTCAGCCTGCATTATACAGGCAGAACGACTCGAAGTGGCTTATTAACAACCGGCCGAATACGTCGGGAAAGCGGCAGGGTAAATAGCCGCAGCTCAACAGTGCTCTCGTTGTAATAGGCCCCAATCCGGACGCCAAGCAGCCCGATTATCGCCATGGCCCGCTACGATTTCCGCACCCCCCGGCTCTATATCGACACCCCCCTGAAGGGTGGAACCGAGATCGTGATCGACCGCGATCAGGCGAACTATCTGCGCAACGTGCTGCGGCTCAAGCAGGGCGATGCGGTGCTGCTGTTCAACGGCAAGGACGGCGAATGGCAGGCGAACCTCGCCGCCGGCGGCCGGAAGACGGTCGGCGTTTCCGTGGGAGAGCGTGCGCGCACGCAGCCGCGGCCGCGCGATCTGCACGTGCTGTTCGCGCCGCTCAAGCACGCGCGGCTCGACTACATGGTGCAGAAGGCGGTCGAGATGGGCGCGTCGCGGCTACAGCCGGTGATCACGCAGCACACGCAAGTGGCGCGCGTGAATACCGAGCGCATGCGCGCCAATGCCGTCGAAGCCGCGCAGCAGTGCGGAATCCTGACATTGGCAGAAATCGCCGAGCCGGTCGATTTCGCCAGGATGCTCAAGGCGCGCAAAGAGGAACGGCTGTTGGTGTTCTGCGACGAGGATGCCGAGATCGCCGATCCGGTCGCGGCTTTGACGAAAGCGCGCTCGCCGGCGACGGCGCTGCTGCCGGCGGGTGCCACGAGCGCGGTGTTGCCCGTCGCTGTGCTGATCGGCCCGGAGGGTGGTTTTTCGGAAGACGAACGCGCCGCGCTCATCAAGCAGCCGAACATCGTGCGGCTTGCGCTCGGCCCGCGCATTTTGCGCGCCGACACGGCGGCGGTCGCGGCGCTGGCGCTGGTTCAGGCGGTGCTGGGTGACTGGCGCGAGACGCCGGAAAAATTCAAGGCGTAGCCGCTCAATATCCGTATCCGCGGAAACGCCGGTCGAAGCGGCACGAGAAGCTGATGTAATTGCCGTAACCCGGAACGACGCCGGTGATGCGCGCGACTTTTCCGTAGGCGGCGCAATGTTGCCCGGCGATGCCGCGCGCATGGACGCGCGCGTCCGGCGACCACGCGATGATCCCGCCGGTGTCGTTGCCCTTGGTGACGCCCGGCCCGGCGCAGGACGACAGCAGAACGCCACAAGCCACGGCCGCACCTGTCAGCAAACGCCGCTCCATCCGATTGCCCCGTTCACTGCAATGCATAGGCACTCAACACTGTTCCCACCGGCCGGCGGTCCGCCGCGCCCGATAGCGTTACGCGGCCGAATGTCGTCGTCCGGCTGATCCGCGACACGCGCGCATTGGCGATGATGTCGAAGCTCGCGGGCCGCAGGAAATGCGTGGTTTGATCGATTGGCGTCATCGGGCGAAAACCGTCCCAGGCTGCCGCGCACGCAAACATCATGGCGACATCGGCGAGCGCCAGCAGCGCCTGGCTGCCGATCATGCCATCAGGACCGCAAATCACGCGAGAAAAAGGCAGCCGAACCAGCGCGCCAGGTTGCCAATCATCCGGAGCGCCGGCCGGCCGGTTGCCTTCTACTTTTTCGATGACCAGGCCAAGATCCTGGACCCACGGTGACAGCGCCTCACTCAACAAACGCGCTGCCGCCTCGAGACCAAACGCCGGCTCGACCGTTTCCAGCGGCTTGACTGCCGCGGTCATCGTCTCCTCCTGCATCGGGCATGACACGCGACCGCGCAACACAACGCCACGCGATCTTAACTCGCCGTCCCGACTCGCACGCAAAATGATGACGAGACAATTGCAGCATCACGAGTCAGAACCCGCGCAAAGTTGTGATCAAGTCGGCGCGCACGGGAAAAAGCTGTGGTAAAGTCGGGAACCGGTCGCGGGAGAAAAAACATGTCGTGCGGATTTCGCCGTTTGGGATTGCTGGTGCGACATGTGTTGCTTGCCGCAGTGCTGGGCCTGATGGCGATGGCGCCGGCCAGCGCCGCGAGCTGGCTCGAGAAGGGCGTGTATCTCACCGGTCCCCGTTACGACGGCATTCTTCCGCCGTGTGAAGCCGGGCTCGGCACCATCGCGTCGCGTTTCGCGCAAAAGGAAGGCCAGTATTGGAACTCGGATCTTCAGATCATGGGTTTCGAAGGCGTGCGCGAAACCGCGTACCGGTCCTGGGCCGAGAACAGCATCCCGCGCCGCTTCTGCCGCGCCACCGCGCTGGTCAACGATGGCCGCAAGCACGCGGTCTATTACTGGATCGGCGAAGACACCGGCATGATCGGCATGGATTGGGGCGTCGAGTGGTGCGTTGTCGGGCTCGACCGCAACATGGCCTATAACCCCCGCTGCAAGATGGCGCGGCCCTGAATAAGCGCGGGTTCGGCCTCTTTTTGTTTTCAATTTGTTCTTGATATATTCTTTTTTTGAGATAAAGTTCCCACGTTAATTCCGCGTAGGGAGGCGTTCCATGTTCCGTCGTGCCGTCGTTGCCGCTGCATTTGCCGCCACTCTCGTCATCCTCTGTCTCCACTCTGCTGTCTTTGCCCAAAATCAATCCCGGACCGGCCAGCGCCAGAACACGCCGGGCCAGTTCGACTTCTATGTGCTGGCGCTGTCGTGGTCGCCGAGCTTTTGCGCCTCCGAGCGCGAGCGTGCGTCGGGCCGAACGCCCGACCAGCAATGCGGCTCCCGGCCCTATGCCTTCGTGGTGCATGGCCTGTGGCCGCAATACGAGAAGGGCTACCCGTCCTATTGTCAGGTGCCGGCGCCGCGTCTCGACCGCTCCACGGTGTCATCGGCGCTCGAGCTGATGCCGAGCCCGCATCTCGTGTTCCATGAATGGGACCGGCACGGGACCTGTTCGGGCATGAATGCGCGCGACTATTTCGACGCCGTGCGCAAGGCGCGCGCGGCCGTGAAGATCCCCGATGAATTCGTGGCGCTAACCACCGCCCGCACCGTCACGCCGGATGCGGTCGAGGATGCGTTCGTGAAAGCCAATCCGGGCCTGTCGCGCGCGGGCTTTGCAGTTTCCTGCGACAACACGCGCTTGCGCGAAATTCGCGTGTGCCTCGGCAAGGATTTCGGTTTCCGAGATTGCGCCGAGGTCGCGCGCCTCACCTGCAAGCGCGACAGCATTGTGATGCCGCCGGTGCGTGGCGGGCGCGAGGCTGATGCCGAGAACCTGCAATCGCACTAGGCGCCTGAGGGGCCGCGCGCGGACCGCTCAAGCGGCAGTCCGCGCGGTCTGGCATAACCGCCGCTTCTGCTGCTACTGACAGAGCGGAAGCGGGACTTTAGCAACGTGAATTATCGCCACGCCTTTCACGCCGGCAGTTTCGCCGATGTGTTCAAGCACGCCGTGCTCTGCCGCATCCTCGATTATCTGCGCGGCAAGCCGGCGGCGTTTCGCGTGATCGACACCCATGCCGGCGCCGGCCTCTACGATCTCTCCGGCGACGAAGCGAGCCGCGGCGGCGAATGGCGACACGGCATCGCGCTGTTGCTCGCCGCCAAGCTGCCGGACAAAGTCGCGGCGCTGCTCAAGCCTTATCTCGACGTCGTCAATGCGCTCAACGAGCGCGATCGCCTGAAAGCCTATCCCGGCTCGCCGGCGCTGGCGCGCGCATGGCTGCGTCCGCAGGACCGGCTGATCGCCTGCGAGCTCGAACCGAAAGCGGCGCGCGCGCTCGCCAATCAATTGCGTGGCGACACGCGCATAAAGATCTTGCAGATCGACGGCTGGACCGCGCTGTCGGCTTACGTGCCGCCGAAGGAGCGGCGCGGCGTCGTGCTGGTCGATCCGCCGTTCGAACAGGACAGCGATTACGTGCGGCTCGCGCGCGGGCTCGCGGAAGCGCACCGCAAATGGGCGACCGGCATCTTCGCGCTCTGGTATCCGATCAAGGGCCGCACCGAACCGGACGCGCTCGCCAAAAGCATTCGCCGGCTCGGCATCGGCAAGGTCCTGCGCGCGGAGCTCACCGTCGCTCCGCTCTCCGATCCAAGCCGGCTAAACGGCTCCGGCCTGATCCTGGTCAACCCGCCCTGGACGCTGGAAGCGGAACTTTCCACGCTGCTGCCGGTGCTCGCCAAGACCTTGGGGCAAAACGACAAAGGTGGCTTCCGGCTCGACTGGCTGGCCGGCGAGAGCGCCCACTGAGCGCGCTGCCCCTTTCCAGAGGGGCTGGCTTGGTGTCTAGTTTCATCATTGGCAAGTGACGTTCCGCCTCCGGTGGGGGCCGGCGGAGTGACTGAGGCCGTGGGAGCGGCCGACGCTTTCCCGACTGTGAATGTCCGGCCGAGCCGCCGTGCCGTGGGGCTGGCGGCAGAGCATCTGTGGGGAGAGGAGTGTTTCCAGATGGCGCAGACCGGAGTGGTGAAGTTCTTCAACGGTGAAAGAGGCTACGGATTTGTGAAGCCGGACGATGGCGGGCGCGACGTGTTCGTGCACATCACCGCCGTCGAGCAGGCGGGCCTCAAGGGCTTGAACGAGGGGCAGCGCATCAGCTTCGATGTTGAGCCCGACAAGAAGGGCAAGGGCCCGAAGGCCGTCAATCTGGTGGTCACCGGTTGATCGCGGCCCGGGCGCCGGCAACGGTTGCCCGTTTGGATTTTTCGTAACTCCAGCAGCCACGGGTGCAGATCCCGCTTTGGCGTCAAGGCGGCGTGTTTTGTCATGATGATCCTTCGCTCTTCTCCCGCTTCTCCGTTTGGCCGCAAGGTGCGCATCGCCGCAGGCTTGCTCAAGCTCGATGGCGAGATCGACGTTCGCGACACCGATCTCAACGACGCGGCCGATCCTATCCGCACGCAAAATCCGCTCGGCAAGGTGCCGGCGCTGATCGTCGAGGGCGGCACGGCCTATTACGACTCGCCCGTGATCCTCGAGTATCTCGATCATCGCGCCGGCGGCGGCCGCATCGTTCCGCGCGACACGGACGCGCGCTTTGCGGCCTTGCGCTTGCAGGCGCTGTGCGACGGCCTGCTCGATGCCTTGCTGCTGCAGGTTTATGAGAAACGCTACCGGCCGGACAACATGCGCGTGGATTCCTGGGTCCAGCGCCAGGCCGACAAGGTCGCGCGCGGGCTCGCGACGCTTGAGGCCGCGCCGCCGAAACTCGATGCGATGCCGGACGTCGGTCAGATCACGCTCGCCTGCGTGCTCGGCTATGGCGACCTGCGTTTCGAGGGAGGCTGGCGCAAAGGCCATCCGCACCTGCTCGCGTGGCACGATAAATTCGCCGCGCAAGTGCCGGCCTTCGCGCAGACAAAAATCGCGGCCTGAAATTTCGCACGGACAATTCTGAACAAGAAAAAGCCCCCGGCGTTCACCGGGGGCTTTCAGGTTTACCTGCTTGCTCAGACGTACTCACATGTACTCAGACGTCCTCACGCTTAGAACCGGTAGTTGACGCCCGCGCGCACGATGTTGGTCGTGAACTTACTGTTGGCGGCGAGCGGCGCGTTGGAATGTCCGAGATCGACGTAAAGATATTCGATCTTCGCGGTCCACGGACCGGCGATCGCCGCTTCGATGCCGCCGCCGAGCGTCCAGCCGGCATTGGTCGGGTCGGTGCTGCCGACGCCGGTCACCCGGGTCCGAACGTCGCCGAACGCGGCGCCGCCGGTGACGTAAGGCAGGAAGCGATCGAACGCGTAGCCGAGACGGCCGCGCACGGTGCCGAGCCAATTATTGCGAACCGAGCACGACGTGCCGGCGCAGACATGGGCGCCACCGATGTTGCTCCAGTCGATGTCGCCTTCGAGGCCGAACACCGCCTGGCCGACTTGCCAGTTGTAGCCAAGTGTGCCGCCAACCAGGCCGCCGGAGATACCGTATCCGCCGGTGGTAAAGGGCGCGGAGACGCTTGAACGTCCCCAGCCGCCGCCGCCGTTGATGCCGACATAGAAGCCGGTCCAGTTATAGGCAGGCGCCACGTAGGGCACCGCCTTGGCCGGCATGGCCTGCCGGCGCTGAATGTCGGCCGCAGACGCAGCCGTCAGGCCCACAGCCATCGCAGCCACCGCCGCGCCAGCGCGAAGATACTTCTTCATGACGCACCTCACTTTTGAAAACTGACTGGACGGTTGCGAAAGCACCGTCCCCCGATGGGCGATCAACTCGCATCAGGGGCGGCGGTTCCTGCCCGGGCGACATCGCGGGCAGCTGTGTCCGGGCAGCAACGCTTTGTTCCATCGGGCTGTTTTGGAAGCTTGCGGGCCAACAAAAAACCCCGGAGCCGAGGCTCCGGGGTTTTCCGTCAATCGTATGCGCGGGCTTAGAACTTGTAGTTGAAGCCGCCGCGAACGAGGTTGGTGTGGAAGCTCGAGTTCGAGCTGCCCCCGCCGGCGACGTTGGTACCGCGGCCGAGATCGACGTAGAGGTATTCGATCTTCGCCGACCACGGGCCGGAGATTTTGGCCTCGAGGCCACCGCCGAGGGTCCAGCCAGCCTTGGTGTCGTCCGAGCTGCCGACGCCGGCGATCGTCGACTTGATGTCGCCGACCGCGAGACCGCCGGTGATGTACGGCATGAACTGGTTGGCCGCGTAACCGAGGCGGCCGCGAACCGTGCTCAGCCACTGATTGCGGGTCGTGCAGGTGGTGCCGGCGCAAGCGTGGCTGCCGCGGATGTCGCTCCAGTCGAGGTCGCTCTCAATACCGAACACGGCCGGGCCGGCCTGCCAGTTATAACCGAGCGTGCCGCCGACGATGGCGCCCGACACGTCGAAGCCGGGCGAACCGAACGGAGCGGAGAACGCGGAACGGCCCCAACCGCCGCCGCCGTTGATACCGACGTAGAAGCCGGTCCAGGTGTAAGGCGCCACATACGGGATCGCCTTTGCCGGCATTGCCTCACGGCGCGGAAGATCGGCTGCACCAGCCACGCCCACTGTTGCAAACATCGCGAGCACGCCGACGCTCGCCAAAATCACGCGCTTCATAACCACTCCTCCAAGTAACGGCCCCACAAGGCACTGATGAGGCGGCAAAGTATTCGAAAACAAATCCATGTCTAGTGCTGGAAAGCCACACAAGCCGATGAAGTTGTTGTTGTATTCATCTTATTTGTGCCGGGCAAATGCCACGATATCGCCCTAATTTCTGCACCCGAATGCCTCAGTATGGTAAAGCAATACTTAAGTCTTAACGAGAACACTGGGCGAATACGGTTCCAGGCCCAAAAGAAAACCCCGGGCACGAGGCCCGGGGCTCTCCAGCCACGCAGACGTTGCAGGCGCTCAGAAGTGGTAGTTCACGCCGAAGCGGATCATGTTCGATTCAAGTCCGTTGTTGGCGCCGGTGATCGAATAGGCCCGGTTGCTCAGGTCGACGTAGAGATATTCGACCTTGGCCGACCAGTTCGGATTGAAGCCGACTTCGACGCCGAGGCCGCCCGCCCAACCCACGTGGGTCTTGGACTCGGTCAAGCCTGCGGTTTCACCCTTCAGCCCGCCATAGGCGAAGCCGGCGGTGCCGTAGAACAGGACGTTGTTGAAAGCCACGCCGGCGCGAGCGCGCAGGGTGCCGAACCAGGGATTGGAGAACTTGTAGGGCGCGAAGGTGTCGTCGGCGCCGGTAACCTGGAGGTCGGTCTCGCCGCCGAACACGAACTGGCCGTTCTGCCAGTTGTAGCCGGCCTGCAGGCCGCCATTGAGGCCGCTCGGATTGGTCAGGTTGTTGGTGACGTTGCCCCATTGATAGCCGACGTTGGCGCCGGCATAGGCTCCGACCCAGTTGTAGTAGCGGGGCGCGACCACCGGGGCATACGGCGCATTAGGCGGAAAGTCGGCTGCCACTGCGGCGCCGGAGGCAGCCATCATGACAGCCGCCGCGCAAATCGTCTTCCTCATCACACCCTCCACTTTGACTTCGGTCCCGCGATACTTTCGTGCGGGGCCCGTCCCCTTCGTCGGCTTTGCCGCGGAAAAATTGCGCGTTCGATGCGCATCCAGGCGGGACAAAGATCGACTTTTAGTGGAAGGTTTATCGGGTACTTTACGTTAAGCGGTTATGAATCGCGAAGTAAGCTCCAGTCCTTATCCCTAAAGAACTGTTATTTGCGCGCGCTCGACTTGCGCTCCATTTACTATGTTTGCTGAGGAAGCATTTACGATAAAGGGAGAGGCCGCGCCGGAATTGTTCCGCGGCGCGCGCCGTCCCACTTGAGCGTTTCATGAACGGAATAAAAAAAGACATCGATCCGGCCACCGAGCTCGTCGAGGAAGACGAGGAATCGACGCTACCGGAAACCGAGATGGAGCTTACGCAGGCGCCTGGCACGCTCAAGTCCGGGCTCGCCGCGATCGCGCGCTACGCCAAGCTCGCGCCCAAGGCGCCCGGCGTCTATCGCATGATCGACGCGAAAGGCGACGTGCTCTATGTCGGCAAGGCGAAGAGCATCAGGAAGCGCGTCGTCTCCTATACGCGGCCGACCGGGCACGACAGCCGCATCGCGCGCATGATCGCCGCGACCACGTCGCTGGAATTCGTCACCACCGCGACCGAAACCGAAGCGCTGCTGCTGGAAGCCAACCTGATCAAGCGGCTGCGCCCGCGCTTCAACGTGCTGCTGCGCGACGACAAGTCGTTTCCCTACATTCTGATCACGTCGGATCACTGGGCGCCACAGATCCTCAAGCATCGCGGCGCGCGCTCGCGGCAGGGCCGCTATTACGGGCCTTTCGCCAATGCCGGTGCGGTCAACCGCACCATCAACGCGTTGCAGCGCGCGTTCCTGCTGCGCTCCTGCTCGGATTCGTTTTTCGAGGCGCGCACGCGGCCGTGCCTGCTCTATCAGATCAAGCGCTGCTCGGCGCCGTGTACGCGCGAGATCGATTTCGCCGGCTATACCGAGCTGGTGCGCGAGGCGAACGAATTTCTCTCCGGCCGCAGCCGCCTCGTGCAGCAGGAACTGGCGGCGGAAATGGACAAGGTCTCGGCGGCGACCGACTTCGAGCGCGCGGCGATCTATCGCGACCGCCTTGCGGCGCTGTCGGCGATCCAGTCGCACCAGGGCATCAATCCGCGCAGCCTCGAGGAAGCCGACGTGTTCGCCGTGCACCAGAACGGCGGGTTCAGTTGTGTCGAGGTGTTCTTCTTCCGCACCGGGCAGAACTGGGGCAACCGCGCGTATTTTCCGAAGGCCGATCGTTCGCTCGGGCCGGGCGAAGTGCTGGGCGCGTTTCTGGCGCAGTTCTACGACGATAAGCCGCCGCCGCGGCTCATTCTGGTGTCGCATGAGTTCGAGGAGCGCGCGTTGCTCGCCGACGCCTTGTGCGTCAAGAGCGGGCACAAGGTTGAAGTCGGCTTGCCGCAACGCGGCGAGCGCAAGGAACTGGTGGCGCATTCGCTCGCCAATGCGCGCGAGGCGCTGGCGCGCAAGCTTGCCGACACATCATCGCAGCAAAGACTGCTCAAGGCGTTGAGCGAGACATTCGCGCTGCCGCGGCCGCCGCGCCGCATCGAGGTGTTCGACAACAGCCACATCGCCGGCAGCAATCCGGTCGGCGCCATGATCGTCGCGGGGCCGGAGGGCTTCCGCAAAAACCAGTATCGCAAGTTCAATATCCGCTCGACCGATCTCACGCCCGGCGACGACTACGGCATGATGCGCGAAGTCTTGCAGCGGCGGTTCAAGCGGCTGATGGAGGAGCACAAGCCGCCGACATTCGACGAAGCGATTGCGGCGGAGCAGACCGGCGATCCCGGCCACGACGAGCAGGCAAACGAGCAGCCCTGGCCCGATCTGGTGTTGATCGACGGCGGGCAGGGGCAATTGCGCGCCGCGCAGGAGACGCTCGCGGGGCTTGGTCTCAATGAGGTGCCGTTGATCGCAATTGCCAAGGGGCCGGACCGCGATGCCGGCCGCGAGACTTTCTTCATGGCGGGCCGCAGCCCATTCAAGCTGCCGCCGCGCGATCCGCTTCTCTATTTCATCGAACGGCTGCGTGACGAGGCGCACCGCTTCGCCATCGGCTCGCACCGCGCGCGCCGCAAGAAGGATATCCGCGAGGCCGGCTTGCAGGAAATTCCGGGGATTGGGCCCACCCGCAAGCGCGCGCTGCTGCGCCATTTCGGCACCCTGAAAGCGATCGAGCGGGCGTCGCTGCCCGATCTCGCGCAGGTGCCGGGAATTAATGCGGAGACGGCCCGAAAGATATATGAGTTCTTTCATGAGCAGGCGGGCTGAGTAATTTGTCATGCCCGGCCTTGTGCCGGGCATCTCGCTTAGGGACGCAGTGCCTTTCTAAGCGGGATGGCCGGGACAAGCCCGGCCATGACGATCGAGGTGGAGAAGCAGGAATGATCATTGAGCGGCAGGAAAACGTCACCGATGCGGTGCTCGATGCGTTCAAGAACGTGTCGGATCCGCGCCTGCGCGAAATTCTCGCCGCGCTGATCAAGCATCTGCATGCCTTCGCGCGCGATGTTCACCTCACCGAGGAAGAGTTCGAGAGGGCGGTCGGCTACATCACCGCGCTCGGCCAGAAGACCACCGACAACCACAACGAAGTCGTGCTGATGTCCGGTTCGCTCGGCTTTTCCACGCTGATCTGCCTGCTCAACAACGGCAACAACGGCCAGACCGAAACCACCGCGAATTTGCTGGGGCCCTTCTGGCGCATGAATTCACCGCGCACCGAAAGCGGCGACTCGATCGTGCGCTCGTCGACGCCGGGGCCGGCGTTGTTCGTGAACTGCTGGGTCAAAGACCAAAGCGGCAAGCCGATCGAAGGCGCCGAAGTCGATATCTGGCATTCCTCGCCGGAAGGCTTCTACGAACAGCAGGACCCGAAGCAGGCCGACATGAATCTGCGCGGCAAATTCATAACCGACGCGAAAGGGCACTTCGGTTTCCGCAGCGTGAAACCCGCCGGCTATCCGATCCCGATCGACGGTCCGGTCGGCGATCTGGTGCGCGCGACCAAGCGGCACAATTACCGGCCCGCGCACCTGCATTTTCTGATTTTCAGGCAAGGCTACAAGACTTTGATATCGCAAATCTATGTCAACGACGACGAGCGGCTGGAAACTGACGTGCAGTTCGGCGTTACCCGTGCGCTGGTCGGCAACTATATACGGCATGACGGACCGGCGCCGGCGGCGGATGTGGCGGGCGAGTGGTACTCGCTCGATCAAACTTTCGTCATGGAGCCCGGGAAAAGTCGTTTGCCGAGGCCGCCGATCCAGTAATCAGCGGGGATCGCGACCTTCTGGCGGTTGACGACTCCACGCGAGGGGTATTGCTTTTGCCCATGAATTCCGTGAGCACCCAGCCGTATCGGTCGCGCCCGCTCGCGCTGCCGAATCTCCTGACCTATGGACGTATCGTGGCAGTGCCGGCGGTGGTCGCGTGCCTGTACTGGCAGGCACTTCTCGGCGGCGGGTTGTGGTTGCGCTGGCTGGCGGTTGTCATCTTCATCGTCGCCGGTGTCACCGACATTCTTGACGGTTATTTCGCGCGTGCGTGGCAGCAGCAATCGACGCTCGGGCGCATGCTCGATCCGATTGCCGACAAGCTGCTGGTAGCTTCATGCCTGCTGATGCTGGCGGCGGACGGGACCATCCGCGGCTGGTCGCTGTGGGCGGCGATCATCATTCTGTGCCGCGAGATCCTGGTGTCGGGCCTGCGCGAGTTCCTCGCCGAGCTGCGCGTCAGCGTGCCGGTGACGCGCCTCGCCAAATGGAAGACGGCGGGACAGATGGTGGCGGTCGGTTTCCTGCTCGCCGGGAGGGCCGGCGATGTGTTCGTGCCGTATTTCACCGCATTCGGTCTGGCGCTGCTGTGGCTGTCGGCGCTACTCACGCTTTATACCGGCTGGGACTATCTGCGCGCGGGGCTGCGCTATTTGATCGAGGATTAAGCGCATGATCCCGAAAAGTGGGAACCGGTTTTCGGACAAGATCATGCGCAAGGAAAAGTCCCTGTGAAGTTGCGTTATTTCGCCTGGGTGCGCGAGCGGGTCGGGATTCCCGAAGAGGACATCGAGGTGCCGGCCAGCGTCAAAACGGTGGGCGAACTGATGACCTGGCTGTCGGCGCGCGGCGAGGAATATGCCCATGCCTTCGCCAATCCCAAGGTGATCCGCGCCGCCATCGACCGGAACCATGTGCAGCCGCAAACGCCCATTAACAATGCCGGTGAAATCGCTTTTTTCCCCCCAATGACCGGCGGTTAGCCTCTCCCGCGCCGGTCGCCGCGGGAGTACATTAGCGGCATGACCGCAACCGTTCGTTTGCAGCGCGAGCCGTTTGACGCCGCCGCTGAAGCCGGCAAGCTCACACGTGGGCGCACGGATATCGGCGCGCTCGTCGCCTTCACCGGCATTTGCCGCGGCAGCGAGGCGAACGAGCCGATCGCGGCGCTGCATCTCGAGCATTATCCCGGCATGGCGGAAGCCGAGATCGCGCGTCACGTGGCCGAAGCGGAGAAACGCTGGCCGCTGCTCGGCGTCACCGTCATTCATCGCTATGGCCGCATCGAGCCGGGCGAAGACATCGTGCTGGTGGTCACGGCGTCGTCGCACCGCGAGGCGGCGTTCGCGGCGGCCGAATTCCTGATGGATTTCTTGAAGACGCGCGCGCCGTTCTGGAAACAGGTCGAGGCTGCGGGCGGCACGGCCTGGGTCGCGCCCAAGTCGAGCGACGACAAGGCGAGCGAGCGCTGGAACAAGGCGCGCGGCGATCGCGAGCCCGTGCGCTGACCGCACCGGTGGATTGAGGAGGACATGATGCGGACTTTGCTCATTGCGACGGCAGCGTTGCTGGCGGCGACGTCGATCTCTCTGGCGCAGGCGAGCAAGCCGGAGGTGTCGACCACGACGAAGAAGCTTGGCGATCTGGAATACCGGACCGAGCAGACCAAAACCAAAAACGGCGAGACGCGGCAATATCAGCTCGATGTCGACAAGAAGAACGACGTCTTTCTTTACGGGCAGACGACCAAGATCGATCCGACATTCCGGCAACCGGCGCCGGCGGGCGCGCCGAACAATGCGGTCGGGGAGCCGGAGACGCGCTACGGCATTGGTTTCGGTCTGCGATTTTAGCGTCGCGCTAGGTTGACGATTGGAGTGGGGCAGGTGAGGCGGCTGACGATCGTTGTTGCATGCGTGAGTGCGATGCTGAGTGCGGCTGCGTCCGCCGCGCAGGTGTCGTATTACAAGGTGCCGGACGGCGCGCATCCGCACGACGTTGCCCCCGCGCCCGACGGCACCGTCTGGTACACCGCGCAGTCGCAAGGCGCGCTCGGCATCCTCGATCCGAAAACCCGCAAGGTCGAACAGATCTCGCTCGGCGCCAACGCCGCGCCACATGGCGTCATCGTTGGGCCGGATCGCGCCGCGTGGATCACGGACGGCGGACAGAACGCGATCGCGCGCTTCGATCCAGCGACAAGGGCGGTGAAGCTTTTTCCGCTGCCGAAGGATTTCGACAACGCCAACCTCAACACCGCAACCTTCGACCGCAAAGGCATCCTCTGGTTCACCGGACAGAATGGCGTCTATGGCCGCGTCGATCCGGCGACCGGCAAGGTCGAAGCGTGGAAGGCGCCGAAGGGGCCGGGTCCCTA
>JBAUHH010000220.1:0-15602 GCA_049680165.1 Pseudolabrys sp.
CTTTATCCCTCCTCCCCTGAAAGGGGAGGGTCGACGCGCGCAGCGCGTCGGGGTGGGGTCGCGCAGCGTCGCCCGCTACTTCACCTTCATCATCTTCTCGGGCTTGGCGCCGACGCGGGCGATGCTCTTGATCTTGAGCGGCGCGCGGCCGGACTTCTCCGCGATCTCGCGATCCTGCTCGATGATGAAGCCGAGCGCGGGCTCGTCCTTCTCCAGGCCGCCGAGCAGCTCGGCCGGCACGCGCCGGTTGGAGCGCTGCGAGCCGTCCTCATAGATGACGTCGAAAAACGCGAATTCGCCCTTGGGATTGGTACCGGGTTTTTTTGGCATGGCGGCTTCTCTCTCATGCGCGCGCGCATGTCAAAAAGAAATCCGCTGCCGCCGGCGCAGTCGCTTCCCTCTCCCCTTGTGGGAGAGGGGGGTCCGAGCGGAGGCGAAGCCGAGCGAGGGCGGGTGAGGGGGTGGAGTCGTCCCCGTGTGCCTCCCCATTACCCGGCCCCGCGTCCCGGTAAGGATTCATTAACCGCACATGCCCTTGGCGCATGGGTTCCATGTCCCCAGCGGGACTTGTTGCGGTGCAGCAAATCACCTATATCCCGCTCAACAACAAGAAGAAACGTCGGGAACACTCATCCAGGGCTCGTCGAACCTTACGAAAGGTGATGCAGCCATGGCTTTCTTCTCACACACGCTTTCCGCTCGCGAATTGGCCTTTGCGCGCGCCGATGCGCCCAAGCGCGGCCTGTTCGCTCGCCTGGGCTCCGCTCTGATGGCGGCGCGCCAGCGCGCGGCCGAGCGCGAAATCACGCGCTACCTCGCGCACACCGGCGGCAAGCTCACCGACTCGATCGAACGCGACATCGAGCGCCGCTTTTTCGCCGACTCGCAGAATTTCGACATCGAACGGCGCCGGTCCTGAACCGCCCGCCAAAAGGAGACTTGAGACAATGACGACCCTTCCGCTGCGCGCCCCGCAGACCCACACGCCTTTCGCCGACGCCTTTGCGCGCGTCGCCGCTGCGATCGACACGATGTTCGAGGTGTTCGAGGACGCGCAGCAGATGGCGCGCGAGGCGCACAAGCGCTATCCCTTCATCGAGTATTAAGTCCGGCAGCTGCGGATGAGCGCGTCGTTGCGCGCGCGGCCTGCGTCATAGATCGCATATTCGTCCGTGAAATGTTTCTTGTAGAACGGCCGGAGGGATTCGTAGGCGCCGTTCTCGCTGGGGTGTTCGTTCAGCCGCACGGCTTTAACCGGCGGCTTCCCCAGCACGGCGGCGAGCGCGTCGAGCGACTCCTGATAGCGCTCCATGATTCCGACGAAGACGAATTTTTCGTCCATCAGCGCGCCGAAATTGTCCGGGCCCGGTTCGGGAAACTGCGACACCATCGAATAGATATTTCGCCGCGAACGGTTGCCGCGCGCGCGGCGGCGTAGCGCGGTTTCGAAATCCGGCCCCACGCTCGGATCGACGCCCTTGCGCGTCCGCACGCGCCGCATCGCAAACCACTGCGACACGTAGCGATCGAACGGCTCGCGCAGGAAGGTCATGAATTGTTCGGCCTGCGGATAATATTGCGGCACGCCGACGCCGGCCGCCGCGTTGAAATGCCCGTGCACGCAAATCGGCCCGGTGAGCGCGTGCCGCTGCGGCGGCACGCCGTTATGCGCGTAATGCCGGATCAACTTGTCGCCGAACCAGCCCTGCAGAATGCGAAAGAGCGACGTGCCGCCGGTCTTCGGGATATGCAGCGAAATAAGCGGCGCGCTTGGGTCGTAGGCCTTCATCCGTCGCCCTCGATGATGTCAGGCTGCGCCTTCCACCACCCGCATGTCGCGCTCGACTGCGTTTTTGCCGAGCGCCTTGAGCGCGGCCTGATAGGCGTCGGTTTCGTGCGCGGCGAGCGCCTTCTCCATGCTGTCGAACTCGATGACGACCGTGCGCTGTTTCACGCCGGCTTCCCAAGCGTGCTCGGCCATGCCGCGAATGATGAAGCGTCCGCCCGACGCCGCGATCGCGGGACCGGCGAGCTTGGAATAGGCCGCCAACGCATCGGGGTTGGAGATCGAACGGTAGGTGGTCACCCAGTAAGCCTTCGCCATCACGCACTCCTTCTTGCAAATAGTTTGCCGCTCGCGCGGCTATTGGCTTGATCGTGGGAAATCTCTTGAGATCCGGCGCACCATAGCACGCGGCCGCCGGTCATGGTTCGGCAGCAGCCGAACTATCGAGGTTTGAGTGCCGCCGCGCGCCGACTTTAGCGGATTACCGGCGCACCACCAATTCCGCGCCGAAAATTCGGCGATATGAAAATTACTTCCGTTATTGGCCGTTTCTGCGCGTCGGCCGCAGGCAAAAATCGGGCCTGACGGCACTGGAACAGACTCGACGGACGGCCGTTACACGTCCGCGCCGATCCGCCGCGCCACATTGTGGTCCAACTTGACCGTGACTAATCCGTCATCCCCCACAAAATCTGGAGCGCTCATGTTTCGTCTCGTCTGTATTGGTACCGCGTTGCTTGCAGTAACGCTCGCATCGCCTGCCACCGCACAAGACCTTACAGGTTCAATTCCCTCCGCGCCGAAAGGCGATCTCGAATTTCTCATCACCAAGCACGCCGCCGCAAACAATGTTCCGGTCGATCTCGTGCGGCGTGTCATCAAGCGCGAAAGCCGCGGCAGAGCACGCGTCATCAGCAAGGGCAACTACGGCATCATGCAGATCCGCCTCGGCACCGCGCGCGCGATGGGCTATCGCGGCACGGCCGCCGGCCTACTCGATGCCGACACCAACATGACCTATGCGGTGAAATATCTCGCCGGCGCCTACCACGCCGCGCACGGCAACAACGACCGCGCGGTGCATTATTACGCGGCCGGCTATTACTACGCGGCCAAGCGCGAGGGCATGACTGGCGCCAATGCGGCAGGGCTTAATGCATACGCGTCCGCCGCGTCCTTGTCGGGGTCGTCGGCGAACAGATCATCGACCGCCGATTACAACGGGCGGCCGGAAGTCATTCCTTGACGTAACGGCGGCATAGCCGGCTCGCCCGTGGGGGTTACTTGCCGGCTTGCTTGTTGGTCGCGTTCTGCTGGTTGTTGAACAGCGCGCCGAAAAAATCGATCTGCTGGACGTCCGGCTTGGCCGGCGACTTTCCACGCCGGGCATGACGCACAACCTTGCGGCGCGTCGCGCCTGGCGGCTTGGCACGCTCTGGCGTGCTGATCAGCTCTGGCGTGCGGATCACCGGCGGCTTTTCTTCCTGCTTTGAAACTGGCAGTTCGGTCGAGGATGCTTCGCCGATGTCGACGGGGATCGCGGCTTCGGGCGTTGCGTTGATTGTCCCGGTGGCGTCGTCGGGATCCGCGTCTTGCCGGTCGGCGGGCAAGCCGGCGAGGACCGGCGCGGCATCCTTGGCCGTATCCTTGGCTGGCGGCGGCACCATCACGGCCGGCAGAATTTCAGTTGCGGGCAAGGGCGCCTTGGGCATCGACGTCACCGGCTTTGACGTCGGCAGCGGCACGGAACGCACCGGATTGTCCGGCAGGTCGCGCAGCCGGCTGAGTTCATCCGCTCGCTGGAATGCCGCGAGGATCAGAAACTGCCGCCATTCCGGATGCTGGGCCTGCTCGATCAGCACGCCGCGTGCCGGCGGCTCGACCCGTGCGGCGCGCGTACGCGAAAGTCCGGGTGCGGTAAACCCCAGGACCAGCGCAACAATGGCGATGAGGACGCCGCCTACTGGAGTCATCCGAAGAATCGGCAGCATGCGCGATCCATAGTTGATTCGCGCCCGTCCCCAAACAAATCTTCAATGCGCCCCCCGTACGCGGGCTACACGCATAACGAGTCCAATATCGCCAAACGCGGTTGCCGCGTGACAGGTTCCGGCGCCGTTGCTAGGAAGCAATGTCAAAAAACGCGCGGGGAAGCACCATGTTCAAGAAGCCGAATTGTCCGGTCATCGCCATCGAGGAGCACTACTGGGACCGTGAGCTTGCGTCCCACTTCAAAGGCCCCGAGGCCGGCCGCGGCAACGAAACGGACGAGCGGCTGTTCGATCTCGGCGCGCTGCGGCTCAAGGAAATGGACGAGGCCGGCGTCGATATCCAGGTGCTGTCGCACGGCGCGCCGTCGGCGCAGAAGCTTCCAGCCGATACCGGCCCGGCGATCACGCGCGGCGTCAACGATCGGCTGGCTGCTTTCGTCAAATCCAATCCGAAGCGCTTTGCCGCCTTTGGCGCATTGCCGACCGCCAATCCGGAAGCGGCCGCCGACGAGCTCGAGCGCAGCGTGACTCAGCTCGGCTTCAAGGGCGCGATGATCCACGGCATGTCGACCGGCGAGTTCATCGACCTGAAGAAATACTGGCCGATCTTCGAGCGCGCGGAGAAACTCGACGTGCCGCTCTATCTGCATCCGTCGCTGCCGAACCAGACCGTCACCGACATCTATTACCAGGACTACGCCAAGGACTTTCCACTCGTCGTGCGTCCGGCCTGGGGCTACACGGTCGAGACGGCGACGCAGGCGATCCGGTTGATCCTGTCGGGCGTGTTCGACAAATATCCGAAGCTGAAAATCATTCTCGGCCATTTCGGCGAGACGATCCCGTTCCTGCTCTGGCGCATCGATACGTCGCTCAAGCGGCCGGGACAAAAGCAACTGGACTTCCGCGACATCTTCTGCCGCAATTTCTATCTCACCACGAGCGGCTTCTTCTCCAACCCGGCGCTCTTGTGCTGCGTGATGGAGATGGGCGTCGATCACATCCTGTTCGCGATCGACTGGCCGTTCGTGATGAACCCGCCGGGCGTGGAATGGATGAAAGACATCCCGCTGTCGGACGAGGACAAGGCGAAGATATTGAGCGGAAACGCCAGGCGGCTGTTGAAGATGTGATCAGCCGGGCGGGTGCTGCCGGTAATATTCGGCATCCTCGGCCGATTGCTTCCACTCCGGATTGCCGCGCCACGCGCAATGATGCGCGCGCATGTCGTCGCCGTAACGCACGCGGAACAGCAAGGTGCGCGCCGGGCCGTTGGCGTATTCGTGCACCTCGCCCGGCGGATGCACGATGAAGGCGCCCGGCACGACCGGAATGTTCTCTTTCGGCGTGCGCATGGTGCCGCCGCCCGAAAAGCAGAAATAGATTTCGGTCGCTTCCGGGTGGCAGTGGTTGGGGCTGATCTGGCCGGGTTCCCAGCAGGCCACGGTGACGTCGCCGTCGGCGACCTTGCCGAGGATTTTCTCGACGTGATGCCGCGGATTCCATTCCTGTTCGCGCTCGAGATTGAAAGCGTGCATGTGCAGTTCTCCGGCCGGCCGCTGCCGGCATGTTAGCGGATCGGCGGTGGGCAAGGAGAGGGTGCAAAGGGTTCAAGTGGCCTTTCACGGCACCCATTGCTAGAAGATTGCGCCGTTTGCGCCGGGCCCGTAGCTCAACTGGTTAGAGCCGACCGCTCATAACGGTCTGGTTGGAGGTTCGAGTCCTCCCGGGCCCACCACGCAATCCCGCGTGGCCGAGATTTCCTGAAAGCCGCTCGTTGGGCGCATTTGGCCGGCATTTCCAGCCCTCCGCGTGTCTCTACAGAGACGAGTCTGCCGATCGGGTGGCTATTTGCCGGCCCCGTCTCTGGGCCGGGCGAGTTGAGGACTAAAACGACGTGTTCACGTCCCGGTGCTGGTTCTGCCACCATTTGAAACAACGCGTCCGTAAGCAACGTTGCCTTTCAAAATACCTCTTTTCCTCGCGAACTCATTCATCCCTTCGACAAACCGGGACGAGATTTCAGTCGAGTAATAGGGAAGGTCACGTTGCACCAGAGTCTGAATCAGGGATGCTTCACGGTCCGGAAAGACCTTGCGGCCGACCGTTTCCGCCAAAGCCGGATCTTTTTTCAAAGCCGCGTGCGTGTCATTCATTGCCGTTGTTATTCGACCGGCGACGCCAGGGTGCTTTGCAATGAACGCGTCGGTTACGGCCATTGACGCCATCGTATAGTTGAAGCATTCGCCGGGGCCATCGCCTCGCCTGATATCGAGGATGATCCGGCCGGCGCCGCTGCGCACGGCAACTTCCGCGCCCATTCCGTTAGCCCAGAAACCGTCGATCAGGCCTTCCTCCAGAGCCTTGGCGGCCATCAAGCCAAAATTGGAAGAGGGACTACCGGTGTTTGGAACCGGCATGATGGTGACGCTGTCGCGCTTCTCGTCGATGCCGGCGGCGACAAGCAGTTGTTTCAATCCCAGATCGACCCAGGCGGCCGCGCCAATCTTGCGGCCTTTGACGGCACCGACGTCGCCGCGAGCGCACCCGATATCGGACCGCATGACGAGGAACCAATACATTCCCTGCGCCTGCGCACAGACGAGCTTTACGCCCTGCCATTCCGGAAACGCCGCCAGGGCGGAATGGGCCGATCCTGCGACACAGTCGACGCCGCCCTCTCTCAAGGCGAGATAAGATTTGTTGACGGGAAAGATCAGCTCGATGCTTGCGTCGAGTCCCCGGGCCTTGAACATGCCTAGCTCGGACGCCGCGATTGCGGGAAAATAGGAATTGGAAATGAGGTCCGGCACTGCAATCTTGAACGGAATCATCTGGCTGATCATGCCGCGTCTCTCCGCTTGCGAACGCTTTCCAGCAACGATGTCCGCATGAGGAATGCCCGGTGAGCGACCGGGTCTGCCGCCGTGCGCCGCAAAGTATCGAAATTGGCTTGCCGGCTGGCGGAATCTTTCTCTTCGAGCCGCTTTTTGTTGGCAATGGTCTGCTGCTGGACGTATTCGATATTCATTGGCCGGCGCACGGCATCGTAAGTGTCGAGTTCGCTGTACGGCCGCTCGTCGCGCAATACGGCGGAGAGCAAGGCCGCCAGATGTGCCGCGTCATGAATTCCGCAGTTGAGGCCAAGGCCTCCAATCGGATTGTTGACGTGAGCGGAATCGCCCGCCAGGAAGACGCGCCCCTCCCGAAATCTCGCCGCAACACGCTGATGTACGCGGTAGATGTTGCGATGAACGATCTCATAACGCTCGTCATTCGGAAAGAATTTTTGCAACCGGCTTTCGGTTGCCGTTTCGTTGAGGACCGCTTCATCGGTTTGGCCGGGCAAGGTCGGAAAAACCGAGCGCCATCGCCCCATGCCGTCGTCGCCGGCAACCTTGAACAAGTTTGCCCATTCGTCGGGATCGGAAAAATAAGCGCGATACGCAACGCCGTGAGTGGCCGCGAAGTCGAAAAGACTCGTCAGAACCAGGAATCGCTCCGGAAAAGTGTAGCCCTCGAAAGGTATGCGGAGTGATTTGCGTACCAGCGAACGGCCGCCATCGGCGCCGATCAGATAGGCGCCCGAGACGCGTTCCGGCTTCCCGTCGATGTCGACGGTAATTTCCACGCGATCCTCGCGTGGCGTCACCGCGGTGACGGGCGAGGAAAAGTAGACTTTGGCATGCGGAAATTTTTTGAGCCGTGCGAGCGCGATGCTCGCGACCTTGTGCTGCTCGCATTGGACGACAAACGGGTAGGGCGTGTCGTCTTTCAGGACGGCGTGATCGAACTCGGCGACGAGCTGCCTTGCCGGCCTGTCCCAGAACTGGAAAGTGCGAGCCACAAGCCCTTGCGCGATAACCTCTTCGAGCAGCCCGACGTTTGCGATGATTTCGAGCGTCGCTGGGTGCAAGGTGGAAGCGCGCGGGGCGTCGTTGACACGCTCGCCGGCCTCGAACACGCGAACCGGTATGTCCCGCTGAGCCAACGCGAGTGCCGTGATGACGCCGACAGGTCCGGCGCCGGCAATGAGAACGGGCTCTGAACGCATAAGCACTCTTTCAGAGCTGCTTCTTGATTCCAGCGATTTGCACAGCCTCTTTCCAGGTTGCGACGTCGTGCTTCAGCGTGGCCGCAAATTCGGCGGGCGTGCTTCCGAGCGGATCGACGCCGTATTTGGAAAGGCGTGCGGCAAATTCGGAATCCTTCACGGCAGACACGAGCGTGGACGCGATCTTGTCTATGATTGCCTGCGGTGTTTTTGCAGGCGCCATCAGGCCATTCCAGGTAAGAACGTGGTAGCCGGGGTAGCCGGACTCCGCGACCGTCGGAAGATTGGGCGCCAACGGAGAGCGCTTGTCCGAAGACAGAGCGAGCATCCGGACGTTTCCGCCGTTCGCCTGCGGAAGCGCATCGGAAAAGTTTGAAAACATCCCATCGATGTGGCCGCCGATGACATCGGCAAGGGCGGGCGCGTTTCCTTTGTAGGGAACGTGAGTCATCTCGATTCCCGCTTTTTTCAGGAAAAGCGCCATCGAAAGGTGATTAAGGCTGCCAACGCCGGCAGAACTGTAAGTCATTTTATCGGGGTGAGCCTTCACGTAGTCGACGAACTCCTTGAGCGTCTTGGCCGGAAGGCTGTTCTTCACGACCAGGACAAAGGGATTGGTCGCGATGTTGCTGATCGGCGCAAAATCCTTGATCGGATCGTACCTCACCGGGTTGATCGCGGGTACGACCGCCATGACCGGCAATGCAGCAATCAATAGCGTGTATCCGTCCGCATCCGATTTTGCGACGAAGTCGGCCGCGATGGCGCCACCGACGCCGGGCCGATTTTCGACAATGAATTGTTTGCCAAGCGCTTCAGACAATCTTTGCGCCGCCATTCGCGCGATGCCGTCCGTGTTGCCGCCCGCGGCGAACGGACAAACGATGGAAACGGTACGTGCCGGCCACTCATCGGCGAATGCAGGGCCAAGGCTGACCGCGAATGGCGTGCTGGCCGCCAGAGCGGCAGTTGAGGCAAGAAATTTGCGACGCGTGAGCATTGGGAACTCTGTACGGTTGGATTTGCGGAGATCGTTTCAGAACATGGCAAAGTGGCACAGCGGAAATCCGAATGATTATCTGGACCGGTCTATCGATCGGATAGCCGGGGGACGTTCGCCCGCACTTAACGGGTAAGCCGCTGCAAGGCCGCGAGCGGTCAGCAATAGCCCTCTGATGGTCGTCATCGTTCGCTCGCAACGATTAAACTGGTTCGGATTGGGCAAGGCAAGGCGCGCCATTGCATTGCAGCATGCCTTGAAAATGTGCGGCGCCGATTGGGTGGAAGTCCCCGCGCCACCGGGCGAATTGCCTCATAAAAAACGGCGTGTCCCGCTATGCGGGCGGAAAGTTTGGGTATAGGCTCTTTTCATAAGAATAAAATTTCACGCTAACCTCACAGGGAGGAATGCTTCGATGCAATCGCGACCAACTCGCCGAACCGTATTGAAAACTGCCGCCCTCGCGTCGACTGCGGTGCTCGCCGCACCGTATGTCCGGGGCGCCTATGCCGCCGGAAAACTGACGCTCGGCTGCTGGGACCATTGGGTCCCCGGTGCCAATAAAGCGCTCGACAAAGTCTGCAAGGAGTGGGGCGACAAGAATAAAGTCGAAGTTCACATCGATTACATCACCTCGCAAGGCGAGAAGGACAAGTTGACGGCGGCCGCCGAAGCGCAAGCCGGCACCGGCCACGACATCATGTCCCATCGCGACTGGAACATCCGCATCCACCAGGCCGCGCTCGAGCCGCTCGACGACGTGATCGCAGCGCTGATCAAGAAATACGGACCGATCAGCCCGGTCGCCGAATATCTCGCCAAGGGCAAAGGCGTGTGGCTCGGTGTGCCGACCGCGGTCGGCAGCCAGGTCAAGCCGTGCTGCTCGCGTTTCGATCTCTACAAGGAGCATGCAGGTATCGATCTGCGCGACATGTTCCCGAACGACGAGTCGAAATACGACAAGGCCAAGACCGACAAGTGGACTTGGGACCTTTATCTTGAGTCGGCGCAGAAACTGCACAAGGCCGGCTTCCCGGTCGGTCTGCCGATGGGCCAGACCAGCGACGCGGTCGATTGGGTCGGCGGATTGTTCAATGCCTATGGCTCGGTGTTTGTCGACGCCAAGGACAACATCAAGGTCAATTCCGACCAGACCCGACAGGCCATGGAAATGGCCCGCAAGATCATGGAAGTCAGCCCGCCGGAAGTCTTCGCCTGGGATGACGCCGGCAACAATCGCTGGCTGATCTCCGGCAAGGGCTCGGCCATCATGAATCCGCCGAGCGCCTGGTCGGTCGCCAAGCGCGACAATCCGAAGGTGGCGGAGCAGTGCTGGACGCATGCGGTGCCGAGGGGGCCGAAGGGCCGTTTCGTCGGGCAGCTTCCGCAGTTCTATGGCTTGTGGAAGTTCTCCAAGAACAAACAGGCGGCGAAGGATCTCTTGCTGCACATGTCGCAGAAGGAATCGATCGCACAGCTGGTCGCAGCCTCAAACGGCTACGACCTGCCGTCGTTCAAGACCATGTACGACCTCGACACCTGGAAGAACGTCGAGCCGCCGGTCGGCACCGTTTACAGCTATCCGCCACGCGGTGACGAAGAGACCTCGATGTTCGGCGCGCCAGCGCGCGCCGAAGTTGGCGCCCAGATGTACAATCAGGCGATCAACACCGTGATGGTCTCGAAATTCAGCCAGGGCAAAGAGAAGCTCGACGACGTCATCAAGTGGGCCGAGAAGGAACTTGAAGGCACGTTGCGCGCCTGAGAGCTTTTTGGCGTTGAAGGACAAAATGCATGCCGGCCCGCTTGGCCGGCATGCATGATCTTGCGACAGCGAAGAGGGGTTAATGGCCGACACCGTGCACACGTGGGCTCCCGCGCTGCGAGGCGCGAAGACCCAACCCGCAAGAAGCAACCTCCTGCGCTTCATGCGCCGGCGCTCGACCATCGCCTTTCTGATGTGCCTGCCGTTGATCCTGGTTATCGGCGGCCTGGTCATTTATCCCACGTTCTACTCGATTCATCTGTCGATGCTGAACAAAGCGCAGACCCGATTTATCGGGCTGTCTAATTTCAGCTTCCTGATGTCGCGCGATACTTTCTGGATGGTGGTGCAGCAGTCGACGATCTTCGCGCTGTCGGCCGTGTTCTTTAAGGCGTTGATCGGCCTGATCACCGCGCATCTCGTCAACAACCTTCCGGTCAAGGGCCAGCGCAAATGGCGCGGCATGCTGCTGGTGCCGTGGGTGATCCCGCTGGCGCTGTCCACGCTCGGCTGGTGGTGGATGTTCGACCCCACCAATTCGGCATTCAACTATACGCTGAGAAGCTTTGGCTTCGATGGAATTCCCTGGTTGAGCGATCCCTATTGGGCGCGCTTCTCGGTGATCCTTGTCAACGTGTGGTATGGCGCGCCGTTCTTCCTCATCATGTATCTGGCCGCTTTGAAATCGGTGCCGGAACAGCTCTATGAGGCGGCCTCGATCGATGGCGCCAGCGCGTGGCAGAAGTTCGTGCACATCACGCTGCCGATGATGCGCAACATCATCGCTATCACCGTGCTGTTCTCGCTGATCGTCACATTCGCCAACTTCGACATCGTGCAGATCATGACCGCGGGCGGCCCGCGCAACATGACGCACATGTTCGCGACCTATTCGTTCCTGCTCGGCATCCGTTCCGGTGACCTGCCGCTCGGCGCCGCGACCTCGCTGTTCATGTTCCCGATCTTGGCGATCGCCGCCGTGTTCATCCTGCGCGGCGTGCGCAAGCGCGGGAGAGAAATCGGATGAGCACCGCGGCGATCTCGGTACCGGCAACACGGAGCAAGACGCTCGGCGCCAGCCTGCGGCGCAACCGGCGCTGGGCGCTGATCCTGTCATATGTCTTCCTGGTGATGTTCGCGATCTTCTTCCTGCTGCCGCCGTATTACATGGTCGTCACGGCGCTCAAGAGCGACGCCGAGATGGCGCGGCTGGCAACCAATCCCTGGTACATCGCCGACGGGGTCACGCTCGACCAGTTCAGGATCCTGCTTGGGCAGACTGACTTCCTGATCTTTTTCAAGAACACCGTCATCGTGACCGTCTGCGTCGTCTGCATCACGATGGTGATCAGCGTTCTCGCCGCGTTTTCGCTCGGCCGCATGAAGTTCTGGGGTTCGAGCATTCTCGCGACCGGAATCTTTCTCACCTATCTGGTGCCCGATACGCTTCTGTTCATCCCGCTGTTCCAGATCGTCAAATCGATCGGCCTGCTCAATTCCTATTGGGGCATGGTGCTGGTTTACCCGACGCTGACGGTGCCGTTCTGCACCTGGATCATGATCGGCTATTTCCAGTCGATCCCGAAAGAGCTCGACGAGGCCGCGCTTATCGATGGCGCCGGCCACATGCAGATGCTGTTCAAGATTTTCATTCCGGTGGCGCTGCCCGGCATCATCGCCGCCATGATCTTTGCCTTCACGGTGTCCTGGGCGGCGTTCGTCTATCCGATGGCGTTCCTTTATTCCTCGGACCAGCAGGTACTCACGGTCGGCACCGTGACCAGCCTGATCCGCGGAGACGTTTACAAGTGGGGCATGCTGATGGCCGGCGCGCTGGTCGCCGCCGCGCCGCCGCTCGTCATCTACGCGTTCCTGATGGACTACTACATCGCGGGCCTCACCGCCGGCGCCACCAAGGGATAAACGGGAAAACCACGATGGCCGACGTTGCGTTGCGTAATGTAGGAAAGCGGTACGACGACGTCGTCGCCGTCAACAATGTCAATCTCGACATTCCCAATCAGGAATTCGTCGTGCTGGTCGGCCCATCCGGCTGCGGCAAGTCGACGACGCTGCGCATGATCGCGGGGCTCGAGGAAATCACCAGCGGTGAAATCGCGATCGGCGGCGAGGTGGTCAACGACCTGCCGCCGAAGGATCGCGACATCGCGATGGTGTTCCAGAACTACGCCCTCTACCCGCACATGACGGTCGCGGAAAACATGTCGTTCGGGCTCAAGCTGCGCAAATTCCCGAAGGCCGAGATCAAGCAGCGCGTCGAGAATGCCGCGCGCATCCTCGACATCACCGAATTGCTCGCGCGCCGGCCGAAGCAGCTCTCCGGCGGCCAGCGCCAGCGCGTCGCCATGGGGCGCGCCATCGTGCGCAATCCGAAAGTGTTCCTGTTCGACGAGCCGCTCTCCAATCTCGACGCCAAGCTGCGCGTGCAGATGCGCACCGAGATCAAGCGCGTGCATCAGAAGGTCAAGACCACGACCGTCTATGTGACGCACGACCAGGTCGAGGCGATGACGCTCGCAGACCGCGTGGTGGTGATGAACGCCGGCAAGATCGAGCAGATCGGTACGCCCAACGACCTCTACCACTCGCCGAAGACGCGTTTCGTCGCGGGCTTCATCGGCTCGCCGGCGATGAATTTCATTCCGGCCAAGCTCGAGAGCAACGGCAGCGGCCTGAAGCTGCGGCTGTCCGACAAGCTGACGTTCCCCGTGCCGGCGAGCCGGTCGGCGCGCTACGGCGCATACGCCAACAAGGACGTGCTGTTCGGGCTGCGTCCCGAGCACATCACGGAGACGCGCGGCCAGGAAAACGGCTCCGGCCACGAGTTCTCCATCACGCTCGACGTGGTCGAGCCGATGGGCATGGAGACGATGGTGTTCTTCACCGTCGGCGGCACCGAAGTCTGCGGCCGCGTCGAGCCGACGGCGGCCAAGGGCCCGGGCGAGACCATGCAGTTGCGCGCCAACCTCGATCACATGCACCTGATCGACCCGGTGACCAACGCCGTCATCTAGCGCGCTTCGCCGCGCATAATTGCGCCCGCGGCGGGCGCGAAATCTTCCCTTGCCGAATCGCGAATCAAATACGATGCCGGTCCCAGCGTTGAATTCGCCTGGACCGGCACCGGTCCGTCATCGGGACGGCAAGCGCAGCCATGAAAGTCGTCATTCTGGCCGGAGGCGTCGGCACGCGCCTGGTGGAAGAAACCGCCGTGCGCCCGAAGCCCATGGTCGAGCTCGGCGGCAATCCGGTGCTCTGGCACATCATGAAGATCTACAGCGCCTACGGGCTCAACGACTTCATCATCTGCCTCGGTTACAAGGGCTATTTCATCAAGGAATATTTCGCCAACTACTTCCTGCACCGCTCCGACGTCACCTTCGACCTGAAAGAAAACCGGATGGACGTGCACACCGTCACCGCCGAGCCCTGGCGCGTGACGCTGATCGACACCGGCGCGGACACGCAGACCGGCGGCCGCATCAAGCGCGTGTTGCCTTACGTGAAGGACGACGCGGAGTTCTGCCTCACTTATGGCGACGGTATCGCCAATGTCGATATCGCGGCGGTGATCGCGCAGCACCGCAAGGGCAAGCGGCTGGCGACGGTTACGGCCGCGCAGCCGCCGAGCCGTTTCGGCGTGCTCGATCACGACGACGACCGCGTGACTGGCTTCAAGGAAAAGCCGGACGGCGAGAACGGCTGGGTGAGCGCCGGCTTCTTCGTGCTGTCGCCGAAGGTCGGCGACTACATCGCCGGCGACGAGACGCTGTGGGAGCGCGAGCCGCTCGAACGCCTCGCCGCCGCGGGTCAACTCGGCGTGTATCTGCATCGCGGCTTCTGGCAGCCGATGGATACGCTGCGTGACAAGATGCTGCTGGAGAGCCTGTGGGTCTCGGGCAAGCCACCCTGGAAAATATGGCAATGACCAGCCGCGCCTTCCGGTTAGGCCGGCGGACAACCTTCAGGTGCTTCGATGCGATTTACTAAAACCGTGGTCGACGGCGTGCTGGTGATCGATCTCGACATAATCGAGGACAAGCGCGGCTTTTTCGCCCGCACATATTGCGAGGACGAGTTTGCCGCCGCCGGCATCACGATGCGCCCGGTGCAGTGCAACCTGTCGCATAACAAGCAGGCCTTCACCTTGCGCGGCATGCATTATCAGGCCGCGCCGCACGGGGAGGCAAAGCTCGTGCAATGCGTGCGCGGCCGCATTTTCGATGTCGCCATCGATCTGCGTCCGCAATCGCAGACTTTTTGCCAGTGGGCCGGGGTCGAGTTGTCGCCCAAGGCGCGCCGCATGCTGTTTATTCCGGAAGGCTGCGCGCACGGCTACCTGACGCTCGAGAACGAAAGCGACGTCAGTTATCTGGTCAACGCCAAGTACACGCCCAATGCAGGCCGCGGCGTGCGCTGGAACGATCCGGCCTTTGGCATCGCCTGGCCGACGACGCCGAAGGTCATCCTGCCGCGCGATGCCGCCTATCCGGATTTCCGCGGCGGCCGCTAGCAAATCGCCGAGCGACGCCAGGGTCAGGCCGCCGCGCAATATCAAGGGCTTAGCGCCGGACTGCGTTTCGACTTTGGCGCGCGCTTGAGGCCGAACGTTGAAAGGATCACACTTGCCTCGACGGCGGCCAACCGGTTTCCGTTTCACCGGCCGCATAGGGGGATTCCATGAGCGCAAGAATAAGTTTGACGCTGATCGCGACAAGTCTGTTCGCGGCGGCCGTCATTGTTGGCAGCAGCACACATGGCGCGGCGCAAGGCGTGACCGCGACCGAGTTGTCGGCGCAACAGGACAAGAACAAGAAGCCCGCTCCCAAGGCTGCGCCGCATCGCGCGGCGCCTCACGCAGCACCGCACAATGCGCCGCGCGGCAATACGGCCCATCGCGGTAACCAGAAGACGGTTAACAAGCCGAAGACGGGCCCGAAAGTCGTGACGCCGAAAACCACGACCACGAAAACCACGACGACGAA
>JBAUHH010000221.1:0-3450 GCA_049680165.1 Pseudolabrys sp.
ATGGCGTCCCTCAAGGACATGCGCGTTCGCATCGCCGCTACCAAGGCGACGCAGAAGATCACCAAGGCCATGCAGATGGTCGCGGCGTCCAAGCTGCGCCGCGCGCAGGTTGCGGCGGAAGCGGCGCGTCCTTACGCCGAGCGCATGGCCAAGGTGCTGGGCTCGATCGCATCGGCGGTGGCAGGCAGCGATTCGGCGCCAAAGCTTCTGGCCGGCACCGGCAACGACAAGGTGCATCTGCTGGTGGTGTGCACGGCCGAGCGCGGCCTGTGCGGCCCGTTCAATTCGTCGATCGTCCGGCTGGCGCGCGAAAAGATCAACGCGCTCACGGGCCAGGGCAAGGACGTCAAAATCCTTTGTGTCGGCCGGAAGGGCGCCGAACAGCTCCGCCGCCAATACGGCAGGCAGATCATCGAGGTGATCGAGCTGCGCGGCGTCAAGCAGATCGGCTTCGCACAGGCCGACATGGTCGCGAAGAAAATCGTCGCGCTGTTCGATGAGGGTGGCTTCGACGTCTGCACGCTGTTCTTCTCGCGCTTCAAGTCGGTGATCGCGCAGATTCCGACCGCGCAGCAGATCATCCCGCCGGTGTTCGAGGCGGTGAAGGAAACGGGCCCCTCGGCGGCTTATGAATACGAGCCGGAAGAAGGCGACATCCTTGCCGATCTCCTGCCGCGCAACCTGTCGGTACAGATTTTCCGCGCACTCCTGGAAAACGCGGCGTCCGAGCAGGGCGCGCGCATGAGCGCGATGGACAATGCCACTCGCAACGCGGGCGAAATGATTCGCAAGCAGACACTCACCTATAACCGTACCCGTCAGGCGATGATCACCAAGGAACTGATCGAGATCATTTCCGGCGCCGAGGCGCTTTAATTTTGTAACGAGGACGATATGGCCACCGCACAAAACGCAGTCGGAAAAATCACGCAAGTCATCGGCGCCGTCGTCGACGTGCAGTTCGAAGGCCATTTGCCGGCGATCCTGAACGCGCTGGAAACCAAGAACGGCGGCAACCGCCTTGTTCTGGAAGTCGCCCAGCACCTCGGTGAATCGACGGTGCGCACCATCGCCATGGATGCGTCCGAAGGCCTCGTGCGCGGGCAGAGCGTGACCGACACCGGCGCGCCGATTTCGGTGCCGGTCGGCCCCGAGCTGCTCGGCCGCATCATCAATGTGATCGGCGAGCCGGTGGATGAAGCCGGTCCGGTCAAGACCGACAAGAAGCGCGCGATCCATCAAGACGCGCCGACCTATACCGATCAATCCACCGAGGCGCAGATTCTGGTTACCGGCATCAAGGTGGTGGACTTGCTCGCCCCCTACGCCAAGGGCGGCAAGATCGGCCTGTTCGGCGGCGCCGGCGTCGGCAAGACCGTGCTGATCATGGAGCTGATCAACAACGTCGCGAAGGCGCACGGCGGCTATTCGGTGTTCGCCGGCGTCGGCGAACGCACGCGCGAGGGCAACGACCTCTATCACGAGATGATCGAATCGGGCGTGAACAAGGATCCGCATGAGGGTTCGGTCGAAGGCTCGAAGTGCGCGCTGGTGTACGGCCAGATGAACGAGCCGCCGGGCGCTCGCGCCCGCGTCGGCCTCTCCGGCCTCACGGTCGCGGAATATTTCCGCGACCAGGGACAGGACGTGCTGTTCTTCGTCGACAATATCTTCCGCTTCACGCAGGCCGGCTCGGAAGTGTCGGCGCTACTCGGCCGCATTCCCTCGGCGGTCGGCTATCAGCCGACGCTCGCCACCGACATGGGCGCGCTGCAGGAGCGCATCACCACCACCACCAAGGGCTCGATCACCTCGGTGCAGGCCATTTACGTTCCCGCCGACGACCTGACCGATCCGGCGCCGGCGACCTCGTTCGCGCACTTGGATGCCACCACCGTGCTGTCGCGCGACATCGCCGCCAAGGGCATCTATCCGGCGGTCGACCCGCTCGACTCGACCTCGCGCATGCTGTCGCCGCTGATAGTCGGCGAGGAGCACTACGCCATCGCGCGGCAGGTGCAGCAGATTTTGCAGCGCTACAAGGCGTTGCAGGACATCATCGCCATTCTCGGCATGGATGAATTGTCGGAAGAGGACAAGCTGACGGTGGCGCGCGCGCGCAAGATCGAGCGCTTCTTGTCGCAGCCGTTCTTCGTCGCCGAAGTGTTCACCGGCTCGCCCGGCAAGCTGGTCGACCTCGCCGACACCATCAAGGGCTTCAAGGGCCTGGTCGACGGCAAGTACGACAACCTGCCGGAGGCCGCGTTCTACATGGTCGGCACCATCGAAGAGGCGGTCGAGAAGGGCAAGAAGCTCGCGGCGGAAGCGGCATAGTTTCGAAGCAGGCACGTCATGGCCAATTTTCACTTCGATCTCGTGTCGCCGGAAAAGCTGCTGTTCTCCGGCGACGTCGAGCAGGTTGATGTTCCCGGCGCGGAAGGCGACTTCGGCGTGCTCGCCGGTCACGCGCCCGCGGTCGCAACGTTGCGGCCCGGCATCCTCACGATCCACGACGGCAGCGGGGAGCGCCAACTCGTCGTGCTCGGCGGCTTTGCGGAAGTCTCGGCCGAGGGCCTGACAGTGCTGGCGGACGTGGCGGACAAGATCGAGGACATCGACCGCGAGATGATCGCCACGCAAATCGGCGAGATGGAGCAACGCGTCGAGAAGCTGGAGCCGGGCAACGAGCTCGACAAGCTGATCACAAAGCTCGATCACTTCAAGACGGTGAACCGGCATCTCACTGGCACCGCGATGCACTGACGACGACTTGCCGAAAATGAAATCGGGCGGCTGCGTTACGCGGCCGCCCGTTTCATTTGTGCCGCTGCATTCGTCTACTTGACGACCTGCGACGAGATGGGCGTTCCGCTCTTGGTGAACTTCGTCATGGCACTCTCCGTGTGAGTTGGTGAAAATTTCCCGACACGGATTGGTCGCCGGACGGAGGGAACCGGTTCAAATCGACGAAAAATGTGAAGCGTCGGCCTCGTGCGCCGGCTAAAATGCAATCGCCTCAGTAGCTTAGCTTGCGTTTGCGAAGCGGGCGAATTCGGCTACTACCCGCTGGTAGGTCGTCTGCTTGAACGGCACCACCAGGTCCGGCAGCTCGTTGATGGCGACCCAGCGCCAGTCGATGAATTCCGGCTCGTGGCCACCGCCGGGTGTAAAAATATTGATCTCGCTTTCGTCACCGGTGAAACGCAGCGCGTACCACTTCTGCTTCTGCCCGCGATATTTGCCGCCCCACGCCGCGCTGACAATCTCGCGCGGAATGTCGTAGGCGAGCCACTCCTTGATCTCGCCCAGCTTCTCGACCGAGCGAATGCTGGTCTCCTCATAAAGTTCGCGTAGCGCCGCCTTGTACGGATCCTCGTTGTCGTCGATGCCGCCCTGCGGCATCTGCCAGACATGCGTGGCGTCGATGTGCTCCGGCCCGCTTGACCGGCG
>JBAUHH010000222.1:0-6297 GCA_049680165.1 Pseudolabrys sp.
GCACGCCGGCGTGCGCCGCAAGGACGGCACGTTCGCGACCGGCGTCATTCATCTGTGGCATCCGGAAGCCGACCGCGCGCGCCTGACGGAGAACGAGCGCAAGCTCGATACGGTTGTCGCGAGTGACGAAATCCGTGCGCGGCAGGGCCTGTCGTCGCTCGCAGGCGGAACGGCGCGAGCCGCGGGCTGACCGATGGACCGATTTTCGACCGCAAGCCGCTTCGACCTCGCGCGCCTCGCCGACTGGCTGGCGATCGCCTTGGCCGTGTCGCTGCCGTGGTCGACGTCGGCAACGGGCATCCTCGCGGTGCTGTGGGTGATCGCGCTGATCCCGTCGCTCGGCTGGCGCGAGCTCAAGCGCGGCCTGATCACGGCGGCGGGCGGCTTGCCGGTGCTGCTGTTCGCGCTTGGCGCACTCGGCATGACCTGGGCCGATGTTTCGTTCAGCGAGCGCGTGCACGGGCTCGATCCGTTCGTCAAGCTGCTGGTGATCCCGCTGCTGTTCGCGCAATTCCGCCGGTCGGAGCGCGGCGCGCTGGTGTTCGCCGGTTATCTCGCGTCCTGCGCGGTGCTGCTGCTGGCCTCGACCGCCGTCGGGTTGTTGCCGGAAAATTCGTTTCTGCAACTGCAATGGGACCGCGTGCTGGTCAAAAACGCGGCGACGCAAAGTGGCGAATTCGTCACGTGTATCTTCGGGCTTTTGTATTTCGCCACCGATCTGCGCGATCGCGCGCGGCGAACGGTTGCGATCGCCGCCGTGCTGCTGGCGCTCTGCCTGCTCGCCAACATCGTGTACGTGGCACTGTCGCGCACCGCGCTGGTGACGATCGTGGTGCTGGCGATTGCGTTCGGGCTGAAGCGGCTGAGCGGAAAGGCGTCGATGCTTTTCTTCGCCGGCGCAATTGCGATCGGCGCCGTCGCGTGGGTGTCGTCGCCTTACCTGCGCACGCGCACGACC
Source organism: Pseudolabrys sp. (assembly GCA_049680165.1). Classification (GTDB taxonomy): domain Bacteria; phylum Pseudomonadota; class Alphaproteobacteria; order Rhizobiales; family Xanthobacteraceae; genus Pseudolabrys. The sequence goes on from JBAUHH010000222.1 coordinate 959, forward strand.
GCGATCTGGACGGAAGTGCAGAAATACGAGGCGAACGACAAGGCGAATTCCTCCGGTGAGCGGATCGAGTTCAACCGCAAGTCGCTGATCTTCATCGGCGAGGCGCCGGTGTTCGGCCACGGCACCGGGACGATTCCCGAATTATTCCGGCGCGCGTCGGTTGGGCAGACCGGCGCAGCCGGTTCGGCGACGACCAATCCGCACAATCAGACTTTTGCAGTGGCGATCCAGCTTGGACTCATCGGTGCGGCGGTGCTGTGGGCAATGTGGATCGCGCATCTGTTGCTGTTCCGCGGCAACGGCCTGGCGGAGTGGATCGGGCTCGTGATCGTGGTGCAGAACATCGTCGGCTCGGTGTTCAACTCGCATCTGTTCGATTTCGTGCAGGGCTGGGTCTACGTGGTCGGCGTCGGCGTCGCGGGCGGCATCGCGCTCAAGCGCGCTCTGCCGAAGCCCGGGTAGCGCGCGATGGACCGGATCGAGCTTCCGCCGCGGCCGCGCATTCTGGTGATCGCCTTGCGCCGGATCGGGGACGTGCTGCTGACGACACCGCTGATCCGCAGCCTGCGGCGCGCCCGGCCGGACGCGGCGATCGACGCGCTGGTGTTCGCCGACACGGCGGGCATTCTCGAGGGCAACCCCGATCTCGACGCGGTGGTGACGATGCCGGAGCGGCCGAATGCGGCGCAAAGCCTCGCGCTCGCCGCGCGGCTTTGGCGGCGCTATGCGCTCGCGGTGACGACGCAGTGCGGCGACCGGCCGGCGTTTTTCGCATATGTCGCGGGACGCGTTCGCGTCGGGCCGGTCGAGGATACGGTCAACGGGCGCTTCAAGCGCGCACTTTACACGCGCAGCGTTCCGTATAAGGCGGGCGTGCACCGCGTGGAGGAAATCTTGCAGCTTGCCGATGCGCTCGGCATCACCCGCGTACCGGAGCTTGTTGCCCCGGCGGGAGAGGCGCTCGATGTGCCGGGCGGCGACTATGCGGTGATCCATGCCGCGCCGATGTTCCGCTACAAGCAGTGGACCGAAAAAGGCTGGCGCGAGCTGGCAGCCGCGCTCACGGCGCGCGGGCTGAAGGTTGTCGCGACCGGCGGCCCCGCCGATGCGCGCTATCTCGACCGCGTGTGGAACGGCGCGGCGGTCGAGCGGCGCGACGGCAAGCTGAGCTGGCCGCAGCTTGCCGCGTTGCTTGGCAAGGCGCGCGTGTTCGTCGGGCCCGATACGTCGGTGACCCATCTCGCCGCCGCTACGGGGTGCCCGACGGTGGCGCTGTACGGGCCGACCGATCCGCGGCTGTGGGGCCCTTGGCCGCGCGGCGGCTTGCAGCCGATGTGGCAGGCGGCGGGCGATGTGCAGCGGGTGGGCAAGGTGTGGCTGGTGCAGAACGCGCTGCCCTGCCTGCCGTGCCAGCTCGAAGGTTGCGAGCGGCGGCTCGGCAGTTACAGCGCGTGTCTCGATGAGCTCACGCCGCGCCAGGTGATCGCGGCGGCTGAGCAGGCCCTCAGCGGCTGAAGCGCCGGAGCTGCGCCGCGGTGAGCACGCAGCCGACGGCGAGCGCGCCGAGTTGCATCGGCAGCGCGGGATTTTGCAGCGTCGCCAGCGCCAGCACGGCGAGCGCGACGTTCAACAGAAACACGCGCGCCACGATTTGAGAGGCGCTCAATCCGCCGTCGAGCGCGCGCTGGTAGAAATGCGCGCGGTGGGCTTGCGTGATCTTTTCGCCGGCTGCGAGCCGCCGCAGCAGCGTGATGGTGGCGTCGGCGAGATAATAGAGCGGCAGCAGCAGCGCGGCCGCGGCGTGGCCGTTGCCGGCGAGCGTGAGCAGCAGCCAGCCGGTGATAAGGCCGATGGGCAGGCTGCCGACGTCGCCGAGGAAGATGCGCGCAACCGGCTTGTTGAACGGCGCAAAGCCGAGCATGGCGCCGCACAGCACCAGCGCCACGGTTGCTTGTTCGCCCGGCAGCGCGCCCATGACGCCGGCGATGACCAGCCCGGCCGTCACCGGCACGACTTCGGCGACGGTCATCCAGTCGATGCCGTCCATGAAATTGGTGAGGTTCACGAACCACAACAGTGCGATCAGCAGTAGCGCGCGTTCGACGAGAAACGGCAGCGCGGGCGCGATGCGCAGCGCATCCGGCAGCGCCGCGATGACAATCAGCGCCGCGACCGCCTGCAACAACAGCCGCGGGACCACGCCGATCGCGCGCATGTCGTCGACCGCGCCGACAATGGCGATTAGGATCGTGGCGATGAAGACGGTCCAGACTTCGAGGCTGGGGCCGCGCCAGAAAATCACGGCGGCGGAAATGACGATGGTGGCGGTAACGACCGCCAATCCCGCACCCTGCGGCGTCGGCGCGCGATGCGAGGAGCGCGCATTGGGATGCGCGAGCGCGTAGCGGCGGAACAGCGGCAGCAGCAGCGCGATCAGCGCCGCGCTCAGAAAAATCGCGGCGGCGAAAACGGCGATGCTGATGGTGAGCGGCAGCGTTGCGTCCCCGAACTGGTCACGCATTTTGCGCAGGATTCGAAGCGGCCACAAGCTTGCGGTAGAGCGCGACGATGACGTGGCCGATTTCGGCGGCGGAAAAGCGCTCGATCACGCGCAGCCGCGCATTGGCGCCGTAGCGGCGGCGCAGGTCGGATGACTCCGCGAGCGTGCGGATCGCGTGTGCCAGCGCGGGCGCGTCGTCGGCGGGCACCAGCAGCCCGGTTTCGCCGGGCACGACGATCTCGCGGCAGCCGGGCACGTCGGTCGCGACCATCGACCGGCCGCAGGCCGCGGCCTCGAGCAGCGACAGCGGCAGGCCTTCGCGCCGCGACGGCAGCACGGCGATATGCGCCTGCGCCCAGAAGCCCGGAATGTCTGCGACCTGGCCCAGCCAGGTGACGCCCGGAAGCCCGCTCCATTGCCGCGCCTCGGCCTCGCTGACCGAGGCCGGATTGGCCGGATCGGGCGTGCCCGCGATCAGCAACCGCACATCGGCGCCGGCGCTGCGCAGCGCCTTGTGTGCCTCGATCAGCGTGCGGATGCCCTTGTCCTCCAGCAGGCGCCCGACAAAACCGAGCGTCACGGCGCCGGGCGGCTCGGGCGTGGGCTTCAGGCGATCGGTGTCGACTCCTGAACCTGGAATCAACGCGAGGCGGTCCGGCGCGATGCCGAGCTTTTCGAACATCGCGCGGTCGTCCGGGTTCTGAACCAGCACGACGTGGCCCGGGCGGTCGAACAGCCACCGCAAGATTCCGAGCACAAAACGCTGGGTTGTGCGCGCCTTCGCGCCGGTTGCGGTGAACGTAAATCCAAGTCCGGTCATCGCGTGCACGCAAGGTGCGCGCGAGCCGAACGCCGCAAGCGCGCCGAGCACGGAGGCCTGCAAGGCAACGTGATGAATGATCGCCGGCTTCACCTCGCGATGCACGCGGCGCAGGGCGCGCACCGGCCGCAATATCGAGCCCGGCGAAAGCTTGCCGCGTGCGAACGGCACCGCGTGAAGAATAAAGCCTTCGCGCGCGATAGCCGCCGCGCAGTTCGTCACATTGGCCGCGACATGCACCTCGAACCCGGCGTCGCGCGCGGCGCGCGCCATCGGCAGGCGATGCGACAGGAAATACCAGTCTTCGGTGACGACATAGAGCAGACGCGGCCGCGCTGCGGACGAGGCGGCGCGCGATGGCGTCGTTGTGGTCGCAGCATCCATCATCGGCGGAACGCTACTGCGCACCAGTACGGCTCCGAATCCGAGAACGTCACGTTGTCGAATCCGCCGCGCATCAGCATCGCCTCGATTTCATTTCTGGTGAAGCGCTTCTCCAGCGTGGTGCAGAACCGATCATAAGCATCCGTGCGCATGACGTAGAATGAAACGTTGCGATACCACGCCAGCGGCATCGCCTTAGGCAAGCAGCCGATCTTGTCGAGCAGCAAGGCGAGCCGCGCGAGCGGCCAATAGACGAGCGCGGCAATCATCTGGCTGGCGATCAATCGTCCGGTCGGCGGCAGGCGCACAATTCCTTTTCGCATCGCGTTGCTCACCGACCACAGCGCGCGAAACCAGCGTGGCCGGTTGTCGAACGCGTAATAGAGATAGACCAGAAACGGCGCCCCCGGCTTGAGCTTGCGCGCGACGTCGGTAATTGCGCGCTCGGTGTCGGGCACATGATGCAGCACGCCCAGCGAATAGGCGAAATCCTGCGAGCCGTCCGGCAGCGGAATGCCGCTGACGCTCGCGGCGTGAAAGCTGACATTGCCGGCGCCGGCGAGATTGCCGCGCGCCACCGCCAGCGCTTCCGGGCTCACGTCGATGAGATGCAGATGCCCGGCGCGCGGCGCGGCGAGCTTCGCCCAGCGCCCGCTGCCGCAGCCGACGTCCATGCCGCTGCTGCCAGCAGGCAGGCGCGCCCAGGGAAAAATCCGGAAGTAGCCGTCAAAGATCGCCTGCTGCTGCCCGGGCTTGAGTTCACTGTCGCCCTGGCGAAACGTCGTCCATTCGCGGCCGAAGCCTTCGGCGACGTCCGGATCGACATTGAGGCGTTCGTTCATGGGCGTCTCTTGGTGCCGCTCTCTTCGCCTTCGCGGGGGCCGCAAGCAAGGGAAAACCCCGCGATGAGGGGCACGGCGGTCGCCTCAGGCGTCTTTGCAGGCGCTGGAAAACAGAATTCGAAACGTGCCGACAGGCGGCGAAAAGTATCATTTAATTTCAAGCACTTAGTTGGCCGCAGACGTGCCTGTGTGGTCTGTCTGGCACTTCCGAATCTCATGTTCATTTTATGAACATTAAGCTTGACGTTCATGGCGTGAACGCCCTAGACCTCAGACCGAAAAGGGCGGGTTCCAAGGGCGGGTTCTATGGCGTCGGGCGTGAGCCAGAACGAGGCTGAAAAGACCCGCATTATGCTGGGCCTGCTCGACTCGGTCGAGCGTGGCGGGCAATCGCAACGCCGCCTCGCGGTCGAGCTCGGCGTCGCCCTCGGTCTCGTCAACGCCTACCTCAAGCGCTGCATCAACAAGGGGCTGATCAAGGTCAGCGAAATTCCGGCGCGGCGCTACGCCTATTACCTGACGCCGCAGGGCTTCGCCGAGAAGTCGCGCCTGACGGCCGAGTATCTTTCTTACTCTCTCGAATTCTTCCGCAAGGCGAAGGGCGATTGCCGGGCAATCTTGCAGACGGCGGAGCAGTTGGGCTTTCGCCGCGTCGTGCTCGCCGGCAAATCCGATCTCGCCGAGATCGCCGCGATCTGCGCGCTTGAAACCGGCATCGAGATTGTCGCCGTGGTCGACGCGAACGCAGGCGATACGAAATTTGTCGGCCGTCCGCTGCTCGCCTCGCTCGATG
>JBAUHH010000223.1:0-2795 GCA_049680165.1 Pseudolabrys sp.
AGAAATTTGGGTGAGTGGAGGCCACGCCCGGAATTGAACCGGGGTACGCGGATTTGCAGTCCGCTGCGTAACCACTCCGCCACGTGGCCATCTCGCAGGCATGGAAATACCGGCGAACGCCCAAGCCTATATAGGACGTCACCGGCCTCGACAACTCGGGCGCAATGCTTGCCTTTTGCCGGTTGTTGCCGCAAAAGAACCACGCCATCCGAACCGCAGTTCTCGGGACGACGATGACCGATTTTGCCACCGCGCGCCGCATGATGGTGGACGGACAGGTCCGCACCAGCGATGTCACCGACCTGCGTCTGATTGCCGCGATGCAAGACGTGCCGCGCGAGCATTTCGTGCCCGCCGCATCCGCAGGTCTTGCCTATCTCGACCTCGATCTGCCGCTCGGTGAGGGCGGCCGCCGGCTCTTGAAGCCGATGGTGCTGGCGAAATTGATCCAGGCCGCGGACCTCGAACCGACAGCGCTTGTGCTCGATGTCGGTTGCGCCACCGGGTATGCCGCCGCCGTGCTTGCCCGCGTCGCCGGCGAGGTCGTCGCGCTCGAGCAGGATCCCGCTTTGGCGCGGTCTGCGACCGAGGCGCTGCGCGCAATCCCGAACGTCTCAGTTGTCAGCGGCGAACTGGCGGCCGGTTGGCCGCAAAAAGCACCCTATGACTTGATCCTGCTCGAAGGCGCAACCGAGGTTGTTCCGCAGGCGCTCCTGCGCCAGCTCGAGGACAATGGACGGCTGTTATGCGTTCTCGGCAAAGGTCCGGGCGCCAAAGCCATGCTCTATCGCCGCAGCGGCGAAGACATTGGCGAGCGGCCGATTTTCGACGCGACCGCCGCGGTTCTGCCCGGGTTTGTAAAGCCCCCGGCATTCGCGTTTTAGTTTTCCCCGAAACTATAACCTGTGGCTCAATAGTCCCGGTTCCCTTTTTTCTGTGGGCAAGCGGTCGGCTTAATGTTTCAAGGCTTTAGCGGCCCGCCTATGGTCCACGGCAGCCGTGTGGCGTATGTCAGCGTCATGCGTTGCGTGCGTGTCGGGTAAGGGAATGCGGCGTAAGAGTCGGAATGGCTGGGTGAGCGGTAGACTTGCGATCACGACGATCGCATGCGCGGCTGTTTTTGCGCCCGGCGCGAACGCCGACTCGCTTGAAGGCGCCCTGATCCAAGCTTACCAGAACAATCCGCAGCTCAACTCGCAACGCGCGGCAGTGCGCGCCACCGACGAAGGCGTGCCGCAGGCGCTTTCGGGTTACCGGCCCAGGGTTACCGCGAACGCATTTGGCGGCGAACAGCAACTATATTCGAACTCGCGGGTGGTGACCTCGACCACCCCGCCGAATGCGCCAGCGGCCTATTTCGTGCAAAAAGGTTCAAACGCGCCTTTCGGCACCGGCGTTACCGCAACGCAAACGCTCTACAACGGATTCCAGACCGCCAACCGTACGCGCCAAGCGGAAAGCTCCGTGTTCGCCGCGCGCGAGACGTTGCGCCAGACCGAGCAATCGGTTCTGCTCAACGCGGTCACCGCTTACATGAATTTGCTGCGCGATACGGCGATCCTCGATCTGCAGCGGCGCAACGTCGAGGTGCTGCAGGAGCAATTGCGGCAGACCCGTGACCGCTTCAACGTTGGCGAGGTGACGCGCACCGACGTCGCGCAGTCGGAATCGAGCCTCGCGGCCGGGCGCTCGCAAGTGCTGAGCGCCGAAGCCACCTACAAGGCATCGCTCGCCACCTATCGGCAGGTGATCGGGGTCGATCCCGGCAAGCTCTCGCCCGGCACGCCGGTCGACCGCTTCTCGCCGCATAATCTCAATGACTCGGTTGCCGCCGGCACGACCCAAAATCCGCAGGTGACCACCGCGCAATACAATGTCGACGTCGCTCAATTGGCGGTGAAAGTCGCTGAGGGCGCGCTCTATCCGACGCTGTCGGTGCAGGGCAACTTCCAGAAAAACTGGATGAGTCAGCAGAGCCTGACCGGCATCGACAGTTACAGCGCTTCGGTGCTCGGCCAGCTCAGCGTGCCGATCTATCAGGGCGGCGCCGAATATTCCGCAATCCGTCAGGCCAAGGAGACGCTCGGCCAGCGCCGCATCGATTTCGATACGACCCGCGACAGCGTGCGCCAGAGCGTCGTGCAGTCCTGGGGACAGGTCGAGGCGACAAAGGCGAACATCGAGGCGACCCAGGCGCAAGTGCAGGCCTCGGAGATCGCGCTCAACGGCGTGCGCGAGGAAGCCCGCGTCGGCCAGCGCACAACACTTGACGTGCTCAACGCGCAGCAGACGCTGGTCAATGCCCGCGTGTCGTTGGTGACAGCGCAGCACGACCGCGTGGTCGCGTCCTACACTCTGCTGTCCGCGGTCGGCCGGCTGTCGCCGCAGATGCTCGGCTTGCGCGTGCCGACGTACGACCCGCAGGTCCACTATCACCAGGTGCGCGACAGCTGGATCGGCGTGCGCACGCCTGACGGGCGCTAAACAGTTCGATTCCGGCCGTCGAATCTCCACAAGTCGTGGATGACGGCAACTTGCCACCTGCCACACTTGCATCCCACTGTCGTATAACGTCTTGACGCGGTGATTCGTGTGTTCGCCATTCGGCTCATGGCGGTGAGCAGCGTGACGACAAGGATTCAGGAATGAACCAACCGGCAAAGGCGCAAGAACCCTCGATGGAGGAAATTCTGGCCTCAATCCGCCGGATCATTGCCGACGACGACGCCAGCAAGCCTGCCAAGCCAGCGGAACCGGCCGCGCCCAAGGCGCCCCCGGTCGCGGCCGTTCCGGGA
>JBAUHH010000224.1:0-1899 GCA_049680165.1 Pseudolabrys sp.
GGCTGGAGCTGCGCGAGATGAAGGAGCAGGTGCTCGATTCGATGGACATCGAGCGCGAGCGCGGCATCACCATCAAGGCGCAGACCGTGCGGCTCAACTACAAGGCGCGGGACGGCAAGAATTACATCCTCAATTTGATCGACACGCCCGGCCACGTCGACTTCGCCTACGAGGTCAACCGCTCGCTTGCCGCCTGCGAGGGCTCGCTGCTGGTTGTCGACGCCTCGCAAGGCGTCGAGGCGCAGACGCTGGCGAACGTCTATCAGGCGATCGACAACGGCCACGAGATCGTGCCGGTGCTCAACAAGGTCGACCTGCCCGCCGCCGAGCCGGAGAAGGTGAAGCAGCAGATCGAGGACGTCATCGGGCTCGATGCGTCCAACGCGCTGCTGATTTCGGCGAAGACCGGCGACGGCGTTCCGGAAGTGCTGGAAGCGATCGTGACGCGGCTGCCGCCGCCGAAAGGCGACCGCGACGCGCCGCTGAAAGCGCTGCTGGTCGACAGCTGGTACGACAGCTATCTCGGCGTCGTCGTGCTGGTGCGCATCGTCGACGGCACGCTCAAGAAGGGCCAGCAGATCCGCATGATGGGCACCGACGCGGCCTACGAAGTGGACCGCACCGGCGTCTACACGCCGAAACTCGTGCAGGTCGACGAGCTCGGCCCCGGCGAGATCGGCATGCTCACCGCCTCGATCAAGGAAGTGGCCGACACGCGCGTCGGCGACACCATCACCGACGCCAGGAAGCCGGTCGCGGCACCCTTGCCCGGCTTCCGTCCTGCGATCCCGGTCGTGTTCTGCGGCCTGTTTCCGGTCGACGCCGCCGACTTCGAGGCGCTGCGCGCGGCCATGGGCCGGCTGCGGCTCAACGACGCGAGCTTCAGCTACGAGATGGAAACGAGTGCCGCGCTCGGCTTCGGCTTCCGCTGCGGCTTTCTCGGATTGCTGCATCTGGAGATCATCCAGGAGCGGCTCGAGCGCGAATTCAACCTCAACCTGATCGCGACCGCGCCGTCGGTGATCTACAAGATCAGGCTGCGCGACGGCCGCGAGCTCGAGATCCACAATCCGGTCGACATGCCAGACCCGAACCATATCGAGGAAATGCAGGAGCCGTGGATCGAGGCGACGATCCTGACGCCGGACGAATATCTCGGCTCGGTGCTCAAGCTCTGCCAGGACCGCCGCGGCGAGCAGAAGGAGCTCACCTACGTCGGCAACCGCGCGATGGTGAAATACGATCTGCCGCTCAACGAGGTGGTGTTCGATTTCTACGACCGGCTGAAGTCGGTATCGCGCGGCTACGCCTCGTTCGATTATCACCTTACCAATTACCGCGAGGCCGATCTGGTCAAACTACAGATGCTGGTCAACGGCGACCCGGTCGACGCGCTGGCCATGCTGGTGCATCGCACCCGTGCCGAGTCGCGCGGCCGCGCCATGGCGGAGAAGCTGAAAGAGCTGATCCCGCCGCACATGTTCCAGGTGCCGATCCAGGCCGCCATCGGCGGCAAGATCATCGCGCGCGAGACCGTGCGCGCCTTCCGCAAGGACGTCACCGCCAAGTGCTACGGCGGCGACGCCACGCGCAAACGCATGCTGCTCGACAAGCAGAAGGAAGGCAAAAAGCGCATGCGGCAGTTCGGCAAGGTCGACAGTCCGCAGGAGGCGTTTATCGCGGCGCTGAAGGTGGATGTTTGACGCGTCGCGTCATGCTTTCGGCCGCGCTAAAGATGGATCTATAGCGCGGCCGCAAAGACCTCTCACGGCATCTTGGCCGGCACCGAGAACGGCTTGGTGGCATCCACCACGAACATGATCAGGGCGTCCAGATCGGTCGTGCCGCTATTGAAGACCTGCATGGCCATGCCCGGCGTATGCCCGTTCATCGTCTGCC
>JBAUHH010000225.1:0-3253 GCA_049680165.1 Pseudolabrys sp.
TAAGATTGTGCCCAAGTTCCGCCGCTAAATTGAGTGAGCGCGTTACTTATGTCGGTCGCGGTGAAGTCCGGTTTCGAGGACTATCTGGTTTCGGTCGGCGCTCTGCCGGCCGGATCCAATGGCGCCGGCGGGCGGCGGTCAAACGGCTATCGCGCGCTCATGGAGCGCGCCGGCTTCGAGCCCGCCGCGTTCGCGGAAACAGTGGCAAAATTCCACGCGCTGCCGCGCACGTCGCTCGAGGCGATGCGCGCGGGCCGCCCCACCCTCGACCGCTTTTCGACGCGCTTCCTGCGCGAGTCGGCGGTATTCCCGTACGAGACCGACGACGGCGAAATCCATCTCGCCACCGCCGATCCGTCCGACACCGCGATTTTGCAGACGATGGAACTGACGCTCGGCCGCACTTGCGTGCGCGAGATCGCCACCTTCGACGAAATCGAGATGCTGCTGCGCGACGTCGCCGGCACCGAGTCCGTCTCCATCACCGGGGAGGACGAGATCTCCGATCTCGCCAACCGCGGCGACGACGACGATCTCGACAGCCTGCGCGACATGGCGAGCGGCGCGCCGGTCGTACGCACCGTCAACGAGTTGTTCGAGCGCGCGGTCGAATATCGCGCGACCGATATTCACATCGAGCCTTTCCGCGGCACGCTGCAAGTGCGGCTGAGGGTCGACGGGCTGCTGCGGACGATGCCGCCTCCCTCGCCCGACATGGCGCGCGCGATCGTCTCGCGCGTGAAAATTCTTGCCGGGTTGAACATCGCCGAGCGCCGCCTGCCACAGGACGGCCGCGCGCGCGTGCGCGTCGGCAATCTCGATCTTGATCTGCGCGTTGCCACCATGCCGACCGCGCACGGTGAAGCCGCGATCCTGCGCGTGCTCGAGCGCAATCAGCGCCTGCTCGATTTCGTGCGGCTCGGCTTCGGCGCGCGCGACCGCGCCGTGCTCGAGCGCCATCTCGAAGCGCCGCATGGTCTCATCATCGTCACCGGGCCGACCGGCAGCGGCAAGACCACAACGCTGGCCTCCGCGCTCGCGCGCCTTAATTCTCCAATCCGCAAGATCCTCACGATTGAGGACCCGATCGAATACGAAATCCAGGGTGTCAACCAGACTCAGGTCAAGCCGGCGATCTGGTTGACGTTCGCATCCGCGCTGCGCTCGTTTTTGCGCCAGGACCCCGACGTCATCATGGTCGGCGAAATGCGCGACGGTGAAACCGCGAAGATCGGCATCCAGGCGTCGCTAACCGGCCACCTTGTGTTGACGACGCTGCACACCAACACGGCCGCCGCCAGCATCACGCGCATGATCGACATGGGCGTCGAGCCGTTCCTGATCGCCTCGACGTTGCGCTGCATTCTCGCCCAGCGCCTCGTGCGCGTGCTGTGTCCCGATTGCCGCCGCATGGCGCCGGTCACCGAGGCGACGATCGCGCGCGACCCGCGATTCGCGGCGATCGGATTCCACGCCGGCGAGCTGGTCGGCGAAGCGGTCGGATGCGACCGTTGCGGCAATACCGGCTATCGTGGCCGGCTCGGTGTATTCGAAATTCTCGAAGTCAACGAGCGCATCAGCCGCCTCATCGGCACGGGCACCGACGACGTGAGCATGGAACGCGAAGCGCGCGCCGACGGCATGACCACGATGATCGAGGATGGCGTCGCCAAATGCCGGTCCGGCCTCACCTCGGTCGACGAGATATTGCGGGTCACCGCGAGCCGCTGAAAATGCCGACCTTCACCTACAAGGCGATGGACGCGCACGACCGGTTCATCACCGGTGAGATCGAGGCTGCCGATCCGCGCGAGGTTTCGCGCGAGCTCGAGAAGCTCGGCTACGTCGTGCTCGATACCGAAACCGGCATGCGCGGCGCTACCAGCAAGTCGACGCTGCTGCGGCTGTTCCACCGGCCGGCCGGCCGCCGCGAGATGACCGTGTTCCTTCGCGAATTGTCGCTCGTGCTGCGCGCGGGGCTGACGCTCGATGACGCGCTGCTTCTCCTCGCCGGCGAGGAAAAGGCCGGTCTCGCGGCGATCGTGCGCGATCTGCGCGTGACGATCACCGGCGGCGCCAGTTTCGGCGACGCGCTGCAGCGCCACCCGCGCCTGTTCGGCCCCGATCTGGTGGCGATGGTGCGGGTCGCCGAAGCGTCCGGAAATCTCGACGGCGTTCTTGAATCGGTCGGCGAGGAACGCGCGCGCACCGAACGCCTGCTCGACAAAATCAGTTCCGCGTTGCGTTATCCCGCCGTTCTCCTCGTCGTCGCTCTTTCCGTGCTGACGTTCTTTCTTGTCGTCGTGGTGCCGCAGTTTGCCTCGGTGCTGCGCGACTTCGGCCAAGCGCCGAGCGGCCTTGTCGGCGTCGTGCTCGCAACTTCCGACTTTTTCGTCGCATACGGACTTTGGGTGGCCGGCATTCTGGTCGCACTCGCTGCTTTGTTTGTCCTCATTATGCTGCGCCCGCGGCCGCGCGCGGTCGTCGTCGGTTACATCAGCCGCCTGCCGGGCTTGCGCGGCATCCTCGAATTGCGCCGCACCGTTTTGTTCTGCTCGAGCCTCGGCACGCTGCTCGCCAACGGCGTCACGTTGACGGCGGCGTTGCGCGTGCTGGTCGATCTGCCCGGCGCGTCGTCCGGAGGACTCGATCGCGTGGTCGAAGGCGTGCGGCGCGGCGGCCGGTTGGTGGACGCTCTCTCGCGCATTGGCTATATTCCTCCGCTCGCGCTGAAGATGCTGCGCGTGGGCGAAGAATCGGGGGAACTCGCTATCGTTGCCCGGCGAACCGCCGAGTTCTACGAGTCCAAACTTTCGGACCGTCTCGATCGGCTTGCCGGCGTGGTGGGGCCGACCGCCATCGTTGTCATCGCCGCCATCGTTGGAACACTCATCGTCTCAATCCTGTCGGCGCTTTTGAGCGTCAATCAACTCGTCGGCTAGGGCGTCAAGGAAATCGGGGTCACTATGCGTCAGGCGTTACGGGCGAATTACCGCAGGCTGGCTTTGGCCGGCTCGTCCGGTTTCACGCTCATCGAAATGCTGGTCGTGCTCGTGATCATCGGATTGATCATGGGGCTGGTCGGGCCGCGCGTGCTCAACTACCTCACCGAGGCGCGCGTCAAGGCGGCGAGACTTCAAATCGAGGCGCTGTCGAGTTCGCTCGATCTCTACTACCTGGACACCGGGCGGTATCCGACCACGTCGGAAGGCCTCACCGCCCTCGTCCGCCGACCCGGCAATATGGCCGGCTG
>JBAUHH010000226.1:0-1974 GCA_049680165.1 Pseudolabrys sp.
CAGCATGGCAGTGTATTTGCTCGAGTCGAAGCGCGCGTCCTTGAAATTGGTCGGCAGCGTGACTTGCAGGAGGTTGACCTTTTCTTCCGGCGGACGGATCGCCTGCGGGTCCGGGCTGCACAGCGTCACCAGCGCGGGATCGAAATTGTCCCACACGCTCGCGTCGGTATAGGCCGCCTTGAGCGCATTGTAGTCGAGCCCCGGAATCCGCTTCACATAAGGCAGCGGCGGCATGTTCATGATCGACATGCACGGCACCTTAGACTTCGCCACCGCGTCGAGCAGCTCACGCACGCCCGGCGAGCGGTATTGCGGCTCCTGCATGGCAAGCCCGACGAGATCGTAGTCCTTCGGATTGACGCGGCTCGTGCCGCCGGCCGTCACCTTGCCGGGCAGCTTGCGCGAGTCGATCAGGATCTGCTCGCTGCGGCCACGCACCGGCATGCGCACGCGGAAGCCTTCCGCGTTGATCAGATCCGCTTCGGCCGGCAGGCAAACGAGATGCACCGAGTGACCGCCGAACAGAAGCTTCGACGCCAGCAGCGATCCGTAGGACGCGCCCATCAAAAGAATCTTGTAGGTCTGCGACTTCGACGGCTTCGCAGCGGAGGCCACTTTTGGCTTCGACGCCGATTTCCGAGCGGCCGGCTTTTTCGCTGCGGATTTTCTCGCCTTCGTCTTCTTTGCGGCCTTGCGCGCCGGCCGCTTCGCCTTCATCGCCTTCTTTTTGCGCGCGGAGGTGACGCGCTTGCCCTTTTTCGCTTTCGTCTTCTGCTTCCTGGATTTCGCCATGGTGATCCTCCCGATCGGTTATTTGCTTTCCGTCATTGTACAGCTTCGGCCAACTGCACCGGAATAGCGTTGGATGCAATCTCTTTGAGGCCTTCCGGACGTGGCCCGCCGGTCGCCCAGTCGATCAATTCGACCGTATGGACCACGGGAATGGCCGTGCCGGCGGTGATTTGAGTGATACAGCCGATATTCCCGGCTGCTACCACGTCAGGCTCGAGTGTTTCAATATTGGCGACTTTACGCTCCCGCAACGCCCTCGCCAATTCCGGTTGGAGAATGTTGTAGGTGCCGGCGGAACCGCAGCACAGGTGCCCTTCTGGCACATCCCTGACCACGAAGCCAAGTTTGGAAAGCAACTCCTTCGGCTCGCGCGTGACCTTCTGCCCATGCTGCAACGAGCAGGCGGAATGGTAGGCGACGACTATGCCGCCACCGTTCAACGCCGGCATCAATGCCAGCCGCGATAAATATTCCGTGATGTCCATCGCCAGCGACGATATGCGCGTGGCCCGCGCGCCGTAGGCGGCATCGGTGCGGAACATGTGGCCGTAATCCTTGATGGTGGTGCCGCAGCCGGAGACGGTGACGATGATGGCGTCGAGTCCCTCGCCCTCGATTTCGCGCGCCCAGGCGTCGATATCGTTACGGGCTTGCAGCAACGCCTCGTCCTCACGGCCCATGTGGTGAGCAAGCGAGCCGCAGCAACCCTCGCCCGCCGCAACGACGACTTCGACGCCGTGGCGATTGAGCACGCGAATGGCCGCTTCGATAGTTGACGGCGCGAGTATCGGGTTGATGCAGCCTGACAGCAGTGCGACCCGCCCGCGGCGCTCTCCCTCGGCCGGAAATACCTTGCCGATGCGGTCGACCGGCGGCGCCGGCTTGCGCGCCGGCGTGAGCGTCAGCATCGCCGCGACGCGCTTGAGGCCAATCGCCTTGAGAAGGGGTGCGAATGGGCGCGCCAGCAGGCCGGCGACCAGCGCAAGCCGAAACAGGGCCGGATCGGGCAATACGCGGGCGAGCAGCGCACGCAACGCGCGGTCGAACAGCGGGCGCCGGTATGTTTGTTCGATGTGGTCGCGCGCATGATCGACGAGGTGCATGTAGTGCACGCCGGAGGGGCAAGTCGTCATGCAGGCGAGACAGGAAAGACAGCGGTCGATGTGCTTGACGACGTCGCGG
>JBAUHH010000227.1:0-8717 GCA_049680165.1 Pseudolabrys sp.
CAGTCCCATTTACGTTCATGCTTTCGAAGCACGTCGAGCTGGAACCATCCGGCCGATGGCCGGTCGAATTCGATTGTTGTCATGCTGATACCTAGATCATGGCCCGATCATGCGATTATCCGCAGGCAAGCAATAAAGCCATAACATTGCTCTCGTATCGCTCGACTTCACACGCACGGCAAGCATGTGTGGTGGTGACGCGAGGAAGATGCACACGGAAGGCGCCATCGCAGCTCATAAATCGCATCTCTAGGACCTGATCCCTTCCCATCAAGGAGATTTCTCCCTCGCCAGCGCCCTCGGGCCTCCGCGGGGCTTCGGTGGTGACGGCACATGCCGTCGTCAACGATCAGAGGAGTCCCGAAAATGACCAAAAGCAAGCGCGCCCAGAAATCAAAACAGGCAGCAAGTGCCAAGACGAGCCCAAAGAAAGTAGGCACCTCCAAGTCACGCGCCACGTCCAAGCAAGCGAAGGTGATCGCGTTGCTGAGTCGGCCAGAAGGCGCCACGATAGCGATCATCATGAGGCAGACCGGTTGGCTACAGCATTCGGTCCGTGGCTTCTTTGCGGGAGTGGTCCGCAAGAAGCTCGGCCTCAAGCTCGTATCGGAGAAGAAGGACGACAGCGCGCGCATCTATCGCATCGCCACTAAGCAAAAGGCCGCGAGTGGCAATCAAGCTACTGGCGGTCGGACGGCATAGCGATGGTGCCGTCTGAGGTTGATGTAAAGGTCGAAGCCGAACTTGAACGGCTTCGACCGATGCCAATCAAGGAGCTTCGCGTGCTATGGCGCGCGAAGTTCAAGTCCGATCCGCCTAAGGCATTCGGTCCTGATTTGCTGCGCCGAAGCATCGCATACCGAATTCAGGAAAATGCTTATGGCGGGCTCGACACCGTGACAAAGCGGTTGCTGAATCAGCTGATTGCCCAATACGGCAAGACGCCCGGCAAAATCATTCTACCGAGGCGCATCAAGCCGGGCGCTATCCTCGTTCGGGAATGGAAGGGTGAGAGCCATCGCGTCACCGTCCTCGAGAGCGGCTTTGCTTACGCAGGCAAAACTTATGAAAGCCTGTCTGAGATTGCCCGGCTGATCACCAGCACCCGCTGGAATGGCCCAAGGTTCTTTGGGCTGCGGACAACCAAGGACAAGGAATAAATCATGGTCAGCAAATCAAAACCTGCGAAGGAGTTTCGCTGTGCCATCTACACTCGCAAGTCGACCGAACACGGCCTGGAATTGGAATTCAATTCGCTCGATTCGCAGCGCGAAGCTTGCGAGGCCTACATCAAATCACAGGCCTCGGAGGGCTGGCGACTTATCTCCAAGCGCTATGACGATCCCGCCTACTCAGGCGGGAACTTGGAGCGCCCTGCTCTGCAGCAGTTACTCAAAGACATCGAGCAAGGTCTTATCGATGTGGTGGTCGTCTACAAGATTGACCGATTGACGCGATCGCTCGCCGATTTTGCCAAGTTGGTCGAGGTCTTCGACTCCAAGTGCGTTTCGTTTGTCGCCATCACCCAACAGTTCAACACAACCACCTCGATGGGACGGCTGACGCTTAATGTCCTCCTGTCGTTTGCCCAGTTCGAACGGGAGCTTGCGTCCGAACGCGTGCGTGACAAGATCGCCGCATCCCGCAAAAAAGGTAGGTGGACCGGCGGCAGCGTCCCGCTCGGCTATGACAGCAAGGACAAGAAACTTGTCGTCAATCCGGCCGAAGCAAAGATCGTGCAGATGATCTTTGCGCGCTACCTGACACTGAAGTCATTCCAAAGGCTGATCGACGAGCTTAACGCGAAAGGCATTGTCAGCAAAAAACGGCCGATCACTCGTAGAACAACAGGGGGCGTTCCGTTTACCTACGGGCCGCTCGCCTATCTCCTGAAGAACCGCACCTATCTCGGCGAGACCGGCCATGGCGGCTCCTGGTTCGCAGGCGAGCACGAGCCGATCGTCGACCGCAGCACGTACGACAAAGTCCAAGAAATGCTCAAGACCAACAGCACCGGCCGGACCGGACGGCGGCAGCAAACTGGCGCCCTGCTCACTGGACTGATTTATGACGACCACGGCAATCGCATGAGTCCGAGTTTCACGGTCAAGCGCGGCGTCCGGTATCCGTTCTATGTCAGCTCCGCTTTGCTGCGGGGGCGCAAGTCAAACGCCGGCTCCGTAACGCGGATCACTGCAACGACAATCGAAGAAACCGTGTTGCGGGCGTTGAGACAACACGCTGAAACGGATGACAAAGCTGCTCTACCTCATGAGTTGATTGAGCGGTATATCGGTCGCGTGGTGGTCGAAGCGAAGCGCGTGCTGGTTTCGCTCAAGGGATCAGGCGAAAAGCCGCCATCCTCATTTAAAATGCCATGGTCGGTCCGAAAAACGAAGCACCTTGCCCGGTGTGAAAACAATGACATAGGTCTAGCCTCACGACCCAATCCGCAGCTGGTACAGGCTATTGTTCGTGCGCACCAATGGGTGGGCTTCTTAACCGACGGCACGCACGACTCCATCGAGTCGCTTGCACAGGCCGTCGATCTGCATCCGAAGGTTATTCGGAGCAGAATTCGTCTAGCGTTCCTTGCACCGAGCCTTACGCGAGATCTTCTGCATGGCACACAGGCTGCCCAGAGAAATATCAATGAGCTAATTTCTGCCGTGCATCTTAATTGGAGCGGGCAAGAGGATCGACGCCATAATTAGGCGATACTGACCGCCGACAACGACTGCCTTCTCCGAGCAGGACCTTCGCCGCAAGTAATATCTCTTGCGTCATTACGGGTGGTCGCCCGCCCTTGCTGCCTCTCGCACGCGCAGATTATTTCGCGCTGCGCGCCAACGCGATGGTGAGTACATCGCTGTTGAGCTCTTTTCCCGGTACGCCTTTGGGAAGAGATCGAGCACCGCCTAATCTTCGATAGAGGAAAATCGCATCGGCGACACTCATAACCCGCCGATGCTGAGACGCTGCGCGTCGATGCCTTGCAGCGATGTCGTCGGATCGACCGCCGTCCACACCACGACGAAGCCGTTTGCCGACAGCGCCGCCGCGCGTGGCTGCCATTGATCCTTCGCCGTCGTGGTGTTGATGAGGAATTCGGAATTCAGCGGATTGCCGTTCGTGTCGTAGCCCTGGCCGTAAACGCCATTGCCCGAGCCATCCTGGCCTTGCGAGGTCCACACGATAACGAAGCCCCCGTCGGCGAATGTGGCAACGGCAGGCTCCGATTGATCGTTCGCCGTCGTGGTGTTGACCCTGAACTCGCCGCCGAGCTTGGCGCCTGAAACATTGAAACGCTGCGCATAGACGCCGAGCCCGGAACCGTCCTGTCCGGCAGACGTCCACGCCACCACGAAGCCGCTCGCCGATGCAGCCACGGCCGGCTGGGTCTGATCCTTCGCCCGCGTGGTGTTGACGAGGAATTCGCCGCCGAGCTTCGCGCTCTTCTTGTTGAAGAGCTGGCCGTCAATGTCATAACCGAACTGCGCCTGCGCATTCGATGCCCACACCACCACGAAGCCGCCGTTCTCGAGCGCGGCGATCGAGGGCATCTGCTGACTGCGCGTCGTCGTGGTATTGACCTTGAACTCACCGCCGCTCTTCACGCTCGTCTTGGTGTAACGCTGCGCGTAGATGCCGAGACCGGAGCCGTCCTGTTTGTTCGAGGCCCACGCCACCACGAAACCGCCGTCGGCCAATCCCGCCACCGCCGGCTGCGACTGATTATTCGTGGTCGTGCTGTTGACCTCGATCTCAACGCCGCTCTTCGCGCCGCTCTTATTGTAACGCTGCGCATAGATGCCAAGCCCGGAGCCGTCCTCGCCGTTCGAGGTCCACGCGACGACGAAACCGCCGTCGCCGAGCGCGGCCACCGACGGCTGGGTCTGCTCGTTCGCTGTCGTGGTGATCCGGAATTCGCCGCCGTTCTTGGCGCCGTTCTTGTTGTAGCGCTGTCCATAAATGCCGGAGTTATCATTGCCCGGCTCGTGCCACGAGATGCCGAAGCCGGACGTGGTATGTCCCTGCGACTCTCCCCGCCACTGCCAGACCGCCACAAACCCGCCGTCCGCAAGCGTGGCGACCGCCGGCAATTGCGCGTTACCCGTGCTGCCGTCAACGCCATTGACCTGAAACTGCGAGCCGAGCCGGGCATTGACCGTTTCGGTCACCGCGCTCGCCGAGCTCGCGATCCAGTTGGCCGAGCCGCCGTAGCTTGCCGTTATCTTGTCGCTGCCGATCGCGAGCGCGGCGGTGCGCAAGCTCGCCGTGCCGCCCGACAGCGTCTTTGAGCCAAGCATTGTGCCGCCTTGCCTGAACGTCACCGTGCCGTCCGGGATGCCGGCTGCCGGCGCCGCCGCGGCGACCGTGGCGGTAAGCTTCACCGCATGGCCCGGTCTTGCCGGATTAGGCGTTGCTGTCAGCGTGCTCTTGCTTGCGCCTTTGTCGACCGTCTGCGTCAACGATGACGACACCGAAGCATTAAAGTTGCCGTTGCCGCCGTAAACCGCCGTGATCGAATGCGTGCCGGCGCCGAGTGCGGACGTCGTCAGACTCGCCGCGCCGGAGGAAAGTGCAGCGCCGCCGAGCGTCGTCGATCCATCCTTGAAGATGACACTGCCAGTCGGCGTGCTGCCGTCACCCGCCACGAATGCGGTAAGCGCTACGGATTGCCCGAATGCGCTTGGGTTCGCGGCGCTGGTGACAAACGCGCCGGTCGGGATGCCATAGCTGTAGGTTCCCATCGAGGTGGCGACGTCGAGCGGGCTGTTTGGCCGGACGTCGACTGTGCCCGCCGCGTGGGGGGGCGTCGTAGCGAAAATGAGTGTGTCGTCGACCACGGTCATGGCGGTCGCGGCGATGGCGCCGAAAGTGACGCCGACGGCAGTGGTAAAATGACTGCCGGTGATTTCGACCAGCGCGCCGCCGTCCACCGAGCCGGTGCCCGGGCTCACGCTCGTCACAATGACGGGCTGCACGAACACCCAACTTGCGCCGTCGCCGTTATTGTAGCCGGTCCCGCCAACAAGGACGGTGTCGCCGTCGGCCGACAGTGCGACCGATTCCCCTAGCTCAGCCGCACTCGGGAAATTGGATTCGTCGACCGCCAACGTGCTGCTCCGGTGCCACACGCCGTTGCTGCGGGTGTACACATACGCCTGACCCAAACCCCTAAAAGGCGCACCGACGACGAGCGTGTTGCCGTCAGCCGACAATGCACCGGACCAGCCAAAAGCGTTTGACCCGGGGGGGGGAGGAACAAGGGTGCTGCCCTGCTGGGTCCAGATGCCGCTGTCGCGGGTGAAGATCATTGCCCTCCCCACCCCCCCCGCACTGGAGGGGGCACCACTGAACGCCGTGTTGCCGTCGCCCGACAACGCGACCGAGGAGCCTCGAAGAATAAGGCCGTTGCCACCGACCAGCTTGCCGCCCTGCTGGGTCCACACGCCGCTGCTGCGGGTGAACACCCATGCCGCGCCTGTGGCACCAGTATCGAATTCCCCGCCGAAGATAGCGGTATTGCCGTCCGCCGACAGCGCTACCGACCCCCCTTGCTCGGCCTGGCCACTGGAGTCGTTACCGGTGAGCTTGGGGCCCTGCTGCGTCCAGGTGCCGTTGCTGCGGATGAAAACCCACGCCGCGCCGATGTCGGAGTCGTCGGACGGCCCACCCATGATGGCAGTATTGCCGTCGGCGGACAGCGCAACCGACGTGCCGAATTGGGCGTTCCCAATGGCGTCGCTGGCGGTGAGCTTGGGGCCCTGCTGCGTCCAGGTGCCGTTGTTGCTGTCGCGGGTATAGATCCACACCGCGCCAATGGCGGAGTTATCGCTTTTTCCACCGACGATGGCGGTGTTGCCGTCCGCCGACAGCGCCACCGAGATGCCTTGCTGAGCCTGGCCACTGGAGTCGTTACCGGTGAGCTTGGGGCCCTGCTGCGTCCAGGTGCCGGTGTTGTCGCGGATATAGACCCACGCCGCGCCGGTGGCGTCGGCGTCGTTCGACCCGCCGGCGAGAGCAGTATTGCCGTCAGCCGACAGCGCCGCCGAGATGCCTTCGGCCCCGCCGCCGTCGTTGCCGAGGAGCTTGTCGCCCTGCTGGACGAACTGCGCGCTTGCGATTTGCGGCGAGACAACGAGCGCAGCAGCCAATAGTGCGCCGACAACAGCCGGCCTTAGCATCGCACGGAGGCACACGATCGTGCGCGGTGCGCGCACCGCCTCACGCAATCCGGCAACAAAGACTGACAACATTCCCCAACTCGCACGTTTGAACATCACCATCGCGCCAACACTCACAAACCTCCGATGCTGAGACGCTGCGCGTCGATGCCTTGCAGCGATGTCGTCGGGTCGACCGCCGTCCACACCACGACGAAGCCGTTTGCCGACAGCGCCGCCGCGCGTGGCTGCCATTGATCCTTCGCCGTCGTGGTGTTGACCAGGAATTCGGCATTCAGCGCATTGCCGCTTTTGTCGTAGCCTTGCCCGTAAACGCCGTTGCCCGAGCCATCCTGGCCTTGCGAGGTCCACACAACGACGAAGCCGCCGTCGGCGAATGTGGCGACGGCAGGCTCCGATTGATCGTTCGCTGTCGTGGTGTTGACCCTGAACTCACCGCCGAGCTTGGCGCCTGAAACATCGAAGCGCTGCGCATAGACGCCGAGACCCGAGCCGTCCTGTCCGGCCGAGCTCCACGCCACCACGAAGCCGCTCGCCGATGCTGCGACGGCCGGCTGCGTCTGATCCTTCGCCCGTGTGGTGTTGATGAGGAACTCGACGCCGAGCTTCGCGCTCTTGTTGTCGAAGAGCTGGCCGTAGACGTCGTAGCCGAACGAAGGATGCGCATTCGACGCCCATGCCACCACAAAGCCGGTGCCGAGCGCGGCCACCGCCGGCGTCTGCTGACTGCGCGCCGTCGTGGTGTTGATCCTGAATTCACCGCCGCTCTTGGCGCCGGTCTTGCCGTAGCGTTGTGCGTAGATGCCGAGCCCGGAGCCGTCCTGTTTGTTGGACGTCCACGCCGCCACGAACCCGCCATCGGCAAGCCCGGCGACCGTGGGCTGCAACTCGTCGTTCGCGTTCGTGGTATTGACCTTGAACTCGCTGCCGATTCTGACGCCATTCTTGTTGTAGCGCTGCGCAAAAATGGCAACGGCACTCACGTTCCAAAACGTTTCGACCGATCTCCAGACGACGACGAAGCCGCCGCCGCTCACGGCCGCGACGGCGGGCTCGGTCTGATCGTTGCTGGTCGTCGTGTTGACCTTGAACTCAGCCCCGCTCTTGAGCCCATTCGCCTTGAACATTTGCCCATAGATGCCGTAACCGGAGCCGTCCTCGCCTTTCGATTCCCACACCACGACGAAGCTGCCGCCGGAGAGCGTGGCGACCGCCGGCAATTGCTTCACGTCAGCCTTGCTGCCGTTGAAACTGTTGACCTGAAATGGGCGGCCGGCCCGCACACTGACGACTTCCGTCACCATGTTCGACGTGCTCGCCGTCCAGTCCGCGTTGCCGCCATAGCTCGCCGTCACGTTATGGCTGCCGATCGTGAGCGCGCTCGTATCAAAAATTGCCTTGCCGGCCGACAGCGTTGCGCTCCCCAGTGTCGTGGCGCCCTGCTTGAAGGTCACCGTACCGGAAGGCGTGCCGGCCGCCGGCGCCACTGCCGACGCTGCCGCAGTGAACTTGACCGTCTGACCCGGCGTCGCCGGATTGGGCGCCGCCGTCAGGGTGCTCGTGCTCGCGGCCTTGCCCACGGTCTGGGTCAGCGCCGCGGAAACCGAAGCATCGAAGTCGCCCTGGCCGCCGTAGACCGCCGTGATCGCATGTGAGCCGATGCCGAGTGCGGACGTCGTGAGCGTCGCCACGCCGGAGGACAACGCCACGCTGCCAAGCGTGGCGCTGCCGTTCTTGAACGTCACGCTGCCGTTCGGCGTGCCGGAGGCGCCCACAAAAGCCGTGAAGGTGACTGACTGCCCAAGCGCGCTCGGATTGGCCGAGCTAAGTAGCAATGTTGTGGTCGGATCGGCGTCATAGGTATAGGCGCCGGCCAACGTGGCGGTGCCACTGGAAGTCGTCGTGACGGCGACGTCGACCGTGCCCGCGGCACGGGCCGGCGTGATGGCGAGGACGTGCGTGTCGTCGATCACGGCCACGAATGTTGCCGCGACGCCGCCGAACGTTACGCCGGTTGTGCTGGTCAAACGAGTGCCAGTAATGCCGACCAGCGCGCCACCGTCCACCGAGCCGGCGTTCGGGCTCACACTCGCGACAATGGCAGCCGGAACGAACACCCACGCTGCCCCGGCATTGGAGTCGTCGGCTGGCCCGCCGACCACGACGATGCTGCCGTCCGCCGACAACGCCACCGAGGAGCCCTGGTTGGCCGCTCCACTGGCGCCGCTGCCGATGAGCTTGCTGCCCTGCTGCGTCCACATGCCGTTGCTGCGAGTATAGACCCACACCGCACCGACGCCGGAGCTGTCGGTTGGCCCGCCGACGAGGGCGGTGTTGCCGTCCGCCGACAGCGCCACCGACCGGCCCTGGCTGGCCGCTCCGCTGGCTCCGCTGCCAACCAGCTTATTGCCCTGCTGCGTCCAGTTGCCGTTGCCGTCGCGGGTATAGACCCACACCGCCCCGTCCCCAATGGGACCGAACGGCCCGAAGGAGAAGGAGAAGTTGTCGGCCGGCCCGCCGGCGATG
>JBAUHH010000228.1:0-1701 GCA_049680165.1 Pseudolabrys sp.
TCTACCAACTGAGCTATGCGCCCGGATTGCCGGTGACGGGAAGTGGTCCCGCATGGCCGGCGTCGTTTAGCAAAGCGATCCCGGCCTGTCCAGCCGCGCAACCTCGCCCAAGTGCCCGCAAATAAAGGAAAAGCCGCCGGGCGAACCCGGCGGCTTCGGGATAGCGGCGCGCATTGGGGAGATCGCGTTGGCCACCACCTGCTTCTCTTGCATTACTGCTGCTGCGCGGGCCCCTGCTCCTGGCCGTGCGAGCCATGATGGCGCCAGCCGCCGTGGTGCCGCCAATGACCGAAACGCCGGCCTTCGAGCTGTGCAAGAACCGTAAAGCGATGCTTCTGCGCCTCGTCGAGGCTGTCGTAGAGCGGCTTGGCGGCGTCGGCGAGTTTCTTCAGGCTGGCGCCGCGTTGCGTCATCATATCCGCGCGCAAACTCATGCGCTCTATCGGATCCTTCGGCTTGTCGGCGCTCGCGCGCGCCGCGAAGCGCTCCGAGCGCTGCTTGGCGCGGTCACGCAGCGCGGTCTCCACCGCCGGCCAGTTCTTCTCCTGATCCGGCGTCAGCTTCAGGCCAGCGTGAAGCGCGGCGATGTGCGCGTCGCTGTACGCGCTCATGTCGGCCGCGTTCGGCCGCCAGTGTTGCATGCGGCCGTGACGGTCGCCCGGCTGCTGCGCGTAGGCAAGGGTCGCACCGGCGATCGCAAGCGCGGTCGTTCCGGCAAGAACAGTTTTCAACATGGCCACCTCCAATGGCATTTCTGGTGACATGAATAATGGAGCGGCCGCACGCGCAAGCAAGTTAAAGTTTTGTCAGAGATTAAATGCGCGCAATGTTGATGTATCGATATTCATCGCAACATTGATGTACCATTATTCATAAAATGATTTTCGTCGCGCGGTGCCAAGACTTACAGCTCCGCCGCAAAAGTTCAGAGGCCGAGATATGCTTCGCGAACTTCCGGCTTCGCCGCGACTTCGCTGGAAGGGCCTTCCGTAAATGGATGACCGTCGGCAATAACGTACGCGTAATCGCTCAACGCCAGCGCCAGATGCACGTTCTGCTCCACCAGCAGAATTGTCGTGCCCGCGTCCTTGAGCGATTTCAATGTCACGACGAGTTGCTGCACCACGACCGGCGCCAATCCAAGCGAAAGCTCATCGATGATGAGAATTTTCGGGTCCGACATCAGCCCGCGCGCGATCGCCAGCATTTGCTGCTCGCCGCCCGAAAACGTGCCAGCCCGCTGCCACCGCCGCTCTTTCAGGCGCGGAAACAGCGTGTAGACTTTGTCGAGATGCTCGGCGTAACGCTTGCGCGCGCGGCCGGTGTAGGCGCCCATCTCCAGGTTTTCTTCGACGCTCATGTCGGCATAAAGCTGCCGTCCTTCGGGAACGAGCACCAGCCCGCGCGCGACCTTGGCATGGGTCGAAAGATGCGTGACGTCCTCGCCGTCGAACATCACCCGCCCGCCCATCGGCCGGATGGTGCCAGTGATGGCGCGCAGGCTCGTCGTCTTGCCCGCGCCGTTGGCGCCGACCAGCGTCGTCACGCTGCCATTCTTCACCTTGAGCGAGATACCCCACAGGATCTGCACGTCGTGGTAACCGGCTTCGAGCTTCTCGACGTCGAGCAACAGGTCATTGGCGGCGCATGTCATGACGCCTCCTCGGCTGTCGCAAGCAATTTGGAGTCGCCGAGATAGGC
>JBAUHH010000229.1:0-7520 GCA_049680165.1 Pseudolabrys sp.
GTTCACCAAAGGACGCGCGGGGTTGCTCCGCGGTGCCACGGGCGCCGAACTTCTCGCGGCTCATTACTGCTTCTGTGGAAAGTTCAGGCAGCCCGCTTCCTATCGCCACGAAAAATTGAGTATTCCCAATATCTTAAATCTGACGCAAGCTAACTTTGTCCACGCCGCCTTGATTTAGGCGTTTACATAGGTAATTAATCCTATAGGTTATTAATCCTATAGAAGGCTGCCTATGATAACCCTCCAGGTTTCCCAAACCGCACGACGAGCGCCGCCGCGGGCTTATCGCGGCGATGCGGAATGTGTGCAGCTTTGCCGCTTGACGGGCGCCGCATTCGCCATGCCGGTCGACGAATTGCGCGCGGCGATGGGGCGCTCGCCGCTGGCCGCATTCGCGCGTCAAACGGCGATGTATCTCGCACACACCGTCCTCGGCCGAAGCTTCAGCGAGGTCGGCCTGTTGTTCGACCGTGACCGCACCATGGCCGCCCATGCGTGCCGGCTGATCGAAGAGCGCCGTGACGATCCGGCGATCGATGCGCTGCATGCGCTCGAGGGCTTCTGCGCCGAACTGGCGCACGGTTTATTCGCACTGTCGGGGCCGCGCGCATGAAAGGCAGAGCCCGAAAGCTGGCGGTGCATATGCCGGTGGTACAGCATCCACTCATCGATGAATTTCGCGGCCAGCATCTCGATGTCGGCCGCCGTGACATTGAGAGCGAACATGGTCGCAGCGGTGTCACCGTCGATGAATCGGAAAGTCCGCTCGCCTGGCTGGCGCGGCGTCGCGGCCGCGACGGACGTCCATTGATTGCGCCGCATCAGTTGCAGGCCGGCGACCGCCTGCGCGGCGATTTCACCCGCGCACACATGATGCCGCGCACGACGTCGAACTGGGAAAGCCCCATGAGCGGTGGCCGCCACAGCGGCGCGGGGCGCGCGGGCGCCTTCACGGAAACGATGATCGCGGCGCGCCAGCGTGTGCGCCATGCGCTCGACGCCACAGGGCCGGAATTTGCCGGGCTTCTGCTCGACGTCTGCTGTTTTCTCAAAGGTCTCGACGATATCGAGCGCGAGCGTGCTTGGCCGTCGCGGTCGGCCAAGGTGGTGCTGCAACTCGCGCTCGACCGGTTGGCGCGGCACTATGGTTTCGCCGCGAAAGCCAGCGGTCCCGCGCACGCGGCGGTGCGTACCTGGCTCGCGCCCGGTGAGGCTTTCGTCGTCGATGGAGAATAGGCCTCAGGCGGCCGTGGCGAGCGCGGCGCGCGCTTCGGCGCGGATGCGATCGACCATCGAGCGCAAGCCGTTCGAGCGCTGCGGCGTCAGGTTTTCGCGCAAGCCCATGCGGTCGAATAAAGCAGGCGCGTCAATCGTCAGGATCTCGCGCGCGCCCTTGCCGGAATAGAGTGCAAACAGAATGGCGACCAATCCGCGCACGATGTGGGCGTCACTATCGCCTTCAAATATCAGCACCGGTTCTCCAGTGCCGTCGGTTTTTACATGCGTGACCAGCCAAACCTGGCTGGCACAGCCCTGCACTTTGTTGGCCTCGACGTGCTCGCGCTCCGGCAACGGCGCCAGCGTGCGGCCAAGCTCGATGACATACCGATAGCGGTCGTCCCACTGATCGAGCAGCTCGAAATTGTCGATGATCTCGTCGATCTTCATCGGTGGCGCCGGTCCTTCAAGGCAAATCAGGCATCCACCCGATATATAAGCTCAAGCCAGGCAATGACCAAAAATGCGCGTGGTGGGCACACGGCGCCCGCCACGGAAGGCCTGAAATACCGCGATTTAGGCCGATGGACGGCTGGCCTGCGCCTCGCGCCGCGGCGGCAGCGGAACCGGCGAGTGCCACACCGGCGCGACATCCGTCTGCGTCAGTGTCTGCTGGCCCGAGGCCGAAATCGGAATGACCTTGTTGGTGGCCTTGTCGGCAGCCGATCCGTCCGCGAGCTTCTCGGTAATGAACTGATAGAGCGTGCGCGCGCCGGCCTCCGCCTTGTGGCCGATCACGACGGCGACCTTGCCGCCGACGATGCACGCGTCGGGCTGACGATCGCAGAAGCCGCGCATGTCGGAAACGGCGGCTGTCGCGGCCGTCACCGCTTGCGAAGCATCGATCTGCTCCGGTGACTTCGCGCCAGTCGGAAGCAGCACGCAAACGACACCCAGCCAAAACGCCATTCGTAACAGGAAGAACATGACGTCACCCATAGTCCCCGACGGCTTATCTGCCGCCTTTGATGCAAACCGTAGCAGACAGGGTTGAAGCTGTCGTTCGAAATGAACATGGCTTTCGATGCGAATGCGCGACAAGTTTTCAGAAAATTTGAAATACTAAAATTTTAATGATCGGCAGCGCCCGCAGATGCGCGCTTTTCCGTGCGCGCCGGCGCTGACTGCGCGATCCGGGGCCAGAAAATGGCGTCCCAAAACGGTGCGTCAAAACCCGCGTTCCGGCAACCAAAATTTCACCATGCCCAGCGATTGCGGCGCGCCGGGAGGGGCAAAATACGCGGCAAATGGCCTATTTCGCGCATGAAGCGGGCCCGCCTTAGCGTTCGCTTAAGCCGCTCTGCCATAGGATTTCCGCACGAAAAAAGGGGCGCGTCTGGTTTCGTCAAACTCGGACGTGGGACAGGGACCGTGGGCATCCTCACGCCAGTGTGGACCTATGTTGACGCTTTGGTGCATCCGTCGGCGCAGCGCGACGCGCTGACCACGGCGCGCCATCGCGCATTCATGGCGCCGCGGCTGCTCGGCAGCTTTGCGGCGCTTGCCGCATTCCCGTTGTATCTGGTGTGGCGCGGCGTGCCGAGCGCTCTCGAAGCCGGCGTGTTCGCCTGGCTCGTTGCGCCGATCATGATCTCGTATTTCCTGTCGCGCACCGGCCGCTTCGAGGCGGCCCACATCTTTTCTGCGCTGTCGATCGCGGTATTGGTCGCCGCGGTGGCATGGTTCACCGGCGGCATGGGCTCGTATGCCGCGATCTGGCTGGTCGTGGTACCGCTCGAAGCGGCGTTCTCCGCGTCGCGCCGCGTGGTCATG
The DNA here is from genome assembly GCA_049680165.1 of Pseudolabrys sp. Lineage (GTDB taxonomy): Bacteria > Pseudomonadota > Alphaproteobacteria > Rhizobiales > Xanthobacteraceae > Pseudolabrys. The sequence goes on from JBAUHH010000229.1 coordinate 3,052, forward strand.
TTGGCCGCAACCTTCGCGCTGGCTGCCGCCGGTATCTTGATGGTGGCGAACATGCTCGATGTCCTGCCGCCGCCGATCGCGATTGAAAACGAATTCGGCGCGCTTGCCGCGCTCGGCATCGTTTCCGCGGCGCTCTATGCCACCGGCCTTGCGCTCGGCGCGGAGTCGTTGGTGCGCACCAGCTCCGGCCTGCTCAACGCCGAGGAAGACCGCTACCGCCTGCTCGCCCGCAACATGACTGACGTGATCACGCGGCACGGAGCGAATGGCGCGGTGCTGTTCGTCTCGCCCGCGGCCGAGGCGCTGTTCGGCACGCGCACGCGCGAGCTTTCCGGCCACGGCCTGTTCGATCGCGTTCACGTCGCGGATCGCCCGGCCTATCTCACCGCGCTGTCGGACGCGGCGGCGACCGGCGAGGATCGCTCGGTCGAGTTCCGTATTCGCCGCAACGAAAACGGCGACGACGCGCGCACCAGTTTCATCTGGGTTGAAATGCGCTGCCGTCCGCTCCACCAAAGCGTCGAGCGCAACGAGGTGGTTGCCGTGCTGCGCGACGTCAGCGAGCGCAAGGTGCACGAACGCGCGCTGGAGATTGCGCGTGCGGAATCCCAGCGCGCCAATGCCGGCAAGAGCCGCTTCCTCGCCACCATGAGCCACGAGCTGCGCACGCCGCTCAATGCCATCATCGGCTTCTCCGACATGCTGAGCAATGAATCGCTCGCGTTCGATCCCGAGCGCCGCATGGAATACGCGCGGCTGATCAACGAGTCAGGCCGGCACCTGCTTTCGGTCGTCAACGGCATTCTCGACATGTCGAAGATGGAAACCGGCAATTTCGAAATCACGCCCGAGCCGTTCGCGCCGGCGCAAGCGGTTGCCGGCTGCTGCGAATTGCTGGCGCTCAAGGCGCGCGAAGCGGGTGTCGAGCTCAAGATCGAGGTCGCCGACGGCCTGCCTGACATCACCGCGGATCGCCGCGCCATAAGCCAGATCCTCATCAATCTGGTTTCCAACGCGGTCAAATTCACGCCGCGTGGCGGGCGCGTAACCGTGCGCGCGGCTTACGAGACCGGCAAGCTTGTGCTGACCGTCGAGGATACCGGCGTCGGCATCGGCGAGGAAGATCTGCCGCGGCTTGGGGAAGCGTTTTTTCAGGCGCGTGCGTCTTACGACCGGCGCCATGACGGCTCCGGGCTCGGGCTTTCAATCGTCAAGGGGCTGGTGCGGCTGCATGACGGCGAGATGGATATTCGCAGCCGGCTGGGCGACGGCACACGCGTGATCGTCCGCTTGCCGATTAACGGTGAAGGCGAGCAGGCGGTCGTCAAGCCGATCGAGCTTGAACGCAAGACCGTCCGCACAGATGAACGTATCGCGCCCGGCGCGCAGGTGAAGAAAAGTGCGTAACCGGCGCGCAAACAGGCGAGACGGCCGGACGGCGCGCGTTGCCGCCCTGATCGCGCAGCATCCGCGCGAGTCCGTTGCCGCTTTCATGGTGATGCTCGCGACCACGATAATTTTCGTCAACGCGCTGTTCCTGCAGCGCGGTCCGCATCCGGCGCCGATCTTTGCCTCGCGCCTTGCGCCGGCGCCCGCATCGCCGCCGGTCGCGATGCCGCATCCGCGCGTAATCGAATTGCCTACTGCGCAGCCTGCCGCACAGGCCGCAGCACCGCGCTCGCGCATCCAGATCATTACCGACATCCAGCGCGAATTGTCGCAGCGCGGCTTCTATGACGGCGCCGTCGACGGCGTCTGGGGCGCGCGGACGGATGCGGCATTGCGCGATTTCGCTCAGGCCGCCGGGCTCAAAGGCAATCTCGAGGCGGGTGAAGACCTGGTGCGCGTGATCGCAAGCTCTCACGTCAAGGCAGGCAAGAGTGCGACGCCCGAGCGCAACGACCCAATCGCGCAACTGCTGGCGCCGTCGAAACGCATTCTGGCGATCCAGCGGGCGCTCGCCGATTTCGGCTACGGCCAGATCAAGCCGACCGGTCAGTTTGGGCCTGAGACGAAAGCGGCGATCGAGAAATTCGAGCGCGACCGCAAGCTGCCGGTTACCGGCCAGATCTCCGACCAGTTGGTGCGCGAGTTGGCGGCCGTTACCAGCCGTCCGCTTGAATAAATAGAACCGCCGCGACGCGTCGTGCTACCAACCGCCGATGCGTCTTAAATCCGGCATATGGGTTTCAGCTTATTTGCGCCGTTGCAACGCCGAGGGAGCCTTCGCCGTCGTGCGCCGCCGTGGTGCCGAGGAGGCGGGGGCGGTTTTCATCAAGATCAGCCGCCTCGACGGGACCGCGTTGCTCTACGGTCCCGCGCCGCAGAGCGCATTCGATGAGGCGCAGCCCGCCGACCGGCTTTTCGTCGTGGCGCTTGGGGCCGGCCTGGCGGTTCCGGAGGCCGACGTGGAGGCGCGCCTGACGCGCGAAATTCGTTTCGATCCCGATGTCTGGATCGTCGAAGTCGAAGACCGCGCCGGGCGAAATTTCATCGACAATGTCGTGAAGTGAAAGAGCGGCTAGCGGCCGCTGCCGGTGGACCGCGTCGGTAACGGCTCGCGACTGCGATCCGGCGCGGACCGTGTGGGCCCGTCATTACGTGTGCGCTGGCGCTCGACGTTCCAATACGCCGACTGGTAGCGGGTGGGCCTCACGCTGTCGGCCCGCTGCCATATCGAGATCATGCGTTCGGCGGCGTCTGGCGTGATCTCGTCATAGAGCAGAGCGAGATCGTACACGCGCTCGACCGAGTGACCGACGCTCGGATTGACAAACAACAGGATACGGTGGAGCACGGCGGCCTTCATGCCGAGCAGCTTGGCCGCAACCACGATCGGCTCGCCGGATTCGTCATGCACCAGCCGCGTCATCAATTCGCTGCCGATATTGAGCGCGCGGCCGAGCGTGCGAACGAAGTCGCCGGTGTTGTGCGCGAGTGCCGCGTTTTCCAGACGGCTGATGACATCGGTGCCGATGGCGGGCCTCTTTTGCGCCGCGGCCGGTTCGATGGCGTCGAGATTGACCAGGATCAGCCGGCGTTCATCCGCGTTCGCCGCAAAGAACAACTCGGTGAGCTCGATTTCCTCGGAGCGGCGGGTGGTTTCCGGTTGGGTCGCTTCGTGCAACGATGCGGGCAAGGTCGACGACAGCGGCGGTGCGACCGGCGCGGGACTTTCACCAAGCTCCATCAGCCGCTGAAGAATAACGTCGGGCGCGCCCGGGTAGGACGAAAGCCTCGCCATCACAGCCGCGCGGGTCGGCACGTCCACGGCTTCGACCAAACGCTGCGCCAGCTCGACATATTGCGCTTCTTCTTCGGCGCTATGTGTGGGCTTTTGCACAAAAAGATCCGTGAGGACGCGCAGCAGGGTCGGCCGAATATCGATGCCGTCGCGGCACGCGAGATCCAACAGGCCTTCGAGCGGATTAGCGGAATACGCGACCATGAGCGTGACGCCTACGGAACCAGCGCGCACAATAGTCAGCCGTCGTTAGCAGACCGTTAACCTTGCCGCCCCTTTAATCATGGCAAGGCGCCGATCCGGCACGGGCCAAGGGCCCCTGCGCCGGCACGGACTGGGGACTGCCATGGGTCAAATCATTCGCTTTCCAGATGACGCAAGCTACTCGCGTGTCGGCAAATACGTCGACGCCAATACCGAGCCGGCAACCGTCATCATCCTGCCGGTGATCCGTATTGATCGCGGGCCCGATGGGTCGAACGACTCCGAGCCGCACGCAGGTAACACCACGGGCCGCCGCCGCCGCCGACGCGCCACGCGCTGAACGGCACACACAGCGAAAACAAAATGCCGCCTTTACCGCCGACGCAATCGCAAGGCTGGCGTCGGGGGAGCCTCCTCATTGTCGCGACCGTGCTGGTCGCGGGCTGCGCTCCCAACGGCGATTTCGGCCAGGTTCGCCCCTATCTGGTCCGCGACGACATCCACGACTGGGTAGCGAACGATGCGATTGCCGGCAAGCCGACTTTCCCCTCGCAATTCGAATTGACCGACGACGAACGCCAGTTACGCGATCTGGCCTATCCGCTGATCGAGCCGCCCTATGATCGCCAGCAATGGTACAGCGTACTCGGCGAGTACGGCGTCATCGGCGCCGATCACCGCACCGGCTTCGACCGCACAGCCTATGCGACGCGGCTGTTCACATCGAGCTACCGCTCGCCATCGGCGCGATACGCGCAGTTGACCGATGACATTCGCAACGACAACGTGCGTCTGCCGCAATTTTTTGAAACAGCCGCACGCGTTCTCGACGTCGATTACAAGCGGCGCCAGAGCTTCGCGTACATCCCCGATCTGAGCGCGCCGGAATACAAAAACGCCAAACGCCGGATGCACGAAAACGGGTTGATCGTGTCGTGGGTCTATGCGTCGCTCGACCAGCGCGTCTCTTCTTACCGCTTTGCGCTCGAGCGTCTCGTCATCATGACGCCGTCGCCACAGG
>JBAUHH010000230.1:0-2352 GCA_049680165.1 Pseudolabrys sp.
GTTGAGGGCAACGTCGCGGCTGTCTGCGACTATGCGATCTATGAATTTTACTTTTCGGGGCTCCAAGGTCAGAGCACCATATCGCTTGTCAAGTGCCTGCAAATCGCTATCCGGAAGACGCGCGATCATCTTGTCGAAAATGTTGTCTTCGTGTACCGCGATGACGCCAAGCCGCCAGCCCGTGCACCCAAAATATTTCGAGTAGGAATACACCCCAATCGTGTTGTGCGGGAGCTCACCGAGAAGCGACCGAAAATCATTCACAAACGTGCCGTAGACGTCGTCCGTCAACAGCATCAGATCCGGACGCTTCGTCTTCACCAAATTGGCGATCTTGGCGAGGGTTTCGTTGCTGAGCGCCATTCCCGTTGGGTTGCCGGGATTGACGATGAAAAAGGCCTTAATCGCCGGATTTTCGAGTTTCTTGATCTCGTCATCCGTGAACTGAAAGCGGTTTTCCTGAGGTGCTTTAATGTGAACGACGTTAAGAGCGTAGTCCTCCAGATGCGTCATCTCGACGTACGGAGTGAATATCGGCGTACCAAGCGCGATGGTATCGCCCTGATGCAACAGCCGATTAGCCTTCAACGATTTGAACAGATAGCACATCGCCGCAGTACCTCCCTCTACGGCATAGAGGTCAAATTTGCCGGCCGGCCGCGGCTTCCCGCACATTGCCCACATAAGATATTCATGAACGATACGCTCGTTGTGAAACAGCATGCGGTCGGGGACGGGATAATTGTCGCCGATGATGGAATCGACAAGTTCGTGCACAAAGGCGTCCGACTCAAACTTGAATGTTTTTTCTGTGTAAGACAGCATTGCCGACAAGAATTCGGCGCCGGCTTCATCCATATGTTTCGCCAGCCATGCTTTCAAACGAGTTGCGATACCGCTCGCTTGTGGCATTCCGCCGAGTCCCGCCGGGTGGTCCATCACGCGCTTACTTTCGGCTACCGCAAACTGGCCAAGCAAGAAAAACCCTTCGCGCGGAGTCGTCGCGACCCAGTTCGGATTTCCGCGGCCGGCATTTAAGAACGAAGACTGCGTTGTCTTTGACGTCTTTTTCGCGAGGTTGATCAGCTCGTCCTTGATTTCAAAAGGACTGAGCACTTGGAATTTTTGAAGCGTGCTAAGATTGGCCATGACTCGCTCCCGTGATTTTGTGTTGCAGCAGTCTTTATGCAGTTCACGATGACTCTTCGACTCATAGCGACCATGGCTAAGTCATCAGCATAACCAGGACCATTCCCCAAATCGTCAGCAGCGTGTTCCCGACAGCATAGGTAACGGTGTAACCAAGTCCAGGAATCTGGCTTTTGGCTCGGTCGTTGATCATGCCAAGCGATGCCGTGGTCGTGCGCGCACCGGAACAACATCCCAGTACGATGGCGTCATCAAAACGAAAGAGGTACTTGCCGACGTACATTGCAAGGATCAGCGGCACAGTTGTCGCGACCATGCCCCACAGAAATAGGCTGAAACCGAGTTGCTGCAGTCCGGCTACAAACCCCGGACCGGACGAGATTCCGACCACCGCAATGAAGACGTTCAATCCAACGGAGTTCATGAACCATACGGCGGGCGAAGGAATGCGCCCAAACGTCGGATGAACGGACCGCAGCCAGCCGAAGAACAGGCCTGAAATCAGAGCGCCGCCGGAGGTAGACAACGTAAGCGGGATGCCGCCGACCTTGTAGACGAAGGCACCGGCCAGTGCGCCGATTGCAATGGCCGCGCCTATGAATGCAACATCGGCCACATCGGTTGCATGGTCTGCGACGCCAAGCATTTTGGTGGCCGCGTTAATGTCTTGCGTGCGTCCGACGAGGGTAACGATATCGCCGCGATACAGCTTTGTGTCAGCGAGAATTGGAATATCGGTGGCTGTCGCCCCACGCGTAATCTTGCGCAGGAATACACCACGTGCTCCCGGCGATTTCGACAGATCGGTCAATGTTTTCCCATCAACCGCCTTGCTGGTGACATAGACGTCAACGCCTTGCACCGGCACCGCAAGCAGTTCGTGATCATTGACTTCCTGCGCAGCGCTGCCGATCAGATTGACCAGGACCTCGCGCCGGCCGGCGACGGCTACGACATCGCCAGCCTGAAGAATCGTGTCGGCTGTCGCGTCAATAATTTGCGCGCCACGTCGAATACGCTGGACGAAGACGCGCTGATCCGGCAGCAATGCCTCAGCTTCCTGCATGGTCTTGCCCACGGCGCGCCCGCCGTCCGCGACGCGGAAGGCGCGCAGCTCGAATTGGTGCCAAGCCGTGCCGGCTCCATCAGCCTTCTTCTTGCCTCCATGCTTCTCTTCGTAGCGCTTGCACGCAACCTCAAGAT
>JBAUHH010000231.1:0-12280 GCA_049680165.1 Pseudolabrys sp.
TGGTGGATTTGCCGGAGCCGGATGGCCCGCAGATGACGATGCGCTCGCTGCCCATGACGCGCAGATTGATGTCGCGCAGCACGTGGAATTCGCCGTACCACTTGTTCATGCCCATGATGTCGACCGCGACCGAATTATTGAGCTTGGTCGGCTTGAGGCGGGCGTCGGTGCTGGTCGGCGCATTCATGAGAACACCTTTATTTGTTGCGCATGATCTTTTCCGAAACCGGTTCCCGCTTTTCGGGATCATGCGCTATCGTTTGTCACTCTTGGCAAGACGGAATTCCATGGCGCGGGCGTAGCGCGACATGCCGTAGCAGAAAACCAGATAGAAGATCGCGGCGACCGCATAGCCGGTCGTGCTGGTCACCGGCGTCGCCCAGCGCGGGTCGATGCGCGCGACTTCGATCGTGCGCAGGAGATCGAAGATGCCGACGATGAAGACCAGCGTCGTGTCCTTGAACAGGCCGATATAGGTGTTGACGATGTTCGGGATGGTGATTTTCAGCGCCTGCGGCAAGACGATGAACCGCATCATCTGCCAGTAGCCGAGGCCGACCGCCATCGCGCCCTCGTACTGGCCTTTCGGGATCGCCTGCAACCCGGCGCGCACCACTTCCGCCATGTAGGCGGAGGCAAACAGCGCGATACCGACGAGCGCGCGCACCAGCTTGTCGGGCGAGAATTCCTCGGGAACGAACAGCGGCAGCATGACGCTCGCCATGAACAGCACGGTGACCAGCGGCACGCCGCGCACAAATTCGATAAAGACCACGGAGAACAATTTGACCGCCGGCATGCGCGATCGCCGCCCGAGCGCGAGCAGGATGCCGAGCGGCAGCGAAACCACGATGCCGACCGACGCGACCACGATAGTCACCAGCACGCCGCCCCACAGCACCGTATCGACCGACGGCAAGCCGATCGCGTCCCAGCCAGTCAGCAGGATGAACGAGGCGATCGGCAGCACGATGAAGAAATAGACCGCGCCGAGGTCGTGGCGCGGCGCGCGCAGCCATAAAATCCACGCCACGCCGATCGCCAGCAACAGGAAGAATACGTTGACGCGCCAGCGCTCGGAGATCGGGTACGAGCCATAGATGAAATACGGCAACCGTTCCCAGACGAACGGCCAACAGGCGCCGATCTCGCGATGCTGAACGACTTCGCTGCAGGCTTCGCGATCGCTGCCGGTCCATACCGCGTCGATGAACAGGAATTTGAGTATCTCGGGGATCGCCCACGCCAGCAGCAGCGCGATGATGATGGTGAGACAGATATTGAACGGCGTGGAGAGAAGATTCGCGCGCAGCCAGCCGACAGCGCCGGTCATGGCCGCGGGCGGCGCCTTCGCCTCGATCGTCGCCATGCGAACGAATTTGATTTCGGTGACGGCGAGATCGCCTTCGGCCATCGTCATGACAACGCCCTCACCGTTCCACCAACGCGATGCGGCTGTTGTAGACGTTCATCAGCAGCGACGTGGTGAGGCTGATGGTGAGATAGACCAACATGGTGATGGCGACGACCTCGACCGCCTGCCCGGTCTGGTTCAGCACCGTGCCGGTGAACACCTGCACCAAGTCGGGATAGCCGATGGCGACCGCGAGTGAGGAGTTCTTGGTCAGGTTGAGATATTGGCTGGTGAGTGGCGGCACGATGACCCGCATCGCCTGCGGCACCACGATCAGCCGCAGCGCCGGGCCTGGCCGCAAGCCGAGCGAATAAGCCGCTTCGGTCTGGCCGCGCGACACCGCCAGGATGCCGGCGCGCACCACCTCCGCGATAAAGGCCGCGGTGTAGATCGATAACCCGAACAGCAAGGCGGCGAATTCCGGCAGCACCTCGATGCCGCCGTTGATGTTGAAGCGGCCCGCCTCGGGAAACTCGAATGACAGTGGTGAGCGCTGAAGCAAAAAGACGATGAATGGCAGCCCGACAATCAGCCCAAGCGAAACCCAGAACACCGGCGCCTGTTGCCCGGTCTGCTCCTGCCGCTTGCGCGCCCAGATGTAAAAGGCGACGGAGCCAATTACGCCCAGGAGGAGCACGATCTCGACCGCGCCGAAGCCCTCCTGGAAGATCGGCTGCGGCAAGAACAGCCCGCGGTTGTTGAGCACGGCGCCGCCCGGAATATGGATGCTGTCGCGAATTGCCGGGAGCGCCTTGAGCACGGCGTTGTACCAAAACAGCAATTGCAGCAGCAGCGGAAGGTTGCGGATGGTTTCGACGTAGCCGCTGGCGGATTTCGCCACCAGCCAGTTGTTCGACAGTCGCGCTATGCCGATGATGAACCCGAGAATGGTGGCGAACACGACGCCGAGCCCGGCCACCAGCAAGGTGTTGAGCAGCCCGACCCAGAAGGCGCGGCCGTAGGTCCCACTCTGCGAGGAAAACTTGATCAGCGTCTGGCTGATATCGAAGCCGGCATTGTTATTCCAGAAGCCGAAACCGGAAGCGATATGCGCGCGTTCGAGGTTGTCGATTGCGTTGGTGGTCGCGCCATAGATCAGAAAAACGATCACCGCGCACAGAGCAACCTGGTAAGCGATGCTCCGGACTTTGGGGTCGTTGTAAAACGCGACGCGCGGCGGGCCTGAGCCCGTCGGAAGGTCTACCGACATTTACCCCTCTCGGGCTCGCGACGCCGCCCGATAGCGCCCTCTCCGGCCGCGCCGCGAGCGTCAACGCCCGCGGCGCTTCCGGCCTCTAAACGCCCCTCAGCGGATCGGCGGCGCGTACTGGATGCCGCCCTTGGTCCACAGCCTGTTCAAGCCCCGGTCGATCTTCAGCGGCGAGCCTGCGCCAACATTGCGATCGAAGGCTTCGCCGTAATTGCCGACAGCCTTGACGATGCGGACGGCCCAATCCTTGGTCAGGCCGAGCTGCTCGCCGTAGTTTCCTTCGGTGCCGACGAAGCGCTTGATTTCCGGGTTGGTCGACTTGGTCATCTCGTCGACGTTCTTCTGCGTGATGCCGAGCTCTTCCGCGTTGATCATCGCGAAGAACACCCACTTCACGATATCGAACCACTGATCATCGCCGTGACGAACGGCCGGACCGAGCGGCTCCTTCGAGATGATCTCGGGCAGCACGATGTGGTCGTTCGGGTTGGCGGTGCGCAGGCGCTCGGCATAAAGGCCGGACGCATCCGTCGTGTAGGCATCGCAGCGGCCAGCGTCATAGGCCTTCACCGCCTCGTTCGCCGTCGCGAAGGTCACCGTCTTCAGCTTCATGTTATGGGCGCGGAAATAGTCGGCGAGATTGAGCTCGGTCGTAGTGCCCTGTTGCACGCAGACCGACGCGTCGCCGAGTTCGAGCGCCGAATTCACCTTGAGCGACTTGCGCACCATGAAGCCCTGGCCGTCGTAGTAGTCGACGCCGGTGAAATTGAGGCCAAGCGAGGTGTCGCGCGACGACGTCCAGGTGGTGTTGCGAATGAGTACGTCCACTTCACCCGATTGCAGCGCGGTGAAGCGGTCCTTCGCCGACAGCGGCACGAACTTGACCTTGTTGACGTCGTTGAAAATGGCCGCCGCGATCGCGCGGCATACGTCGACGTCGAGTCCGGTCCACTTGCCTTGCGCGTCCGGCAAGCCGAAGCCGGCGAGCGTCCCGTTGGCGCCGCAATTGAGCGTGCCGCGGTTCTTGACCGCCGCCAGTGTCTGGGCGGACGCCGCCGACGCGGTGAAACCCAGAGCCGCCGCGACGGCGAAAATTGTTGCGATACGTTTCATGAAACAACCTCTGCTGACGGTTTGTGTTGTGATGACAAGACATCGGCCCTTTTTATCGCTTGGATTTGGCGACAGCCCCCCCGCCGGGTGAACGTCATGGGATGGAAACGCCAACAGCCTGGTCTCGCCGGTTATTCAGTTTTTCCCGCTCTTTCCTTGTCCCTTCGCATCTCAGAACGATCCCACAATAAGGTCAAGGGGTTGAGATCGGCGGCAATGACGCGATAAATGCGTTTCGGGCGCCGTTGGCTCATTTTGGCGTCGATATGATCGGGGGCCGGTCCGCCGGCAAGTATTCATGAGCAAAAAGCCCGGCCGGCAGCGTCCGCTCAAGCCCGCTACGCGTCTTGTGACGGGTGGGCGCGACCCGCAGTCCTACTTCGGCTTCGTCAATCCGCCGGTCTATCACGGCTCGACGGTGCTCTATCCGACGGCCGAGGATCAGGTCGCGCACCGCTCGCGCTATCAATACGGCCGGCGCGGCACGCCCACGACGGAAGCGCTCGAAAACGCGCTGACCGAGCTTGAGGGCCCGGGCTGCGCCGGCACGATCCTGGTGCCGTCGGGGCTGGCGGCGATCTCGACCGCGCTGTTTTCCGTTCTCAGCGCCGGTGACCACATCCTCGTCACCGACAGCGTTTATCGGCCGACGCGGAATTTCTGCGAGAACGTGCTCAAGCGCCTCGGCGTCGAGACCACGTATTACGAGCCGCTGATCGGCGCCGGCATCGCGAGACATTTCAAAGTCAATACGCGAGCGGTGTTCGTCGAAGCGCCGGGATCGCAAAGTTTCGAGATGCAGGATATTCCGGCGATCGCGCAGGTCGCGCACGGCAAAGGTGCGGTCGTGCTCATGGACAATACCTGGGCGACGCCGCTCTATTTCCGCGCGTTCGAGAAAGGTGTCGACCTGTCGATCCAGGCCGGCACGAAATATATCGGCGGCCATTCCGACATCATGTTCGGCACCGTTTCGGCCAATGCCGTGACGTTTCCGAAACTCAAGGACACTTTCAATTTGCTGGGGCTGTGCGCCGGCCCCGACGATGTTTTTCTCGCGATGCGCGGCCTGCGAACGATGGGCGTGCGGCTTGCACATCATCAGCAGTCCGCGTTGTGCGTCGCGCGCTGGCTTGCCGCGCGGCCCGAAGTCTTGCGCGTGCTGCATCCGGGGCTCGAAAGCGATCCCGGTCACGCAATCTGGAAGCGCGACTTCACCGGCGCCAGCGGTTTGTTCAGCATCGTGCTCAAGCCGGTCGCCGAGCGCGCGGTGCACGCTTTCATGAACGAGCTTGCGCTGTTCGGCATGGGCTTCTCGTGGGGCGGATTCGAAAGCCTGGTGATCGTGTTCGACTGCGCCGAGTACCGCACCGCGGCCAAGTGGGCGCCGGGCGGACCGACGCTGCGCTTTCACATTGGGCTCGAAGACGTCGACGATCTGATCGCCGATCTCGAAGGCGGCTTTGCCGCGATGGCCGCCGCCAAGGGTTAAACGTCACGCCGCCGCCGCACCGCCGCCGCCGCGCAAGACAAATTGCAAATTGCGCAGATAGACGAACACGCCGAACGCCTGCCCGATGATGAACACCGGGTCGCGGCGATAGAGCGCGTAGCCGAGCAGCATCAAACCGCCGCCGATCGAGAACACCCAGAACGCCGTCGGCACCACGCTGCGGCCGGCGCGCTCCGAGGCAATCCACTGCACCACGAAGCGCATGGCGAACATGATTTGAGCGATGTAGCCGATCAGTATTCCCCAGTCGGCATTGCCGATGAACACGTCCTGCAGATAGCCGCCGACGGCGCGCGTGAGATCGACGAGCATTTCAGTCCTCCGAAATTTCCGGGATTCGCTTTTTGCGGCGGATCAGCCACCATACGCCGGCAAGATCGAGGATGCCGACCCACAGCCGGTCCCACATGCCGTAATTGGAAATGCCCTGCCCGCGCGGACGATCGACAACGTCCACATAACCGATGTCACAGCCTTCGCGCCGCACCAGCGCCGGCAGGAAGCGATGCAAGCCATCGAAATACGGCAGCTTGAGGAACAGGTCGCGGCGGAATGCCTTGAGCCCGCAGCCGGTATCACGCGTGCCATCGCGCAGCACGGCGCCGCGCACGCCATTGGCGATGCGCGACTGGAATTTCTTGAAACCGCTCGCCTTGCGGCCGACGCGTTGGCCGGCAACCAGTCCGACGCGTGGCGCACCGGCTTCCAGCGCCCGGATCATCGCAGGCATGAATGACGGATCGTTCTGCCCGTCGCCGTCGATGGTCACGACGATCGGCCCACGCGCCGCGGCAACGCCGCTGCGGACCGCCGACGACTGGCCGCACGACTGCTTGTGCCGCACGCGCCGCAGCCACGCGTGCTTCGTCATCAACTGCTTGAGCTCGGCGTCGGTGCCGTCGCTCGAACCGTCGTTGACGTAGACGACCTCGAACGGCCATTGGCCATCGAGCGCAGCGGAAATCTCGCCGATCAGCGGGGCGATATTGCCCGCCTCGTTCCTGACCGGCACCACGACGGAAACCGCCGGATCGTTTGCATTCATTCTGGGTATCCCGCCGGGTGCCTCGGCCCCGAAGCGCGCTTCTTATTAAGACAACAGCGCGCGGGCAACAGCTTTAATCCGCCGCAGCGACGGCCCGGGCAATCGCTCGATGCCGCCGTCCGGGGCTATGGCGAAGCCCAGCTGCCGTTCCGCAAAGTAATGCCGCACCGCCAATGCGCCGAAGGCGCCCAGCAGCGCGCCCGCCAGGACGTCGCTCGGGTGATGCGCCAGCACCATCACGCGGCTGGCGGCAATAAGCAGCGCATATGTCCACAGCACCGAACGGGCCTGCGGCCATAACGAGCCGAAAGCGACCAGCACGCTGAAGACGGTCGTGACATGGCCGGACGGCAGGCTCGCGTAGGCCGCTCGCCAGACGAAAGGATGAAACAGAAACGGATCGGCCACTCCGCTCACAAACGGCCGCGCGCGGCCGATGACGCCTTTGACGAGGAGATTGACCAGGCCGGGTATGGCGATAGCCGTGAAAAGAAAGCCGACGCGCACAGCGATTGCCGCGAGCACGGACTGGAGCGGCCGCGGCAAATCGGGCGGGGCGGCCGCAAGGACCAGAAAAAGAATTCCGAGCGGCCAGAGGAACCAGCCCGATTTTCCAAAATCCGTGATCTGATCGAAGGGCCAGACGATCCAGTGCGGCAGCTTTTGCACGGCGCGGATCGTGGGCGCGTCCAGCACGACCATGACGAGGATAATCGCGGCGGCAGCGCCAACGGCCGCAACGACGATCGCGTTGCGCGACCACCGCGGCGCGAACGGCGCGGATCGGCGCGGCGGCCGCGCCAGGACTCTGAAAGCGTTCTCGATATTCGCGACCATGCGGCGCAGTCGCGAAAGCCCACGGGCGTCGTCCGGACGATTGGCGTCACCGGCTGCCGTCATGGCGCCGCCGCAGAACGGAAAATCGAAATCATCACCGGCCGGCCGGTGCTGATATTGTAACCTTCGATACTTCCGGCGCGGTCGTAGCGCAACGCAATCGCATCCGCGCGCTGCACGAAGCTGCGTTCGCTGCGCGCCTCGATCAATGCGAAGCGGCAGGGCTTTTGCCGCAAGAACTCAGCCGCACCGGCGCCGTCGGTCAGCCGCGTTTCGGTACCGAGGAGAAATACAAGGCTGGGCTCCAGATAGCCGGCGGAGGCGACCTGCGCTTGCTTGCAGTCGGTGGCTGCGATTTCTTCCGCTACGAGCTTGCTCGGGAACAGCGACGGCATCGAAGGAAACATGACGCCGTAAACGCCGAGCGCGACCAGTACCGACGCCAAAATCCCGCGCAGCAAGGAACGCTCGGCGCCGTCGGCCTCGTAAAGCCACCACGCAAACAGCCCGGCAATCACTGCTCCTGCCGCGAACGGCCACGCGAGAATGCCAAGATCGCCGCCGATCGCGATCATGCCGGCGACGCCGCCGATCGCAATGACCGCCGGAAACACGATCCAGCCGACGGTCCCCTTCACCAGCCATCGTCCCCTGGACAGCCCGTCGCGCTCGAGAACGCTGGCGATGAGAATGGCGATTGCGGGGTAAAGCGGCAGCACATAATGCGGCAGCTTGGTCATGACCACTTCAAACACGATCCATGACGGCACCAGCCACGCCAGCAGGAACTGCGCGCCCGGCTCGCGCCGCGTCTTCCACACCATCGGCGCCGCAAGACCTGCAAGCACCGACCCCGGCCAGAACGTCACCCAGAACAGCAGGAAATAAAATCCGGGCGGCGCGCCGTGCGCTTCCTGCGCGCTTATCACCTTGTCCAGCATGTCGTGGCCGAGCGACTGCGCAAAAAAGCTGTCGCCGCTGCGCGCAACGATCGCCACGAACCACGGGATCACCAGAACGATGAGCCACAAGACGCCGGGCAGCGGCCGCAGCGACCATATCCAGCGTGCCGAACGGTCGAGGATCGCCAGCATCAGCACGGCAAGACCGGCGACCATCAGGATCAACGGGCCCTTGAGAAGGATACCGCCGGCAAGCGCGGTCCAGAAGATCGCCGGCAATTGCCAACCGGCTGCGGCGCCTGACTCGCGCCGCGCGTTGAGATAAACACGCGCCATCGCGCCCATGGCGGCAACCACCGTGAGCAGCAGCATGGCGTCGGTCTTGGCGAGTCGCGCCTCGACACCAAGCAGCACCGAGCCCGCCATCATTGCCGCCGCCAGCAGCGCGCCACGCCGCGCCACGAAGGCGAGCGCGCACCAATAAGTAAGCAACACCGCGCCAATCGCGCCGATGAGCGAAGGAATCCGATAGAGCCAGATCCTGGTACGCGCCTCAGGCACACCGAGCGCGCCCGCGGTATTCACCGCGGCGGCTTGCAGCCAGTAGATGCCGACCGGCTTCTTGTACCGCACGTCGTTCTGGAAACGGATGTCGACATAATTTCCGGTCTCGATCATCTGCTTGGTGGCTTGCGCGAAGCGCGCCTCATCGCGATCCACCGGCGGGATCTGGAAAAAGCCGGGCAGGAATGCGACGAGCGCGAGCACAATCAACGCCAGCGCGGCGCGGCGGTGCGACGCGCTTGCGTAGCTGACAATCGCGCTCAAGCCGTTCGCCGGGCCGATCGATTGCCGCGCGTGGTCGGTCGTGCTGCTCATGCTGCTGATTCTGCCAATCCGGCCGGACAATAATGACAATGGGCGATGCGCGAAAGAACGCCGTTACGGCGCCTGCATCCGCACCATGACGCTGTCGGCGGCGCCGCGGGCATCCATGACCGTGAGCCGGATAAATCCAGGACCTTCGGGGCGAAAGAATATAGTGTGGCGGCCATTTTCCGCGGGCAGCGGAACACCGTTGACCAGCATCGTCAGTGGCGCGACGCCACCGGAAATCTTGACGGCTACCGGATTATCGCTGTCCGCGTCGGCGAGTTCGAGCCGCGCGCCGTTAGGCGGGAACATGATGCGCGGCGCTTCGGCGACCTCGCCCGGTGCGCCATCGGCGCGGAAGCGCTGTAACGGCGGCGGCAGCTTGTTGGTGGCGGCGAAGATCGCGCCCTTGGGCGCGCGCGACAATGGTACCGGCAGTTCGCCGGTGCGCGCGAAGGCGTCGAACAGGATCGGCGCCGCGGATACGCGGCCGACCAAGCCCGGCACCGGCGCACCATCCGGCCGCCCGACCCAAACGCCGATCGTCATCCGGCCATCGAAGCCGACCGACCAGGCATCGCGGTAGCCGTAGGACGTGCCGGTCTTGAACGCGAGGCGGCCGGGCACGGCGTTGTCCGGCGGCGGCGCGCCGATCAGGACGTTGCCGACGTACCAGGCCGCGACCGGATCGAGCAGACGCGCCGGCGTTGCGGATGCGCCCTGCCGCTCAATGAGCGGCAAAGCCGAGCCGCCACGCGCAAGCCCGGTATAGAGCATCACCAGATCGGAAAGCCTGATGCCGACGCCGCCGAGCCCCATCGCGAGACCGGGCGCTTCGCCTTTCGGCAGGACCAGCGCCGCGCCCGCATGCTGGAGGCGCGCGCCGAGCCTGCTGACGCCGACTTTGTTCAGCACGGCGATAGCGGGAACGTTGAGCGACAGTTGCAGCGCGTGGCGCACGGTCACGGTGCCCTGGAAAGTGAGATCGAAGTTTTCCGGCGCATAGTTGCCGAAGCGGATCGGCCGGTCGTCGATCAGCGTTTCCGGATGCAGGAAACCGTCTTCGAACGCGAGACCGTAAATGAACGGCTTGAGCGTCGAGCCAGGCGAGCGCAGCGCCTGCGTCATGTCCACCTGGCCGGCGCGACGGGCGTCGAAATAATCGGCGGAGCCGACGCGCGCCCTTACCTCGCCGGTCGCATTGTCGACCGCGACGATCGCGACTGAAATCTCCGGACCGAGCGCACGGGCGCGCTCGCGCGCAAGGTCTTCGAGCGATTTTTGCAACGTTGCGTCAATGGTGAGGCGGTGAATGTGGCGATCCGGCTCGGCCGCGACAATCTGGTCTGACGCATGTGGCGCCAGCATCGGCATCATCATGCGCGCCGTCGGCACCGCTTCCGCTTTCGCGTGCGCGATCTCATCGCGCGGTATGGCGCCCGCGGCAGCGGCGCGATCGAGCACGCGGTCGCGCGCGTGCCGCGCGGCTTCGGCATAGCGATCCGGGCGGCGCAACTCCGGCGACTGCGGCAGCGCGACCAGTAGCGCGGCTTGGCCAAGCGTGAGGCGGCGGGGTTCCTTGCCGAAATACGCGAGCGATGCGGCGCGAATGCCTTCGAGGTTTCCGCCATAGGGCGCAAGGCTCAGATAAAGCGAGAGAATCTGGTCCTTGCTGAGCGCGTGTTCGAGTTCGATCGCGCGTACCATCTGGTGCAGTTTGGCGCCCAAACTGCGCTCGCGCCGCGGCTCCAGAAGCCGCGCGACCTGCATGGTCAAAGTTGAGCCGCCGGAAACGATATGACCGCTTGAAATCAATTGGATAGCGGCGCGGCCCACGGCGAGCGGATCGACGCCGTCATGCTCGTAGAAGCGCTTATCCTCGTAGGCGAACAGCATCTTCAGATAGCGAGGATCGACGTCTTTCACCGTTGCCGGCAGCCGCCAGCGCCCTTCCGGGGTCGCGTAGGCGCGCAGCAGCCTGCCCTCGCGGTCGAGCACGATGTGGGAATATTCGACGCCCTTGCCGAGCGGCGCCGGCCCGAGCGAGGCCACCCACCATGCGCCGAGCAGCGCCGCCATCACCGCGACGGTGCTCAGCATCACGACGATGAAGCGCCACGTTTTCATTTCGCCGCCGTGACCTCGACCGTGCCGGTGTCGGTGCGACCGTAACGATCGGGCCGGTACATGTCCTCGACCGTCGCCTGCGGCAGCACGTAAGTGCCGGGCGACACCGCGCGCACGACATAGGCGACCGTGAACACCGCCGGATCGCCGGCCTTGCGCTCGAACGCCGCGGTGAAGCGGTCGTCGCGGAATTGCGAACTCACCGGCTCCGCCGCGTCCGTGATCCAAGACAGCTTGCTGGCGTCGCCCGACGACACCAGCACCGGGTTGTCGATCTCGAATCCAGCCGGCAGATAGTCCGCGACGATGATGCGCTCGAACTGCGGCTGCGGCTCGGTCACCTTCAGGACGACCGCGAAGCGCTGGTTCTGCTTCGCCTTTGACGGATCGGCGGCCTCGCCGTCGAGCGTATGATAGCTGCGCTCGATCTTGAAGCCGTGGTCCGCTGCCGGTTCGGGCGTGCGCGGCACTCCCGACACCGACACCACCGCCTGCACAGTGCCTTTGCCGGTATTGGCGATCTTGAGCGGTACGCTTAATTCATCGGCGGTGAGGCTGCGGTAGAACGTGCCCTGCCGCTTGTCGTCGTTGATGCTGAGCGAGATGGCGTTGAGCTGTTTGACCAGCGCGCGCGCGGCAAGCACCAGCCAGGCATCTTCCTGCGTCGAGGTCTCGGCCGAGAGCCCGCGCGCGCCGTCGATGCGCGCAACCGCGCCGTCGATGGTCTGTTGCGGCGCGCGGCTTTCGGACGCCAGCGTCACCAGCGCCGCGGCGTCGCGCAGCGCCGACCCGTAATCACTGCGGCCGAGCTCGAGCTTGGGCTCCGGCCCAAGCGCCCGCAGCGCCGCGCTATAGACGCGGTCGGCGCGGCCCTTGTCGCCGAGCATTGCGAGCGCGGCGGCGATCTGCGCCTTGGCGATCGGCGTCGCGAGATCGTTCAGGCGCACGTCGGCGATGTAACGCAGGTCGCCGACCGGCGCCGCGCCGTTGCGCGCCAGCACATAGAGCGCATAGGCCAATTCGCGGCCACCGTTCTTGTTCGGCTCGGGCGCGGTGGCGACGAAATTGCGCAGGCGATCGAGCGCGAGCGTAAAGCCGACCTGCGGCACCTCGAAGCCGCGCGCCTTGGCGCGCGTCAGGAAATCGGTGACGTAGGCATCGAGCCACGCATCGTCGCCGCCCACCGACCACAGGCCGAACGAGCCGTTCGAGCCTTGCCGCGACAACAGCGTCGCGATGGCGTCGC
>JBAUHH010000232.1:0-5945 GCA_049680165.1 Pseudolabrys sp.
GCCTTGAAACGCCCGACTGCCAGGAACCATCGCGGAGCAAACCTAAGAAACACCGCGCGCGGGACGCCGGGCATCGGCGGACTTGCGGCTTATTACCGGACTTCAGCATGCCTCGATGCTGCGAGGCGTCGGGGTCCGTGGGTCCGGCAGCGGAAATGCTGCGCGGTGCCCGGCGTTCCGCGCGCCCTCGTTTTCGGGCGACGGAAAGCTCTCCGTTCGTCCCCGCGAAAGCGGGGACCCAGTCTGGATTCCCGCGTGCGCGGGAATGAACGGAAAAGACCTGAACACGACGGCGTACCCGGCGCCGATCAAAGAACACGGATGATGGCGCTTGGCTGTTTGAAAAAATTATCGGTATGGCAACGCACTCAATGCGCCGGCACGTGGGCTTCCCTGATTACGCCGCCCCACACTTTCGTTTCGCTGGCGATGAAGCTCGCGGTCTGTGCGACGGTCCCGCCGCCCGGCGACAGGCTCAGCTTCTTGAAGTGGTCGACGACGAGCGGGCTTTTGAGCACCTCATTCACTGCCGCGTTGAGCCTGGCGACGATCGCCGCGGGCGTCTTCGGCGGCGCGACGATCGCGTTCCACGTGCCGGACTCGACGCCCGGCACCCCGGCTTCGGCGAGCGTGGGGATGTCGGGCAATTCCGGAATCCGTTTCTCCGTCGCGACCGCAAGGATGCGCGCGCGGCCGCCGTTGTGCAGCTGGATCGATTTCGCGAGCTCCATGAAAATGAAATCGACATGACTCGCGATCAGATCGTTGAGCGCGGGCGAGGTGCCCTTGTAGGGCACGTGCACGAACTTCGCGCCGAGGACCTTCTCGAACAGCGCGGCGGTCAGATGCGACGTGGTGCCGATGCCCTGCGAGGCATAATTGATCTTGCCGGGATGCTCTTTCACGTAAGCGATGAATTCCTTCGCGGTCTTGGCCGGGAAATCCGGCCGCACCAGCAGCACGTTCGGGATCGAGCTCATCACCGCGACCGGCTCGAATTTGGTCGGATCGAACGTCAGCTTCTTGTAAAGCAGCGGATTGACCGTGAGCGGCGCCGGCTGCGCCGCGAGCAGCGTGTAGCCGTCCGGCGCGGAGGTGTAGACGTAATCGGCGCCGATATTGCCGGCAGCGCCGGCGCGGTTCTCGACCACCACCGGCTGGCCGAGCTTCTGGTGCAGGCCTTCCGCCACCAGCCGCGTGACGGTATCGACGCCGCCGCCCGCCGGAACGCAAACCACGATCTTGATCGGCCGGTTCGGATAGTCGGCAGCGCTGTCCTGCGCGAACGCCGGCGCAGCCGTCAGCATTGCCGCGGCGATCAAAGCGAGAAATCGGCGCATGATGTCCTCCCTCCACGCGGCGGCAAGTTACGCGACGCGCGCCAGCTTTCGCGCCGGCAGCTTGATGTTGAACAGCCGCATCGCATTGCCGCCGAGAATGTTGCGCTTGGCCTCTTCGTTCAGGAACGGCAGATCGTAGATCGTGCTCGGCAGATCGAAATCCCAGTGCGGATAGTCCGAGGAATAAAGCAGCTGCGTCTCCGCCTTGATCATGCGGAACGTCGTTTCCAGCGCGCCGGCGTCGGTCATCTCCATCGGCTGGGAGGAAAAGAACATGTCGCGCATGTAGTCGCTCGGCATCTTTTTGAGCGCCGGCGCTTCCGACGATCGCATCATGTACTCGTTATCGAGCCGCTGCATCATGAACGGCACCCAGGCGAGCCCGCTTTCGATCCACAAGACCTTGAGTTTCGGAAAGCGTTCCGGCAGGCCGTTGATCACCCAGTTGGTCAGGTGGACCATGTTGAAGAACACGAAGCCGATGGCGTGCACCGAGATGAACTTGTTCATCATGCCCATGGCCTGATCGTTCCAGTTGTAGCCGGCGTGGAACGCGAGCGGCAGGCCCATCTCCTCCAGCAGCGCGTAAGTTTTCATGTAGGCGTTGTGCTGCACCGGCCGGTGGCGCGCGCTGGTCACCATGAAGCCGGCGACGCCTTTGGCGCCGCCCATTTCCTGCACCATGCGGAACGCCGCTTCCGGATCGTTGAACGGCAGGTAAAGCATCGAGCGGATGCGCGGCTCGTGCGCCAGCACGCGCTCGGTGAGCCAGCGGTTATAGGCGCGCGCCAGCGCGATCTCGACTTCGATCTGCGGGTGCAGGCCGAGTTGCAGCATGGGCGAGGGGAACATCACCGCCACGTCGACGCCCATCGCGTCCATCCAGCGCTTGGTCAGCGTGATGTCGCGGTGCGGATCACCCGATGTCTTCTCGATCTTGCGCAGCGCGTAACGCGTGACGCGCCCGCCCATGTCCTGGTAGCCAACGCCGCCGCCGAGCAGGCCAGTGCCGCGCTGGCCGGTCTGGCTCGCGCTCAGCGCGAGCTGTTGCAGCACCGGGTCGTCCATGTATTCGAGAATTTCGTTGAACGATTCGAGCTCGTAATGATGCGAGTCAACGTCGATGATCGGAAATTTTTCGTAGCCGCGCTCGCGCGCCTGTTTCGCCGCGTGCGCGAGCAGCTTCGAGGTGTCGAACTCCTCGACCGCCATCTTGCGGAAATCGGAGAGGGGGAGATCCATTGCTCTATCCGTTCGTCCCCGCGAAAGCGGGGACCCAGTGCCAACCACGCATGTTCGTCGCTCTAGATTCCCGCTTGCGCGGGAATGAGCGGAGTATGACGCGCGCGCTTTGCATCATCTCCCGCTCCAGGCCTGCCACATGCCGAGCTCAAACACCTGCAGGTTCACCGCTTTGAGCATCGCGGTGACCGTCACCATGACGTCGGTGGCCGTGGCGGCACCGGCGGGAAACGCGGGCAGCGCGCCGTCGCGCTCCTGAGCGCGCTCGGCGTAGAGCCGCACCGCTTTCGACAGCAGCGCCTGAACGTCGGCGTCGCTGAGTTGCGCCCGTTCGACTGTCTCAGCTTGCAACGACATAGACATCCTCCCCGCGCCGGACCACGTCGAAGCTTTTCAGCCGCAAGCGGCGGTCCGCCGCGCATTCGCCGGTCTTGAGATCGTATTCGTAGCCGTGCCACGGGCACACGAAATGAATTTCATCCCTGGAGAAACGCTGGCCCTGCCAGGTGTGGTCGGACGCAAGCACGTCCTCGACCTTGTGCATGATGACGCCTTCGCAGGCCGGGCCGCCCTGGTGCACGCACAGGTTCTCGTAGGCGTAGAACGCGCCTTGCCAGTGGAAGACCCCAATCTCGCGCCCGTCGTGCGGCACAATCCGGCGTTCGCCGTCGGCGAAGTCCGATATTCTCGCAACAAATATTTCCGGCATGCGCCATTCCCGCTACGTCATGCAGAAATGTATGGGCGCTCGCCCCGTTGTCCGTGTCAAGGTCCGCTCGCCGGAGATCAAGACTTGCCCGATCCCTTCACGCTCGCTGTCGTTTTCCTGACATTCCTGCTGGCCGGCGCCGTCAAGGGCGTGATCGGCATGGGTCTGCCGACGGTGTCGATCGGCCTGCTCGGCCTCATGATGACGCCGGCGCAGGCCGCCGCGATCCTGGTGCTGCCGACGCTGATCACCAACATCTGGCAGTCGATCGCCGGCCGCGGCTTTTTCGTTCTGCTGCGCCGGCTGTGGCTTCTGTTCGTCGGCATCTTCATCGGCAGCTATCTCGGCGCGGTTTGGCTCGGCGGCATCAACAGCACCTGGGCAACCACCGCGCTCGGCGTCGCGCTTGTGCTTTATTCGTTGCTCGGCTTGAGCAACATCCATTTTACGGTGCCGCCGCGCGCCGAGTTCTGGCTGGCGCCGATCGTTGGCATCCTCAATGGCATCGTCAGCGCCGCGACCGGCGTGTTCTCGCTGCCGGCACTTCCCTACCTGCATGGCCTGCATCTCAACCGCGACGATCTGGTACAGGCGCTCGGGCTCTTGTTCACCGTCTCCACCGTGGCGCTCGCCGGCGTCCTGATACACGGCGGCGTCTTGCATTATTCCGCTGTCGGCCTGTCGCTCGTTGCGGTCGCGGCGTCATTGATCGGCATGGTGCTCGGGCAACTCGTGCGTGGGCGCTTTAAGCCGGAAACGTTCCGCTTCTTTTTCTTTATCGGACTTTTACTCCTCGGCGCGCACCTCGCGTTGCACGGCCTGCTATAATCGTTCGGGGCCAGCGGAGCCGGAACATGAGTTCGCGCCTTAACCTGCCGCGCGTCGCGACATTTGTTTCCCTGTTTGTCGCTTTCGTCACCGTTGCATACGCCGCCTCGGGCTTCGGTCCTGACGGCCGCGCCTCAATCAGCGGCAAATTCAAGAATTCGGAAATTGTCGCCAGCACCTCGTCACGCACGGCCGGCGCGATCGACAGCCTGACCTGGAACGGCCAGCAGTTCATCAACAGCTACGATCACGGGCGTGAGTTGCAATCCGCTGCGCAGTTCAACGGTCTGCACGAATGCTACAATCCGACCGAAGCCGGCTCGCGCGCCGACGGCAAGGGGTCGACCAGCAGCAGCCAACTGATTTCACTTGACGCGAGCAAGAACCGGCTCACGACACGCAGCCGCATGGCGTTCTGGCTGCCGCCCGGACAGACGTCGCCGGCATGCCGCGGTGAAACCGCGGCCTATGCCAGTCCGCTTTCCGATATCGAACTATCGAAAACGGTCACCATCGGCGCCCACGGCCTGGCGAACGTGATCGAGCACGACGTCACCTTCCATGTGCCACGTAATTACGACTCGGCGGTGTTTGTCGGGCTCACCGCCTATCTGCCGGCGCAACTCTCGCGGTTCTGGACGTTCGATCCGAATGGCGGCGCGCTCACGCCGTTGACCGACGGCCCCGGCGAGGTGCGCTTTCCGGTCATCATCGCCACACCCGACGGCGCTTATGCGCTCGGCGTCTATGCGCAGGAGCCGCCGCCCGGCCAGCCGCGCGTGCGCTACGGACGCTGGCGCTTCGACCGGCCGGGTCCCGACAACGCCACCACCAAATGGAATTGCGTCTTCCGCGTGCGCGGCGCTGCCGCTGGCGACTATCGCTACACGTGCTACTCCATTGTCGGCACGCTCGAGGATGTGAAAAACTCGATGGCGAAGCTGGCCGCGGCTCCCAGGCGGCGCAATTAGAACACAAAAAGTTAGCCAAGGACCCCGCAATGAAAATCGTCGATCTCTCTCACGTGATGAACGTGCATACGCCCGGCTGGGTCGGTTACGCCGGTAACAAGATGTATTACGCGCAGAATTTGCAGACAGTGCGCATCGTCGCGCAGCGCATCGATACTGCGCTGCATGTCGGCACCCATTTCGACGGCGCGATGCACGCGACCGACAATCCGAAGGGCGACATGGCGCATCTGCCGCTCGACTACCTCTGCAATCGCGGCGTGGTCGTCGACATCTCCAGGCACATGCACGATTGGGCGGTGATCACGCCGGAAATCATCGAGTCGTCCGGCGCCGATATCCGCGAAGGCGACATCCTCATCCTGCACACCGGCTGGCATAAGCACTACGAAGGACAGCCGCAGCAGGATCTGGTGCGCTACTTCTGCTACCACCCGGGCCCGAGCCTCGAGACGCTCAACTGGATGTTCAAGAAGAAGATCAAGTGGTGGGGCATGGACACTGGTTCCTGCGACCACGCCATGAACACGTCGATCCGCTACATGCGGCCCGATCTCGCCGACGAGTTCACAAAAAAGCACGGCAAGACGCCGGGCGAGTTTTTCGGCACGTTCGAATACACGCACAAGAAATCCGGCCGCAAGGTCTCCGCCGACGTGTTTCCGTTCCACAACTGGGCGTTCCAGGAGGGCCTGCTGCACGCTGAAAATCTCGGCGGCGACATCGAGCTGGTGCTCGGCAAGCGCTGCCTGATCGGCGCCTTCCCGTGGCGCTACGAAGGGCTCGAAGGCTGCCCCTGCCGCATCGTGTGCTTCCTCGATACCGACATGTCGGTTGAGGCCGTCGGCGACGCCG
>JBAUHH010000233.1:0-4570 GCA_049680165.1 Pseudolabrys sp.
GGCGTCTCCATCTGCACCAGCGAGAAGCGCACCACCACGCTGATCGAGTCCGCCGCGCCGAGCACGGCCAGGATCGCCATCGACAACACGAGCGAGGTCGACAGCGCAAACGCCATGGTGCAGATGCCGAACAGGCCGACAACGGCAAACATCTTGATGCCGATGCGCCGCTCGATCGGTAAATGCGCGAGGATGATCGTCGTCGTCAGCGCGCCGATCGCCGGCGCGGAGCGCAAGAGGCCAAGCCCGGTCGGTCCGGCATGCAGAATGTCGCGCGCGTAGATCGGCAGCAGCGCGGTCGCGCCGCCGAGCAGCACCACGAACAAATCGAGCGTGATGACGCCGAGCAGCCGCTTGCGCGTGCGGATGTACTCGATGCCGGCGAGCACCGAAGAGAGCGTCGGCGGCTCGCGCGAGGGTGGCGGCCGGTCGGCGTGCACGAGCGAGACGAGCGTGATCGCTATCAGGAACAGCACCAGGCAGATCGCGCAGACGAGCTGCGGGCTGATGGCGTAGATGAGACCGCCCGCGGCCGGCCCGCAGATGACCGCGGTCTGGTTGGCCGAACTCCACGCCGCCACCGCGCGCGGGATCATCCGCGTTGGCACCAGCACGGGCACCAGCGCGTGCGCGGTCGGCACCTCGAAGGCGCGCGCGCAGCCGATCAGGAACACCGCACCGAACAGGAGGTCGCGGCTGAGCGCGTGCATCATGAAGGCGGCGAACACCATCGCCGCCGCGACGAAATTGACGGCCTGCGAAATTCGCACGATCAGCCTGCGGTCATAGCGGTCGGCGAAATGGCCGATCAGCAGCGTGAACACGACCGCCGGCACGAACTGGATGAGCCCGACCAGACCGAGATCGAACGCGCTGCCGGTGATGTCGTAGATCGTCCAGCCGATCGTCACCGCCAGCATCTGGAAGCCGAGCGTGGAGGCGAGCCGCGACAGCCAGAACAGCACGAACGGCCGCTGGCGGGAGAGCCGCGTCGAGGCAAGCGCGACGTCGCTCATTGCCGCCGGTTACCGGCGTTCATGGCCGCGAGGCTTTCCTTCTGGCGCCCGTCCGGCGTGAAATTGTCGCGCGCCAGCCAGCGCTCGAAATTCGCCTTGCGCGCCGGCCATTCGTTGTCGAGCATGGAGAACCAGGCAGTGTCGCGGTTGCGGCCCTTGGCGATCATCGCCTGCCGGTGCACGCCCTCGAAGGTGAAGCCGAGCCGCAAGGCGGCGCGCCGCGAGGCCTCGTTGAGCGCGTGGCATTTCCATTCATAGCGGCGGTAACCGAGCGTCTCGAAGATGTAGCGCGCCAGCAGATATTGCGCCTCGGTCGCGAGCGGCATGCGTTGCAGCGCCGGCGAATAGAGCACGTGCCCGACCTCGATCGCGCGCATGGGCGCATCGATGCGCATCAGCGCGGCGATGCCGACCGGTTGGTCTTTCGCGTCGACGATCGCGTAGGAATAAGGGTCCTTGAGCGCGCTGCGCTCTTTCACCCACGCGGCAAACGCCGCCTCGTCGGCGAACGGCCCGTAGCCGGACATATAAGTCCAGATGTCGTCGAAGCCGTGCACCGTGGGCCACAGCGCCGCGGCGTGTTCGGCTTTCAGTTTCTCGACGCGGCCGAAGCGGCCTTTCAGCGTCACCGGCTCGGGCCATTTCGCCGGCCCGGCTTCGACGGCTAGTCCGACCGGCTGGCCAGTCTGCGGATGCGGCTCGGAGTTCACGGCTTGGCGCGGTTCGCGCGGTCGTTGCGGAAGAACGTGTTGAGGTCGGCGTTCGATATCACGCCGGCGAAGCTGTCGAACTTGCCGTCGGTCGCGATCTCGCGCGCCGATTTAATGAAGGCATTCATCGCGACGCGGGCGAGCGTGCCGCCGACGCTGATGCGGCGCACGCCCATGCCGGCGATGTCCTTGACGGTGAAGCCGAACGGACCACTGTTGAGGAAATTGATCGCCTTGCCGCCGACCGCCTTCACGGTCGCTTCGATGTGCTCGCGCGTCTTGATGCCCGGCGAATAGAGGCAATCGGCGCCGGCATCGGTGAAAGCCTTGAGCCGCCGGATCGTTTCGTCGATGTCCGGCCGGTTCTTGATGAAGCCCTCGGTGCGCGCGGTGAACACCACGTTGCTGCCGGACTTGTCGATCGCGGCGCGGGCGGCTTTCACGCGCTTGAGCGCGAGGTCAAAGTCGTAAAGCGGCTCGCTGCGGCTGTCGTCACCGTGGAAATCCTCAATCGACAGGCCGGACACGCCGGTGGCAATGCAGCGTGTCACGTTCGCCGCGACCTCGTCGGGATCGTGGGCATAGCCGTTCTCGAAATCGGCATTGAGCGGAATGTCGGTCGCGTCGGCAAGCTCGCGATAGTGCGCCAGCACCTCGTCGATGGATTGGTCGCCGTCGGCGCGGCCTTGCGAATGCGCGTGGCCGGAGCTCGTCGTCGCCAGCGCCTTGAAGCCGAGCCCTTGCAGGTAAAGCGCGCTGCCGACGTTCCACGGATTGGGAATGACGAAGCAGCCGCTCTTGTGCAGCTCGTGGAATGTGCGCCGCTTGTCGGCGGTGGACGGGCGGGAGCTGGCCATGAAACACTCGCAAAGGCTTGAGCAAAACCGGGGCAGGACAGTGCCACGGCGGGCCGGGCGGGGACAGTGAATTTCGGTGATGGAATGATACGCATGCGCGATTGTCAGTGCGGGAGGAAATGACGTGGATTCGGCCGATTTCGATGCGCTGGAGCAGGCTGCGAAGGCGAAAATGCCGGCGGCCTCGTTCGCGTTCTGTGCCGCAGGCGCCGACGACGAAATTTCCGCACTGGAAAATATTACCGCCTGGCGCGCGCTGCGCCTGCGTCCGCACGTGTTGCGCGACATCACGAACGTCGATCTGCGCACGACGCTGCTCGGCAATCCGGTGAAGACGCCAATCCTGGTGGCGCCGACCGGACGGCACAAATTGTTCAACAAGGAAGGCGAGCGCGCCACCGCGCGCGGCGCGGCGGCCGCGGGCTGCACTTACGTCGTCGCGAGCAATTCCAATGTCACCGTCGAGGATGTCGCGTCTGAGCGGCGCGGCGCGCCGCAGTGGTTTCAGCTCTATTACTGGCCGGAGAAAAGAGAAGTCGAAGCGCTGATCGATCGCCTTTACGCCGCCGGTTACGGCGCGCTGGTGCTCACCGTCGATGCGCCGGTGCCGGGCTGGAGCCCGCGCGCCGCGCGCGAGCAGCACGAGCCTTCGCCGGAAATTCTCAACATCAATATGCCGGGCTCGCCGATGGCGCGCACGGCGTATCATCCCGACTTCGTCGGCAAGGTGCTGTATCCGGCGACCTGGCGCGAGCTTGAGTGGCTGGTGAAACGCTCGCCGATGCCGGTACTGGTGAAGGGTGTGCTGCGCGCCGACGACGCCGTGCGTTGCGCGGAACATGGCGCGAGCGCGGTGATCGTCTCCAATCACGGCGGCCGCCATCTCGACACCACCGTGACGACCGCCGCCGTCATCGGCGAAATTGCTGTCGCGCTCGCCGGCAAGGCGGAAGTCTACGTCGACGGCGGCATCCGGCGCGGCACCGACATTCTCAAGGCGCTCGCGCTCGGCGCCCGCGCGGTGCTGATCGGCCGGCCCGTGATCTGGGGCCTCACCGTGAATGGGGCCGATGGCGTGCGCGCCGTGCTCGATCATTTCCGCGACGAGCTTATCCGCGCCATGCAGCTTTCCGGCGCGGCGAAACTCGCCGACATAACGCCCGATCTTGTTGCACAAAGCTAATTGCTGTCATGCCCGGCTTTGTGCCGGGCATCTCGCTTAGGAAGGCACCGCCTCCCTTGTCGGGATGGCCGGGACAAGCCCGGCCATGACGAAGAAATAAGCCTTTGATTTTCACCGACCAATCGGCTGAAATGCCTGAAAAATCAGCCCAATAGGCGGCAAAGCGCCGTCGCGGGAGAATCTCATGCTCAAGACCATTGCGGCCTTCGATCGCATCGGCGAGGAAAACGCCTTCGCCGTTTTGGCCCGCGCCAACGCGCTCGCCGCTCAAGGGCG
This sequence comes from Pseudolabrys sp., assembly GCA_049680165.1. Classification (GTDB taxonomy): domain Bacteria; phylum Pseudomonadota; class Alphaproteobacteria; order Rhizobiales; family Xanthobacteraceae; genus Pseudolabrys. Next base: position 4,043 of record JBAUHH010000233.1, read on the forward strand.
CGACATCATCAGCCTCGGCATCGGCCAGCCGGACTTCCGTACGCCCGACCACATCGTGGAGGCGGCGATCAAGGCGCTGCGCGACGGCCACCACGGCTACACGGCGGCGACGGGGATTCCTCCCTTGCGTGAAGCGGTCGCTGCCGACCTGCACAAGCGCTATAAGGTCGAGGTGTCGCCCGACAGCGTGATGATCATGCCCGGCGGCAAGCCGACCATGTTCATGTCGATCCTGATGTTCGGCGAGCCCGGCGTCGAGATCATGTATCCAGATCCCGGATTCCCGATCTATCGCTCGATGATCGAATTCACCGGCGCAAAACCGGTGCCGGTGCCGATCCGCGAGGAAAACGGCTTTGCATTTTCTGCCGACGAGACTCTCAAGCTGATCACGCCGAAGACGCGCCTTATCATCGTCAATTCTCCGGCCAATCCGACCGGCGGCGTCACGCCGAAAGCGGAAGTCGACAAGCTCGTCGCGGGCCTGGAGAAGTGGCCGGACGTCTGCGTGATGTCGGACGAGATCTA
>JBAUHH010000234.1:0-10119 GCA_049680165.1 Pseudolabrys sp.
GCGCGCGCGCGTGCACCGACATCGGCAGGCCGCCTTCCGGCCGCAGCGTCAGGCGGCACACCGGCTGCACGTCGTGGCCGGGTTTCAGCCGCAACTCGAATTTCTGCGCCAGCGTCGCGAGGCACAAGATCGCCTCCGTCAGCCCGAACGACATGCCGGCGCAGATGCGCGGGCCGATGCTGAAGGGGATGTAGGCGAACTTCGAGATATTGGCCGAATTCTCCGGCAGGAAGCGCTCCGGAATGAAATGGTCCGGCTTGTCCCAGAGCTTCTTGTGCCGGTGCAGCAGCCACGGCACCACGAAGATCAGCGAGCCCTTCGGAATGTGCGTGCCGTTGTAGTTCTCGTCGCGCAGCGCCTGGCGCGGCAGGATTGGAACCGGAGGATAAAGCCGCAGCGCTTCCTCGAAAATCGCGCGCGTATAGACGAGCTTCGGCACGTCAGCGAGCGTCGGCGAACGGCCGCCGAGCACCGTATCGAGCTCGTGTTGCAGCTTCACGCGCACGTCGCGCGCCTGCGACAGCAGGTACCACGTCCAGGCAAGCGAATTGGCGGTGGTCTCGTGGCCGGCCATGAACAGCACAGCGATTTCGTTACGCATCGCTTCCGGATCGAGCGGCTCGCCAGTCTCGGAATCGCGCGCGTTGAGCAACTGCTCGATCACCGAGCCTTCGTCCTTCTTTTGGCTGCGGTAATCCTCGATCACCTGCTTGAGCACGCTGTGGATGCGCTTGACCGACTTGCGGATGCCGAAGCCGTGCCAGCGAGGAAACCACTCGGGAAATCCGAGCAGGGAGATGAGGTCGATCTGCCCGATCTTGTGCTGGTACTCGCTGAAGCTTTCGACGATCTGGCGCGCATAATCGTGGCCGAGCTTGCGGCCGAACAGCGCGCGGCAGATGACCTCGGCGGTGAGCGTCGCCGATTCCATCAGCATGTCGACCGTCTCGCCTTCCATCGTCGACCAGCGGTCGCGCACTTCTTCCGCCGCTTCCACCATCACGGGCGCGAATTGCGACAGCCGCGACACGTGCACGATCGGCGCGATCATGCGCCGCCGCTTGCGCCAGGTCGCGCCGTCGCTGACGAACAGGCCGTCGCCGAGCAGCGGCTCGAGCGCATGGCGCATCTGCGGCGCCTTGCGCTCGAAGCTCGGATTGTGCGTGCTGAACGCGAACTGCACCGAGTCCGGGCTGTTGCACAGGAACGTCTCGCGCATGAACACGCGCGTGTTCGAGAAATCGAGCTCGAAAGCGACTTCCTCCCACATTGCCAGAAAATTGCGCCGCGCGAGTTGCAGCCGACGAAAGCTCGACGGCGGCTCGGCCATGCGGGGCGGATAAGGGGGAACGAAATTACTCAAGGCATTTCTCTCGTCGTAGTCAGCGGCCCGATTGCATCTAACGTAACACAACCGGGCCTACGAGTGCTAAGCGCGGGAAGCGGCATCTGTATGGTATAATTGAGGAAACCAGGTCATTCCGGCGCCGTGCGTCAGTGCTTGCGGATCCGGAACGTAAGCACGCCCTCGGCCTCGGCCCTGCCTTCCAGTGTGTCGCCGGTCTGCCGCAGCAAATTCGGGATATCGATCGCCGCCAGCGGGTCGGTGCATTCCGCCACGATCAGGTCGCCGCTCTTGAGCGTGCCCAGCATCTTGCGCACCCGCAGCGCCGGCAGCGGGCATTTCAAGCCGCGCAGGTTCATGACTTTTTCGGTCATTGGGTCAGCGGCACCATGGACATATTTTTGTCGGTCGCCGCAATGTGCGCTTCCGGCAGGCCAAGCTCGCGCTGCACGATGTTCGCGCCGTCAGCAGGGCCTTGCCTTCGGTCACCGTGAGCATGCAAAACCCCTTGATTTCATGGGCGGAAAAGGCCGCCAGCACAGGCCCGATTAGGGTAGAATGCACCGCCCATGGGTGCCACCGTCAAGCGCGTGAAAATGGCTGCGATGCCGGAGACCAACCAGACGATTGCGCGATTGACGCCGCTTGCTGTCGTGTTGTCCGCGGTCGACGCCGCGGCCAAGCCGGTCGCGGCGCGCGAGGTCGAGTTTGCCGCTGTGCGCGGGCGCGTTCTAGCGGCCGACGTCGTGGCGGCGAAGGCGCTGCCGGCGGCGGCGGTCGCCTTGCAGGACGGCTGGGCCGTGAACGCGGAGGCAACGCGCGACGCCGGCGGCTATGCGCCGATGGTATTGGCGCAAGCGCCGTCACGGATCGAAGCCGGACAGCCGATGCCGAAGGGCACGGATGCGGTGGCGCCGTTCGAGACAATCCAGACGCGCGGCGAGCACGCCGAGGCGGTTGCCGCCGTGGTGCCGGGCGATGGCGTGCTGGCGGCGGGCGGCGATTGCGCCGCCGGGACAATTTTGCGGAAGGCCGGTGCGCGTGTGCGCGACAGTGACGGTGCGGTATTCGCCGCTGGCGGCATTGCGCACGTGAGCGTTCGCGAACCGCGCCTGAGCGTCGTTCCATCGCGCGAGGATTCGATCATCGATGCTGCGGCGCATTTCATCGCAAACGATGTCAAGCGGCAAGCCGGCGTGGCACACATGGCCGATGGCGATCTCGATCGCGCGCTGCGCGACGAAAGCGTCGATGCGATTATTGTCATTGGCGGTACCGGCAGCGGACGCAACGACAAGAGCGTGCAGGCGCTGGCGCGCGCCGGACGCGTCGCCGTGCATGGCATTGCCTTGACGCCGGGCGAAACGGCGGCGTTCGGAACGGCCGGATCGCGGCCGGTATTGCTGGTGCCGGGCCGACTTGATGCAACGTTTGCGGTTTGGCTGACGCTCGGGCGTCACATGCTGGCGCGGCTTTCGGGCTCGACCGAGAAGGAGCAAAGCACGCAAGCGACACTGTCGCGCAAGATAACGTCCACCGTGAGTCTGACCGAATTCGTGCCGGTGCGCCGCGACGGCGACAAGGTCGAGCCGCTGGCGACGAAATATCTCTCGCTCGCCGCGTTGGCGCAGGCGGGCGGCTTCGTGCTGGTGCCGGCGGAAAGCGAAGGCTTCCAGGCCGGCAGCAGCGTTTTCGTGAGGCCGTGGCCGTGAACGATCCGCGCAAGCCGCGCCCGCAGACGAGCGACGAGTTGCTCGCGCGCGTGCGTGCGGCGGCGCGGCAGGAGCAATTCCTCGACGTCGTTTCGGCCGAGGACGCACGCGCGCGTTTCGAAAAGCATCTCGATCTCACGCCACTCGCCGCGGAGACCGTGACGCTCGCCGATGCGCTGACGCGGGTGCTGGCGCATGACGTGATTGCGGCGGTGGATGCGCCGCCGTTCGACCGCGCCAATGTCGACGGCTTTGCGCTGCGCGCAGCCGACACCTCCGGCGCCAGCGATAGCGCGCCCAAACGCCTGACGCTCAACACCGAGGTGATTGCCTGCGGCCATGCGCCCGTGATCGAGGTGCGGCCCGGCACCGCGACGGCGATTTCCACCGGTGGCGTGATGCCGCGCGGCGCCGACGCCGTCATGATGATCGAGCACACCGAATTGGTGGGCGAGGGCGTGCCGGCCATCGATCTGCGCCGCACCGTCGCGCCGGGGCAATTCGTGTCCTATGCCGGCTCCGACATCGCGCGCGGCGAGACGCTGCTGCGGCGTGGCGCGCGCATCGGCTCGCGCGAGATCGGCATGCTGGCGGCGTGCGGGCTCGCGACGGTCGACGTGGTGCGCAAGCCGAAAGTCGCGGTGCTCTCGACCGGCGACGAGCTGGTCGCGCCCGGCGAGGCGCTCGGTCCCGCCGGCGTTTACGACAGCAACGGCGCGATCATCGCGGCAGCGGTCGCCGAAGCGGGTGGCGAGCCGGCGGCGTTCGGTGCGTTTCCCGACAACGAACAGGCGCTGGAAAAGGTTGTGCGGCAGGCGCTTTCGGAGTGCGACATGGTGGTGCTGTCCGGCGGTACCTCGAAGGGCGCCGGCGATCTCTCGCACCAGATTGTCTCAAAACTCGGCAAGCCCGGCGTGCTGGTGCACGGCGTCGCGCTCAAGCCCGGCAAGCCGCTTTGCCTCGGCGTCGTCGATTCAAAGCCGATCGTGGTGCTGCCCGGTTTCCCGACTTCGGCGATCTTCACCTTCCACGCCTTCGTCGCGCCGGCGATCCGCGCCCGCGCCGGCCTGCCGCCGGAAGCGGCGGAAAAAATCTCCGCGCGCGTGCCGGTGCGCATTGCCTCCGAGCTTGGCCGCAAGGAATTCGTGCTGGTGGCGCTGGCGCAGGGCGAGGACGGCGCGGTGGCGTTCCCGACCGCCAAGGGCTCCGGCTCTGTGACGAGTTTCTCGCAGGCCGACGGCTTCCTCGAGATCGACGCACTCGCCTCCGCGCTCGATGCGGGCTCGCAAGTCGATGTGACATTGATCGGCGGCGCCGCGCGCGCGCCCGATCTCGTCATCATGGGCAGCCACGACATCGCGCTCGACGTGGTTGTGGGCACGCTCGCCGAGCGCGGCTTCTCCGCGCGCACACTGGCGGTCGGCAGCCTCGGCGGCGTCGCGGCGGCGACGCGCGGCGAATGCGACATCGCGCCGGTGCACATCGTCGATCCGAAAACGGGCAAATATAACGAGCATCTCGCAACGTCAGGTCTGTCCTTGGTGCGCGGCTGGCAGCGCATGCAAGGCATTCTGTTCCGACCGGGCGACAGGCGCTTCGAGGGCAAGGACGCCGATGCCGCGCGCAAGGGTGCGCTCGCCGATCCCGATTGCCTGATGGTCAACCGCAACGCCGGCGCCGGCACGCGCGTGCTGATCGATACGCTGCTCGACGGTGCGCGCCCGCCCGGCTACGCCAACCAGCCGAAGTCGCACAACGCGGTCGCCGCCGCGATCGCGCAACAGCGCGCCGACTGGGGCGTCGCCATCGCGCCGGTGGCGAAACTTTACGGCCTCGGCTTCATCCCGCTCGCGCCGGAGCACTACGATTTCCTGCTGGTCGAGGCGCGGCGCGCGCGCCCGGCGGTGCAGGCGTTTCTCGCGGCGCTGCGCGACAAAAGCGTGCGCGCGTGCATCGGCGCGCTTGGCATGAAACCGGCCGATTAAAGATGGCGCTAGATTTGATCGTCGGCGACGCCGACGCGGTGCCGGTAAACCATTTCCCAGCCTTTCCAGCCTGTGAACAGCAAAATGAGAACGACGATCAGCGACAGCACCAGTCCGGTCGGCACGACGGCCGCCGCTCCGCTCTCATAGCGCGTGTAGAAATTATAGAGCGAGATCAGCACCGCGACGATATTGCCGCCGGCGTGCCACCAGGCGTCACTGAGATCGCGGATGCGTTGCTCGCCGAGAAAGTCCGTGAGGCCGGCGAGCGCGGCGAGCGCCGCCATGATCAGGCCGGCGCCCAGGAGCCATGTCGCGGCGGTGGCCCAGATCGGATAGCCGGTGCGCCAGAACACGAGGTCGCATACGAACGTCGAGACGAAGAAGGCTATCGGAAACGGAATCAGCATCGGATGGATCGGATGGCCGGCAATTTGCGCCGTGCTTCGCGGATTGCGCATCGGCATGACTCCCTGACGGAACGCCCACAATAGGCCGTTTAAGCAACAGCAAGGCCGGTCCGCGGTTCCCGCCAATGCCGGTCTTCGCCCACATTTTGTCTTGTAAGCCGCGCACGCTACCATCTGCGGAAGGGCGCGAACCCATGCGGTACTTGGCTTTCCTGGCGTTCGTCTTGGCGCTGCCTGTTTGCGGCAGTGCACAAGCGCAACTGCGCGGCCACGGCGGGCCGGTGCGCGCGCTGGCGATCTCGCCGGACGGCACGCGCGCGATCTCCGGCAGCTTCGACACCTCGGCGATCCGCTGGTCGTTGCAGCGCGACGCCGCCGAGCAGGTGATGCGCTTCCACGATGGCGCGGTGAACGCGGTCGCCTTCCTGAAAGACGGGCGCATCGCCACCGCCGGCGCCGACGCGCACATCGCGATCTGGAAACCGGGCGAGTCGCAGCCTGAGAAAGTTCTCGACGGCCACAGTGGCCCGATCGTCGCGCTCGCGCTGTCGCCCGACGGCTCGACGCTTGCGTCCGCGGCGTGGGACCGCACCGTGCGACTCTGGCCGCTGTCGGGTGGCGCGCCGCGCGTGCTCGAAGGCCATATGCAAAACGTGAACGGCGTCGCCTTCACACCGGACGGAAAAAATCTTGTCAGCGCCGGCTACGACGCCACGCTGCGCATCTGGCCGCTCGCGGGCGGCGGCCAAAACGTCGTGCGCAACCTGCCGACGCCGCTCAACACGGTCGCGGTCGCGCCGGACGGCGAGATTGTCACCGCCGGCGCGGACGGCAAGGTCTATTTTCTCTCGCCGCAGGGCGAGGTGCGCGGCGAGGTGAAAGCCTCCGCCGTTCCGGTGATTGCGGTCGCGATCTCGCATGACGGCGCGCTGGTCGCCGCCGCCGGCATCCGCGGTTCGGTCGCGGTGATCGACCGCAAGCAGCGCAAGCTCGCGCGCACGCTGATCGGTCCCGGCTTGCCGGTGTGGTCGGTGGCGTTCTTTCCGGACAATCACACGTTGCTGACCGGCGGCACCGACCGCATAATCCGCCGCTGGGATGCGGTGAGCGGCGAGCCGATCGGCTCGATCGCCATCGGCACGCCGTCCGATCCGCTCGCGGCTTACGCCGGCGATCACGGCGCCGAAGTGTTCCGCGCCTGCGTCGCGTGCCACACGCTTAACGCCGACGAAGGCAACAAGGCCGGCCCGACGCTGCACGGCCTTTTCGGCCGGCGCATCGCGACCCTGCCGGGCTACAATTTCTCGCCCGCGCTCAAGCAACTCAACATCGTGTGGACGCCCGAGACAGTCGCCAAGCTGTTCGAGATCGGCCCCGCCACTTATACGCCCGGCACCAAGATGCCGGAGCAGACCATCGGCGCGCCGGAAGACCGCAAGGCGCTGGTGGAGTTCTTGGGCAAGGCGACGAAGTGACAGTGCACACCGTCCTGGCAGCCGGGCGGCACCCACGCTTTCCCTCTCCCCGCGGGGAGAGGGCGGCGAGCGCGGAGCGATAGCGAACCGGGTGAGGGGGCTGGAACGCAAGTCAAACGCTGACCCCTCGCCCGCCTCGCTCATGCTTGCGCATTCACTCGGCACCTTCTCCCACGAGGGGAGAGGGGAAGAAAGAGATCAGCTCTCCGACTTCTGCTCCCGCTCGCGCAGATAGTCGTCGGTGGTGCGCGGGGCCGGGCGCTGCGGCCCGCTGAACGGGTTGAAATTCTCCTCTGCCATCACCTGCACGCGGCAGTCCGCGCACATCTTGATGACGTCGAGCCGCGCCTTGGAATCCTTGAACATCCAGTGTCGCCCTTCGAGCTTGGCGGCCACGCGCTCGACCGAGCTCTTGGTGCCGAACGGCTTGCTGCAACGGATGCAAAGGAACGGCTCCTCCTGCTTGATGACGCGGCTCATGGCGGTCGCGGCGCGGAAGTCGATCTGCGGCGTCAGGCTGATCACCTTCTCCGGGCAAGTCGCCTTGCACAATCCGCATTGCACGCAGGCGTCCTCGGCAAAACGCAGCATCGGCCGCTCCGGATCGTCCGACAGCGCGCCCGTTGGGCAGGCGGAAACGCACGCCAGGCACAGCGTGCAGCCATCGACGTTGACCTCGACCTCGCCGAACGGCGCGCCCTGCGGCAGCGCGATGACGTTGACCGGCGCCGGCGCGACGGCGTGCAACTCGCGCAGCGAAAGCCGCACCACGTCGCGCTTTTCGCCGACGGCGGAAAAGCTCGCCGGCCGCGGCGTGGGCTGCATCGGCGCAATCGCGCGCAAGGTGTCGCCGAGCACGAACGGATCGTCGGTCTCGATGGCCGCGGCGCGCGCGCCGGTAAAGCCGAGCCCGGACAAAATCGGTTCGGCCAGCGCAATCGTCTTCACAAGCCCGGCCACGTCATGGCGCGGCTTTGCGCGCAGCAGGAAGCGCACGGCGATGGCGCCATAGGCGAGCGATGCGGCGATCGACTCTATCCCGACCTGCGTGACTTCGTTGACCGCCACCGGCAGCACGTTCGCCGGCAAGCCGTCGCCGTGGCGCGCTAGCGCGTCGATCAACTCGACGCCGTGCGTCTCGTCGTGGAACAGCACGACCGGTTTGGCGCCGCCGGCGGTGTGGTAGGCGATCAGCAGCGTGCGCAGCTTGCGCAGCAGCGCGTCCGACGGCGGCAGCGCGTAAGCGGCGGCGCCGGTCGGGCAGGCGGCGGCGCATTGCCCGCAGCCGGCACAGATGCCGGCGTCGATTGCGACGTGGTCGCCGTTCGGCGTGATCGCGCCGGTCGGGCAGAGATCGAGGCAGCGGTGGCAGCCGACGATCTTCGAGCGCGAATGGGCGCACAGGTCGGCGGTAAAATTGATGTAGTGCGGCTTGTCGAAGGTGCCGGTGAGGTCACGCGCCTTGAGCACCGCGCGCAGCACCGCGGCCGGATCGCCGGGATCGGCGCGCAGATAACCGTCGCGCAGATCGGCGGCCGCAAACAGCGGCGTGCCGCCGGACAGGTCGATCAGGATGTCGCAATGCGACACCGCGCCGTTGCGCGCCTCGCCGAACGCGAGCGCGCCGCGCGAGGACGGATTCGGCAAGGCGTAATCGTCGACGGTGATCTCGAACGTGCCGAGAAAGCCTTTGGCGGAACGGATTGTTCCTTTGACCACCGGAAATTCGGTGACGCGCATCGGCGCGGCATCGCCGCGATTGATCAGAACGGTGACGTCGAGATGATCCTTCAGAAGATTGGCGGCTTCGATCGCCTGCTCGTCCTTGCCGTAAATCAGCACGACGCCGTCGCTGTCGAGCCGGAAATATTCTGGCGCGGGCGCGGCTTCGCCGGCTGCCGCGATCAACGCCGCGACTTTCGGCCCGGCCGCTTTCGCGTCCTTCGACCAGCCGGCGGTCTCACGGATGTTGACGAATGTCAGCGCGCTTTCTTTCTCGCCCGCGATTTCCTGGAACAACGGCGCTTCCTGCGTGCAGGCGACGACGATCGGCTCGCCGCTGGCGGCGGTCGCACGCATGCGCTCGAGCTCGGTGCGGCACATTTGCCGCCCGGTCAGCACCTCGGCGCCACGGCAGGCGCGCCGCACCGCGCCGGTGTCGAGCGGCATGGTGTCCTCGCAGGAGCACATCACGATCGTGTGCGGACGATCCGCCATGAGGCGCGTTAACCTGTTTTATCGGCCTGCCATCTGCGAATTCGGGCGCATATGGCACCGCGTGACCGGCCTAAAAAAATTACGGCCACGCACGGGACTGGCCCTCTCGCTCCCGCAGGCTATACTTATAGTTATTCAAAACAGAAAGTACGAGTACAGAACGAATGCCGCTGAAAACGCGGACCCTGCGAACGCCGTTTTCGTCCGAGCTTGCGTTGCCGCCGCCGTTCACTTTGGTGACGTTGCGCGAGGTGGGCGACGCGTTCGCGCACGCGACGGCGGTTGCGACGGAACAGGGCGCGGGCACGCTGGTCTATGTCGGCCGTTTCGACCTAGCCGAGTTCGCCGTCGTGCTGGAACCGGACGAGCCTTTGCGGCAGGCGCGGCGCAGTTTCTATGCCGGCATGGTCGCGCTTGCCGACGCCCTGGTGGCGCATGCGCCGCCCGAAACGCCGCTCGATATCGTGTGGCCCGACACGTTGCGGATCAACGGCGGCATCGTCGGTGGCGGCCGGCTCGCCTGGCCGCGCGGCGCCAATGAAGACAAGCCGCCGGCCTGGCTCGTGTTTGGCGCGATGATCCGCACGGTTTCCATGAACACCGAGCCGGGGCTCACGCCGCTCTCGACCGCGCTGGAAGAAGAAGGCTTCACCGATTTCACGGCGGCGCGGCTCTTGGAAAGTTTCGCGCGCCATCTGATGCTCGCGACCGATAGCTGGCAGGAGCGCGGTTTTGCCGCAGTGGCGCACGACTATCTGGCGCGGCTGACGAAGGAAAACGGCGTGCGCCGCGACGTCGACGATGATGGCGATCTGCTCATCCGCCGCATGGGCAAAGTCGACGTCGAACGCAACAAGCTGGTGCCGGCGCTGGGCAAGCCGGCGTGGCTCGATCCCAAGACCGGAGGTCCGCGCGCATGAAGCTGCTGCGCACCATCCGGCTCGATGCGTCCGACACCTTCGTGTTCGAGAAGGC
>JBAUHH010000235.1:0-5872 GCA_049680165.1 Pseudolabrys sp.
GGTGTCCGAGCTGCACTGCAATTTCCTGCTCAATCTCGGCGGCGCCACCGCGGCCGACATCGAGACGCTGGGCGAGACCGTGCGCGCGCGCGTCAAGGCTGCTTCCGGCGTCGAGCTGGAATGGGAAATCAAGCGGATCGGCGTCAAGCGCTAGCCGTTCGGATTGTTCGGCGCCGGCGCGAGCTTCAGCACATTTTCCAGCGGCGTCTTCGAGATCTGCAAGGTGCCGTCGAACGGCGACTCCTGCTCAGCGATCATGCTCAGCGCGACGACGGCCGCGATCGAGAAAATCGCCAGCGCGAGCGCGTTCGCGCGCGGGCGTTCGAGATGCACGATGCCGATCGAAACTTGCGTCATCAGGCACAGAAACAGCACGGTGAACCACTTGATCTCGTTGGTGCGGTCGGCGCCGAGCGCGAGCCGGTCGGCACGCGCGCCGGCAATGCGCAAGCTCAAATTCACCAGCGCAGTGTGCACGGCCTGTCCGGCATCGCGCGCGATCTTGGGATCGGCGACCGCTTGCATCAGGGCGCTGAGCGCGGCTTCTGTTTTCGCCGCGCTCTGGCCGAGCGCGGTCAGCGGCCACTCATCTTCGTCCACCGATCGCGCGTAAGCGCGGATCGCGCCGCGCACCGCCGCCATGTCGCTCACGGCCGCGATGCTGAGCGCGTGCATGCTGGTCAGCGCCTCGGCTTCCGATTGCACGACCCGGGCCGCTTGCCGGTTGCGGTCGGCGATGTCGGCGGCGAGAAATCCTGTGAGCAGGCTGAACAGCAGTGCGATCGCGCCGAAATAGGGCGCGACGATTCCGGCGCACGTGCAGATCGGATCGCGCAATGGCGAATGGAACATCAGCCAGAAAATCAGCAGCCCGGTCGCCGCATAGAACAACGCCAGGCAACCAAGAATGCCGCCGAGTGGAAGGTCGAGCCAAGCGTGGATCATGTATGGATCATGCGTGCATCATGCGTGCATCATCGCATTAAGGGGAGCCGGCGCATTAAGGTTGAAGCAATTTGCCTTTGCCGAGCCTTATTTGCCACGGCTCAACCCGCTAGGGAATAAGCCTCGAATCTGAGAATGTGCCGGCGCAAACGGGGGTCGGATGGCGGACAAACACGTCGCGGTGCTGATGGGCGGCTGGTCGGCCGAGCGCGACGTGTCCTTGCGCTCCGGCAAGGCCTGTGCCGCCGCGCTCGAGAAAATCGGCGGCTATCGCATCAGCCTGCTCGACGTCGACCGCGAGGTGGCGGCGCGCTTGCGCGACCTCAAGCCCGATGCTGCGCTCAATCTGTTGCACGGCCGCCCGGGCGAGGACGGCACGCTGCAAGGCATGCTGGAAATCCTCGGCATTCCCTACAGCCACTCCGGCGTGCTGGCGTCCGCGCTGGCGATGCAGAAGGACCTCGCCAAATCGGTGCTGAAAGCAGCCGGCGTGCCGGTGCCGGGCGGGATCATTGCCAACCGTGCCGAGGCCGCCAAACGCCACCTGATCCCAGCCCCTTATGTGATCAAGCCGATCGCCGAAGGCTCCAGCGTTGGCGTCTTCGTGGTGCGCGAGGATCACCGGCACCCGCCGCAGGAACTGGGACGGTCGGATTGGGCCTATGGCGAGCGGCTGCTGGTCGAGCCCTTCATTCCCGGCAAGGAATTGACCTGCGCGGTCATGGGCGAGGAGGCGCTCGGCGTCATCGAGATCGTCCCGACCGCCAGGTTCTACGACTACGAGGCAAAATACGCACCCGGCGGCTCGAAACATCTGCTGCCGGCGCCAATTTCACCCTTTGTTTACCAAGAGGCCCGAAGACTAGCACTGGCGGCCCATCGCGCGCTCGGGTGCCGGGGAGTCACACGTGCGGACTTCCGCTACGACGACGGTCTTGAGGGGACAAGGGGACTGTTTTGCTTAGAGGTCAATACCCAACCGGGCATGACCGAAACCTCTCTCGTGCCAGAGCTTGCTGCCCACGCGGGCATAACGTTTGAAGAGCTGGTGCGATGGATGGTCGAGGACGCCTCGCTCAATCGCTGACGTCAATGTTTAGACGAAACGCGCCGCGCAATCAGCGCGCACATTCGCGCGCGCACGTCCTGTTCGGCCGCTGGCGCCGGATGGTGCGGCGCTGGACGGCGCCGGTCCTGCATTTCGATCTGCCGTACGGCGTCGGTTCCGCCGCGGCAATCGTGCTGGTGCTCACCAGCTTCGGTTACGGCCTGGTGCGCGGCGGCCACGTCCCCATGATCGCCGAGGAAATTCAGGACATCTGCGATGCCGCCGCCAATGCCGTCGGCTTCCGCGTCTCGTCCGTGGCGCTGAGCGGGGAAAAGCAACTCACCCGCGACGACATCTTCAAGCTCGCCGGCATCACCGACCGCACCTCGCTGGTGTTCGTCAACGCCGCCGCCATGCGCGCGCGATTGAAGGCGAGCCCGTGGGTGGCCGACGCCACCGTGCTGAAGCTTTATCCCGACCGGCTGCAAATCCACATCACCGAACGCGAAGCCTTCGCGCTTTGGCAGCAGGACGGCCAGGTTTCCGTCATCTCCATCGACGGCGTCGTGCTCGAGCCGTTCGTGCCGCAACGCTTCCGGACGCTGCCGCTGGTGGTGGGCCGCGGCGCCGAACATGAGGCGCGCGATTTCCTCCATCTCATCGCCGATTATCGCGATATTGCCGACAATATCAGGGCATCCGTGCTGGTCGCCGAGCGGCGCTGGAATCTCTACCTGAAGAGCGGCCTCGAAATTCGCCTGCCCGAGACCGGCGTGCCGCAGGCGCTGGCGACGCTGGTCAAGCTCGATCACGACAAGAAATTGTTCTCGCGCGACATCGCCGCGGTCGATCTGCGTTTGCAAGATCGCGTCATCGTGCGCCTCTCCGATGCCGCCGCGGCCGCGCGCGCCGAAGCGCTCAAGGAAAAAGACAAAAAGCCGAAACGCAAAGGAAGCGACGCATGAACGTGCTCCATTTCGGCATGACTCCGAAAATGAAGCCGGTGTCGCCCAAGCGCACCGCCGTCGTCGCCGCGCTCGACATCGGCACCAGCAAGATCGTCTGCCTGATCGCGCGCCTTGAGCCGCATCCGCCGCAGGAAGTGCTGCGCCGCCGCAGCCACGGCGTGCGCGTGCTCGGCTTCAGCCATACCGCCGCGCGCGGCGTCAAAGCCGGCAGCGTGGTCGATCTGATCGAAGCGGAGGAGGCGGTTCGCCAGGCGATCGACCTCGCGGAGAAATCAGCGGGCGTGCAACTGGAGTCGGTCGTGGTGTCGCTTTCCGGCGGGCGGCCGTCGAGCGAGCGGTTCACCGCCGACGTCGAGCTCATCGGCGGCGCGGTTGCCGACAGCGACATCGGCCGGGTGCTCAACGCGGCGAGCCGCCATTCCGTGCGCGACGGGCGCGCCATCCTGCATTCGCTGCCGATCGGCTACACCCTCGACGAGGCCCGCGGCATTCGCGAGCCACGGGGCATGCTCGGCCGCTATTTCGGCGTCGACATGCACATGGTCACCGCTGAAGCCGCAACCGCCCGCAACCTGATGTTGACGGTCGAGCGCAGCCATATCGGGGTCGAGGCCATGGTCGCTTCCCCCTACGTGGCAGCCCTGTCGGTTCTGGCGGACGATGAAGCTGATTTAGGCGCGGCTTGCATCGATATGGGCGCCGGAACGACCACAATGGCCGTTTTTTCAGGCGGCCGCTTTGTCCATGCCGACGGATTTGCCCTAGGCGGCTACCACGTGACCCTCGATTTAGCCCGTGGACTCAACGCGCGTATTGCCGACGCAGAGCGAATCAAGGCGATCTATGGCAGTGTTTTGACGGGTGGGTCGGATGAGCGCGACATGATTACCGTCCCCCCGGTCGGCGACGACGATCGGGAGCCGCCCCAGTTCGTTTCCCGGGAGACCCTCGTGCGCATCATCAAGCCGCGCGTGGAGGAGATTCTGGAAATGGTGCGCGACCGCTTGGCCGCATCTCCTTTCGCGGCCGAGCCGCGCGCGCGTGTGGTGATCACCGGTGGCGCGAGTCAGCTCGCCGGCCTTGCGGATTTAGCGACGCGTATTCTTCGGCGTCCGGTGCGTATCGGCCGTCCACTTGGCGTAGCGGGCTTGCCCGAGTCAGCCAAAGGTCCGGCATTCGCCGTGGCCGGCGGCCTCTTGGTCTACCCGCAAGCGGCACATCTCGAACACTTCGAACCGCGGCGAACGCGGCACTTAATGACAGGAACGGGCGGTTACATGGCACGGTTCGGACAATGGCTTCGCGAGAGCTTCTGACGACCCTTTTCACCAAACGGCCGGTGGCGGACCGGCCCGACCGGCGGCGTGCGTGCCGCCCGCGACATACAGAGGCAACCACATGACGATCAATCTGAAGATTCCAGACATCCGCGAGATGAAACCGCGGATCACCGTGTTCGGCGTCGGCGGCGCCGGCGGCAACGCGGTCAACAACATGATCACGGCAGGCTTGCAGGGCGTCGACTTCGTCGTCGCTAACACCGACGCGCAAGCGCTCACGATGTCGAAAGCGGAACGCATCGTGCAGATGGGCGTGCAGGTAACCGAAGGCCTCGGCGCCGGCTCGCAGCCTGAAGTCGGACGCGCGGCGGCGGAAGAAGTGATCGACGAAATTCGCGATCATCTCTCCGGCGCGCACATGATCTTTGTCACCGCCGGCATGGGCGGCGGCACCGGCACCGGCGCCGCGCCGGTGATCGCCAAGGTCGCCAAGGAGCTCGGCATCCTCACTGTCGGCGTGGTGACCAAGCCGTTCCACTTCGAAGGCCAGCGCCGCATGCGCTTTGCCGAAACGGGTATCATCGAGCTGCAAAAGGTCGTCGATACGCTGCTGATCATTCCGAACCAGAACTTGTTCCGCGTCGCCAATGAGAAGACGACGTTTGCCGACGCCTTCGCGATGGCCGACCAGGTGCTCTACTCGGGCGTCGCCTGCATCACCGACCTGATGGTGAAAGAGGGCCTGATCAATCTCGACTTTGCCGACGTGCGCGCGGTGATGCGCGAAATGGGCAAGGCGATGATGGGCACTGGCGAAGCCTCCGGCGAGAAGCGCGCGCTGACCGCGGCGGAAGCCGCAATCGCCAACCCGCTGATCGACGACAGTTCGATGAAGGGCGCCAAGGGCCTGCTGATTTCGATCACCGGCGGCAAGGACCTGACGCTGTACGAAGTCGACGAAGCGGCAACCCGCATCCGCGAGGAAGTCGATTCCGACGCCAACATCATCGTCGGCGCTACGTTCGACGAAAGCCTCGACGGCATCATCCGCGTTTCGGTGGTCGCGACCGGCATCGACAATACCGGCATCATGCGCACGCCGGCGCCGGCGGAAGTCCGCGCCGCCGAAATCGCCCGCAAGGCGCGGCCGGAAGCCCCGCGCATTGCCGACCGCATCGAGCGCAGCCATCCGATCCCGGCTCAGGCTCCTGCGTCGATGGAATCGGCCGCGCACGCAGCGGTCGCCGCAGCGCTCCTGCCGCCGACCGCGATCGAAGACGTTTCGATCCGGCCGATGCCGCTCAAGCCCTCGCTGTTCGAACCGGCGAACGAACCGGTGGCGGAAGCGCCGCTGCCGCAGACGTTCATCCCGCCGATGCCCGACCGTTCGTATGCGCAGACTCCGCGCATGCCGCGCATCGACGAGCTGCCGCTGCCGGCGCAGAACGAGATCAAGCAGCAGCGTGGCGAGCTCACCGACGATCATCCGGAGAAACGCCGCCTCACGCTGATGCAACGGCTCGCGCAAGTCGGCCTCGGACGCCGCGACGAAGCGACCGAAGCCCCGCCACCGCCGGCGCCGCGCACGGCGCGGGCGATGCCGCAGTACGAGCGGCCGGTCCGCCCGGGCC
>JBAUHH010000236.1:0-9610 GCA_049680165.1 Pseudolabrys sp.
CTCGGCTTCATCATGGCCAATGCCGGCATCGATCATTCGAATGTCGAGCAAGGCTCCGGCGACGATACCGCGCTCCTGTTGCCCGAAAACCCCGACGAAATCTGCGCGGCGCTGCGGACAAGACTTAAGGCGTTGACTGGCGCCGACGTCGCAATCGTCATCAACGACAGTCCCGGACGCGCGTTTCGCAACGGCACCGTCGGCGTCGCGATCGGCGCCAGCGGCTTGCCTGCCTTGACCGACCGCCGCGGCGAGCCGGATCTTTACGGACGCCGGCTGCAAACTACCGAGGTCGCGCTCGCCGACGAAATTGCAGCAGCCGCGTCGTTGCTGATGGGACAGGCGGACGAAGGCCGCCCGCTCGTCATTGCGCGCGGCATTCCGATGCAATCGCGCGACGGCTCGGCGGCTGAGTTGATCCGGCAGAAATCGCTGGATCTGTTTCGCACGCCGTCAGGCACGGCCCTCTTGCGCGGACGCCGTTCTATCCGGCGCTATCTGCAAAAGCCTGTTTCCGACGCTCTCATTGAAACGATTCTGGAAACCGCGGCCTGCGCTCCGTCGGCGCACAATCGCCAGCCCTGGCGCTTCGCAATCGTCCAAGACGACGACAGCAAGAAACGTCTCGCCACCGCCATGGGTGACCGGCTGCGCGCCGATCGCACGCAGGACGGCGACGCATCCGAAGCGATCGACCATGATGTCGCGCGCTCCTTTGCCCGTATCACGTCGGCGCCCGCCGTCATCCTGGTGTGCCTGACCATGGAAGACATGGACCGCTATCCCGATGCCCGCCGCAGCAGCGCCGAGCATCAGATGGCGGTTCAGGGAACAGCGATGGCCACGCAAAATCTTCTACTCGCCGCGTACGAGGCGGGCCTCGGCGCCAGCGTCATGTGCGCGCCGCTGTTCTGCCCCGATACTGTGCGAGACGTGCTCGACTTGCCGCAGCAGTGGGAACCGCAGGTGCTTGTCACGCTCGGCTACCCCGCGAACTCCGGCAAGCCATTTCGGCGCAAAGCCCTCGGCAGCATTGTGCGCACCGTGAGCACCAGGCCTTGATCCTCGCGCTTGCTGGTGGCGTCGGTGGCGCCAAGCTGGCGCATGGTTTGTCGATGCGGCTGCCGGCTGAACGGCTGCAAATCGTGGCCAACACCGGCGACGACTTCGATCATCTCGGCCTGCACATCTCGCCGGACGTGGACACGGTCATGTACTGGCTTGCCGGCGTCAACGACCGAACGCGCGGCTGGGGGCTCGCCGATGAAAGCTGGAATTTCATGGCGGCGCTCGAAAAACTCGGCGGCCCCGGCTGGTTCAAGCTGGGCGACCGCGACCTCGCCACGCATATCGAACGGACACGGCGATTGAACGGCGGCGAGTCGCTCTCACAGGTGACACGGTTTCTGTGCGAGCACCTTGGCGTTCACCACCTCGTTGCGCCGATGACCGATCGTCCGGTGCGGACAATCGTCCATACGAACGAAGGCGAACTCGAATTCCAGCATTACTTCGTGCGCCGCCAATGCGAGCCGCGCGTCATCCGTCTCGAATACAAAGGCGCCCGCGAAGCCGATCCAAGCCCGGCCTTCGAAGCAGCCTTGGCACGCGATGATCTCGAAGCCATCGTCATTTGCCCCTCGAACCCGATGCTAAGCATCGAGCCGATATTGGCGCTGCGCGGCGTTCGCGCGAAGATTGAACGGCAACGTGCGCCTGTCGTCGCTGTTTCGCCCATTGTCGGCGGACAGGCGATCAAAGGCCCGGCTGCGAAAATCCTGCGTGAACTCGGGCATGAGCCGTCGGCGTTCGAAGTTGCCCGCTACTACGCCGACCTGATCGATGGCATCGTCATCGACGAAATCGATGCCGCACTACGACCGACCATAGAAAAGCTGAATATGAACGTAGCGGTCGCCAACACCGTCATGAAAAGCCCGGACGACCAAGCCAAGCTGGCGAATGACGTAATTGATTTTGCCGCGACTTTAGGCCGCCCGTGAAAACCCGGAACTGGGAATTGTGCCTTCAACGAGTCCAGCGGCCAGTTCGGAATCAAATCGCCATCAATTTTCTTCGCTTATGGCTCGCAGATGCGCGATTACCCGCCGCGATTTCGGGTTGAGGCCAGCGCCGCCCGGTCGATGTAACCGAACTCGGCCTGCAAGACGTGCAGGATCGGCACAGCGCGCCCTGCGTCGATTGCTTATCCACGATAATGGCGCGAGCGGTTTGGGCATCCCAAGGCGTACGCAAGGCCACAGCGATCTCCCCACTTCGGGCGGCTTTTGATTATGCTGAAATTGACATATGTTTCCGGAAGCGCTGGCTAATCTAAAAAGCCAGCAGCGCGCTGCTTCAATATGTGAAAAACTGCATATGGCGGACACACGCCCCACGCTCGATCTCGATCTGGTCTGGAAGGCCGGGCATCAGCCGCAAAAATCGGTCGATCCCCAGCTTTTCGCCTTGCTGGAGGCGATCAAGAACACCGGCAAGCTCACCGAGGCGACCGAGCGCGTCAGAATGCCCTACCGGCAAGCATGGGGCCTGATTACCGCCTGGTCCGAGCGCATGGGCCAGCCGCTTGTCATCAAGGAGCAAGGCCGCGGCACCAAGCTCACCGAATTGGGCGAGCGGCTACTGTGGATTCGCGAGCGCATCAGCGCTCGCCTGACGCCGCATCTGGAAAGCGCCGCGTCGGAGGTCGAGCAGCAGCTCAATGAAATCCTGAAAGAACCCAACCCTGCCCTCACGATGTTTGCGAGCCACGATCTCGTGCTCGCGGAGCTGCGCGAATTCCTGCGCACGCGCTCGGGGCCGAAGCTCGACGTTCGTTTCGTCGGCAGCCTCGAGAGCGTGGTGGCGCTGTGCAAGAATCGCTGTGAGCTTGCCGGCTTCCATATTCCGGAGAGCGTGCTCGGCCGTGAAATATTGCGCAAATACGAACCGTGGCTGAAGCCGCGCGCGCAGCGCCTCATTCATTTCGTGCGCCGCAATCAGGGATTGCTCGTTGCGGCCGGAAATCCGCTCGGCATCAAGACGCTCAGAGACGTCGCCAGCAAAGGCGCGCGCTTCATCAACCGTCAGCGTGGCTCCGGCACCCATCTCGCGCTGGAGCGCATGTTGCAAGAGCAAGGCATCGATCGCGCCGAGATCAAGGGCTACTACACCGAGGAATTCACCCATCTCGCGGTCGCCGCGGCGATTGCCAGCGGCGTGGCCGACGCCGGCATCAGCATCGAGGCCGCGGCGCGGAGACTCAAGCTCGATTTCATTCCGCTGTTCGTCGAAGACTATTATCTGCTCGGCAAGCGCGAGACGATCGAGGGCGCAGATGTCGAAGCCATCGTTGCAAGCCTCAAGTCGCCGGAATTCGCAGCGCACGTGCGCCGCATTCCCGGCTACGATACGTCGCGCACCGGCGAGATCGCCAATGTGAGCGACCTGGCCGGTTGATTTCGCGCGCTACGAGCGTGCCGGTCCGACCAATCGGGTGGCTCACCGGCTTGCGATCTTTGGCCTGATCTCGCCTTCCGCGCTCTAGACCACCTTGCAAAATCACGCACAAGGATGTTGGACATACGTTTTGGAGGGATGCCCCATGCCCGATCCGTCCTCTACGCAGTCCGCCGCATCCGAACTGGCGCCCCAATCCGAACCCTCCCTTCGCGCGGTGGCCATGCCGGCCGACACCAACCCCCACGGCGATATTTTCGGCGGCTGGCTGCTATGCCAGATGGATCTGGCGGGGACGATCGTCGCCACCCGGCGCGCCGGCGGACGCGTCGTGACCGTCGCGGTCACGGCGATGAATTTTCACCGCCCGGTCATCGTCGGCGACGAGGTCACTTGCTACTGCAATATCGAAAAAATCGGCCACACATCGATCACGGTGAAGACCGAAAGCTGGGTCCGGCGCGGGCTTGGCGATACCCGGATCAAAGTCACCGAAGGCATCTTCACCTATGTCCGGGTTGGCGCCGATGGACGCCCGCAAGCGATCGGTGCCAAGGGGAAGGTGGCGTAAGGCGCACTGCCGACGCTATTTTTTCTTCTGCGGCTGAAGCGCCCCTGCAAGCTCCGGCGCTGTCCATACGAGGGTGTGGTAGTCGAAGCCATTAGCCAGACTGGGTTTGACGATTGAAAAAAACGGCGAAACGTCAAAGTCGCGGGGCGTATAGAGTCCGTGCTTTCGAATATGCCTGATTTCCCCTTGAACATAAGGGGCAATCCCATAGGTCTTTCCATCGACAGAGATGCTTTCGGGCAGGATCGGATATTGGATCGATGCGAACGCCTCCGCGATTAGCGTCGAACAGATCGCCTTGGTGGGATCTCCACTCCCGATCGCCAACATCCTGCGACGAAACCAGACAGGCACGGGCGGATAAGGAAAGAGATAACGGGCCAGGTCGACGATCTGCTTTGAGTCGTAAAGTTTGCCAAGCCGCGCGAGCGCGTAATCTATGACCTTCTGCTTGCTTTCAGCATTGAGCCCAACAGGACGGCAGATCCGCAGGTTGAAATGGACGTATTTCGACAGCGGCGCGGTGGTAACGCCGGGCTTTACCTCCGCCTCCAGCAGCACATTCGGCTCTCCGTCGGGGGCGGCATCGCCGGGCCGTTCGCCGACGTACAGCGCCGCGTGGGACCATGTGGATTGCGTCAAGAACTTGATGACGGCGCTGAGCCGGGTGTTGCCCTCGATCAGAATAACGTCGCCGGGCTGGAGTGCCTTGTGAACAATCTCTGGGTCGGGCGCAAAAAATGGCGCATATCTGGCCGTGGGCTTGGACAGAAAGCGCAGGATGGCGGCGCTGATTGATTCTTTGAGCCGGTCAAACATGAGCCGAAAAGCACCCGCCGCACGCCCCTGAAGGATCATCTATTAGCCGCGATACGAAGTGAACGGCCAATCGCTTCGCCTTGAATTGTAATGTTGGCGTGGTCCCGGCTGCTATAAAGTTGTTTGGGACCTTATCTTGCCAGATTGCCTCTATAGATAAGCACGGAATTCGAATGTTTGGTTTCTCCCTCCGGCGAGATTTAATCACCAAATCCATCTTCGGGATGGCGCAGCATGCGCTGCCCCATCTCTCCGATACCGAGCGCGAGGCCATCGAGGCCGGCGACGTGTGGTGGGACGCCGACCTGTTCACCGGCAACCCCGACTGGCGCAAGCTGCTGGCATTCGCGCCGGCGAAGTTGTCGCCGGAGGAGCACGCGTTTCTCCACGGCCCGGTCGAACAGCTCTGCGACATGCTCGACGACTGGTCGATCAACTGGAACCTGCACGACCTGCCGCCGGAGGTGTGGGACTTCCTTAAGGCGCACCAGTTCTTCGCGATGATCATTCCGAAAAAATACGGCGGGCTCGGATTCTCCGCCTACGCGCATTCGGAAGTGATCCGCAAGCTGTCCTCGCGCTCGATCTGCGCCGCGGTGACGGCGATGGTGCCCAATTCGCTCGGCCCCGGCGAACTGCTGATGCAGTTCGGCACCAGGGAGCAGCAGGATTACTGGCTGCCGCGGCTGGCCCGTGGCGAGGAAATCCCCTGCTTCGGCCTGACCAGCCCGGAGGCAGGCTCCGACGCCGCCTCGATGATCGATTCCGGCATCGTCTGCCGCGGCAAATTTGACGGCAAGGAGGTGCTCGGTATCCGGCTGAATTGGCACAAGCGCTATATCACGCTCGGCCCAATCGCCACCGTGCTCGGCCTCGCCTTCAAACTGCATGATCCCGACCATCTGATCGGCGACAAGGACGACATCGGCATTACACTCGCTCTGGTGCCGACCCACCTGCCCGGCATCAGCATCGGCCGCCGTCATCTGCCGGCGATGCACGTGTTCCAGAACGGACCGAACTGGGGCAAGGACGTCTTCATTCCGATGGATCATGTCATCGGCGGCGTCGAGCAGGTCGGCAAGGGCTGGAAGATGCTGATGAGCGCGCTCGCCGCCGGGCGCGGCATTTCGCTGCCGTCACTTTCGGCCGCCGGCGCCGCGTTCACTGCCCACGTCACCGGCGCCTACGCGTGCATCCGCGAACAATTCCACGTTCCGATCTCGAAATTTGAAGCAATCCAGGAACGGCTCGGCCGCATGGCGGCGGCGGCCTATCTGCTCGACGGTGCGCGGCGGATGACCTGTGCCGCGCTCGATGACGGCCACCACCCCGCCGTAGTCACCGCGATCATGAAATCGCAGGCGACCGACCGCATGCGCGTCTCGGTCAATGACGCGATGGACGTGCATGGCGGCAAAGGCATCATCGAAGGACCGCTGAATTATCTCGGCAGCCTTTATCGCGGCGTGCCGATCGGCATCACCGTCGAAGGTGCCAACATCGTCACCCGCAGCCTGATTCAGTTCGGCCAGGGGGCGATCCGCTGCCATCCTTATTTGCTCAAGGAAATGATGGCGCTGCAGGACGCCGACAAGGCCGCCGGGCTCGACGCTTTCGACAAGGCGTTCTGGGGCCATGTCGGCCATAGCATTGCCAACACGTTTCGCGCTTGGGTGCGCGCCTGGACCGGCGGCTTGTTCGCACCGGCGCCTGACGCCGGCGCAGCGTCGCGTTTTTATCGCCAGCTCAGCCGGCACGCCTCGGCCTTCGCGCTGGCGGTCGATCTCGCGCTGCTCAGTCTCGGCGGCGGGTTGAAGCGGCAGGAAATGGTATCGGCGCGGTTCGGCGACATTCTCTCCGAGCTCTATCTGTCATCCGCCGTGCTCAAACGCTGGAACGACGAAGGCCGACAACAGGATGATCTGCCGCTTCTGACCTATTGCATGGAGGCGAGCCTCGCGACCATCGAGACACGGTTCGACGAGATCATCGCCAATTTCCCCAGCCGGCCGGTGGCGTGGATCTTGCGGTTTCTGATTCAACCATTCGGCCCGCGTCGCCGTGGCCCGTCCGACCATGTAACTGCGCAATGCGCCGCGGTCCTCACCGTGCCGTGCGCGACGCGCGACCGGCTGACAACCGATCTCTATCGCTCGAAGCCCGGCCAGACCGACGGCGTTGCGCTGCTCGACCGCGCCTTCGCGGCCACTGTCGCCGCCGAGCCGATCCGCGCGCGCATGCACGCCGCCCATATCCGCGACATCGGCGCCGCCGAGAAGCAGGGCGTCATCACCGCCCCGGAGGCCACGACGCTGAAGGCCGTGGCCGAGGCGGTTTCCGCCGCGATCGCGGTCAACGATTTCGCGCCGGAGGAATTGACCTCCCGCGGCGCCGCCAAAACAGCAGCCACGAAGGGAGACGTACCATCCCGAGCAAAACCGCGACGGCCGGTGGCGGCGGAGTGACGCAGCGCCCCGTCTATATCGTCGACGGCGCCCGCACGCCGTTCATCAAGGCGCGAGGCAAGCCCGGCCCATTCACCCCGGTCGACCTTGCCGTACAATGCGGCCGCCCGCTGCTGCTGCGCCAGCCATTCGCGCCCGACGCGTTCGACCAAGTTATCCTCGGCTGCGTCAACGTGATTGCGGACGAGATGAACCCCGCCCGCGTCGCCGCGCTGCGGCTTGGCATGGGCGAGACGATGACGGCGTTCACCGTGCAGATCAATTGCGGCTCCGGCATGCAGTCGATCGATACCGCGTATCGCTATATCCGCGACGGCGGCGCCGACATGATTCTTGCCGGTGGCGCGGAATCGCTGAGTCACGCGCCGCTCGTTTTCAACCGGCGCGCGGTCGCGTGGTTCGCCCGGCTGATGAGCGCGCGCGATCCGTGGTCGAAACTGGTGGCGGCGCTCGGCCTGCGGCCGGCGATGCTGGCGCCGGTGATCGGGCTGGAGCGCGGGCTCACCGATCCAATCACCGATCTCAATATGGGCCAGACCGCCGAATTGGTCGGCCATCTGTTTCATATTTCGCGGCGTGAAGCCGACGAATACGCCGCGCAGAGCCAGCAGCGCCTCGCGCAGGCGCAACAGGACGGCCACTTCAAAGGCGAGGTCGAGCCGGCTTTCGCGCGCGACGGCACCGTGTACGACCACGACGACGGCGTGCGGCCGGACAGCACGGCCGACAGTCTCGCCAAGCTCAAGCCCGCGTTCGAGCGGCCGTGGGGCAAGGTGACGCCCGGCAACTCGTCGCAAATCACCGACGGCGCATCGTGGGTGATCCTCGCTTCGGAGGACGCGGTTAAAGAGCACAAGCTCACGGCCAAAGCCGTCATCCGCGACAGCGAGTGGTCGGCGATCGATCCTTCGGTGATGGGACTAGGGCCTGTGTTCTGCTCGACCGAAATCATGAAGCGGCACGATTTTGCGCTTGGCGACATCGAGCTGTGGGAATTGAACGAAGCCTTCGCCGCGCAGGTGCTCGGTTGCCTCGCCGCGTGGGAAGACGACGAATTCTGCCGCAACGCGCTGGGCCTGCCAAGCGCCGCCGGAAAAATCCCGCGCGACAAGCTTAATGTCGACGGCGGCGCGATCGGCGCCGGTCATCCGGTCGGCGCCAGCGGCAATCGCATCGTGTTGCATCTGGTCAACGCGCTGCAGCGGCTTGGATTGAAGCGCGGCATCGCCACCGAATGCATCGGCGGCGGCCAGGGCGGCGCGATGCTGATCGAAACGGTCTAGGGCATGAAAAAAGAAACATCGCACACGCCGGCCCTCGACGTGCTTGAACCGCGCAATCTCGAGCTTGGCCCGTTCGCCGCCGGCGAGCAGGAGGCCGGTCCGTGGGCGCATTGGCACCTGCGCACCGACGAGGACCGCATCGCCTGGCTGGTGCTCGACAAGAAAGGCGCCAGCACAAATACCCTGTCCGAGGATGTGCTGACCGAACTGGACGCGGTGCTGACCAAGATCGAGGCTGACAAGCCACGCGGCGTCGTGATCCGCTCCGGGAAACAAAACGGCTTCGTCGCCGGCGCCGACATCAGCCAGTTTCGCGGCGTCACCGACACTGCGGCAATCGAGGCTCTGCTCATGCGCGGGCATGCCGTGTTCGACCGCCTCGATCGGCTGCTGCTGCCGACAGTGGCGGTGATCCACGGCTTCTGTCTCGGCGGCGGACTCGAACTTGCGCTGGCCTGCGACCACCGCATCGCCATCGACGGCGCGAGCTTCGGCTTTCCGGAAGTACTGCTCGGGCTGCATCCAGGCCTCGGCGGCACGGTGCGACTGCCACGCCTGATCAATCCGGTCACCGCGATGACGATGATGCTGACCGGCAAGACCGAGCGCACTCGCACGGCGAACGCGATCGGCATTGTTGACGCGGTGACGCAGGAGCGCCATGTGCGCGCCGCCGTCAAAGACGCCGTCGACGGCAAACTGAAATCGCACAAACAGGGCGCGCTGGGCTGGCTGCTTCGCACCGCGCCCGCGCGCGCTCTGCTTGCCACCCGCATGCGCAACGCTGCGGCCAAGCAGGCGCCCAAAGCACATTACCCGGCCCCCTACGCGCTGATCGATCTGTGGGTCCACGCCGGCGGCAGCGCGAGGTCGATGCAGAAAGGCGAGATTTCATCCTTCGCCCGGCTGCTGGTCAGCGAGACCGCGCAAAATCTTGTCCGCGTCTTTTTCCTGCGCGACGGGCTAAAAGATCTCGCCAAGGGCGACTGGGACGGCCACCGCGTTCACGT
>JBAUHH010000237.1:0-3845 GCA_049680165.1 Pseudolabrys sp.
CCAAGATCGTATCCGTCGGCATGCGCAAGCTGGCCGAGGCACCGATGGTCAAGCGCGCCCTCGACACGCTCAAGGGCCGCGCGCGCATCAAGCGCACCATGTGGTCGCGCCGGGCGCAGGAATACGAGGCCAAGATCAATTCCGGCGACATCGTCGCCATCGCCGAGGTCGTCCGCGATCTCTTTCGGTCGGACACGCAGCCGGAGCAGTCCTATTCCGAGCGGCAGCTTTATGAAGCCGCACTCGATCGTCTGTCGCGCGAGATCGCGGTGGTGCAGCGCATCACCGAGACCGAAGCGATCAAGGAGATCGAGGGCGCGCTCGCCAAGGGCCCTAGGCGTGGGCCGAAGCCGGCCGATGAGGCCGCCGCTTCCGACGAACCGGCCGAGGAAGAGGCCGCTTAAAGCGCGCTCTCCCTTACAGGAAATCAAAAGCCCGGCAACGACGCCGGGCTTTTTTGTTTGGCGCGCCGAATCGCCCGCAGGACGGATGATGCACGTGACATTATTTCCGGTCGCAAAGCGCCGTTGGCCGCGTCAGAAATGCTTGCGCGCGTAAAATGTTTATAAAAAGCAGCGTCGCGCTGCGATGCCTGCCAAGCCGTCGCGCACGTCGTAACAAATCAAATCCACGCTGCAATTGCAGCGCCATCGACACGTTCATCGAGCGCGCGAATGGCTGACAGCCGGATCGCCGGAAAATTACGTTTAACAAATTGACAATAATCGCGGCGTACCAGAGTCGCGGGGCGACACTATCTGCAGGGCCCGATCCCAGTGGAGAAGTGTCATGGCCATCTCGGCAATCTCGTCCGCGTCAGTCACCGCTCCGCAGCCGCAAAATCAGGATCCGATGCGCCAGAGCTTCGAACAGCTCGTGAGCGCAATCCAGTCCGGTAATATGTCGGCGGCGCAATCCGCTTATTCGACTCTCAGCAGCCAGAGCAACGGGGATCCGAACAATCCGTTTGCGCAGGCGCTCAATCAAATCGGCCAGGCTTTGCAGTCCGGCAACATGCAGCAAGCGCAGCAGGACCTTTCGTCGCTGCAACAGCAAATGCAGCAAATGCAGCAAGCGCGCGGTCCCCATCGTCACCATCATCACGGTGGCGGCGGTCAAACACAGCCCGCGACGGCCGCGCCGGATACCTCCGGCGCCACGACGTCGTCGACGTCGTCCACCAATCTCGTCAACGTTACGGCGTAAGCATCGCGTTCTATCGCGACGCGACTTCTGGACCTGGTTCCACTCGTTGTTGCGTCGTTTAAAGCGATAGACGCCGCACGCGGCCAATTGGGTGAACTCATGATTGCCGGAAAAAAGATCGTTATCGGCGCGCTTATCCCGGCCGATTTTGCGTCGCTTTATGGGTGGTTTAACGACGTCGCCGCAGTTCGCCTCGATGGCAATTTTCGTCCGGTCAACCTCGCGAACCACCTCCAGTGGTGCCAGAACCTCGGCAACGACCCGACCAAGGTGATGTTTGCGGTCAGGAAATGCGCTGATCCGGCCATCGTCGGCTATCTGAATATCTCCAGCATTAACGGCGTGCACCGGTCGGCCGACATCGGCATCAGGATCGGCGAGGAGAAAAACCGCAATCAGGGGTTCGGCAAGGAAGCGCTGCGCCTGGGGCTCGATTACTGCTGGAAGCACCTGAACCTGGAACGGGTATCGCTCACCGTCTTCAGCAAAAATGCGCGCGCAATCCATGTTTATCGAACGGTCGGTTTCAAGAAAGAAGGCACATTGCGGCGGTATTGTTTCGTCGACGGGGAATGGATCGACACCGTCATCATGGCGGCCTTCCGCCCATCGCCCAGGCAAACACGCAAATCCACGGTCGGCACGTCTCACGACGCCACTGGCCAAAATGCAATGACCGCCTTGTAACGCGAGCGTTCGAACTCCAGCAACAATGGGAATGCAATGACCCAAAAATCAGCCGCGCCGCTGATCTATGTCGCAACGCCTTGCTTCGGGGGCCTTGTCACGACCGGCTACATGATGTCGACGCTCAAGCTGATGCAGTATACGGACAGGTTCGGCTTTTCCGTCAGCATCAATCTGCTCGGCCGGGATTCTTTGATAACACGAGCGCGGAACACGCTGGTCTCGCAATTCCTGACGGCGAAAGAGGCAACCCATTTCATGTTCATCGATTCCGATCTCAGCTTCGAGCCGGAGCTGGTGCACCGGATGCTCAAATTCGATCAGGACATTGTTGGCGGAATGTATCCGGCGAAGGCGCTGCGATGGAATCCGCCGGCCCAGGTTCAGAGCCGGGAGCCGCTCGAAACCGCGGCGCTGCAATATGTGGGAAAATTCTGCGCAAGCCCGGCGCTGGAACGGCGGGGTCCCTTCATCACCGCCGTCTACTGCGCCACCGGTTTCATGCTGATGAAACGGAGCGCGCTCGAGCGCATGGTCGAGGCCTATCCCGAATGCGCCTATTCGTCCGATCACGTCTATGCGCCGAATAAATCGAATGAGCAGAGCTATGCTTTTTTCGAATGCATGATCGACCCGGTGACGAAAGAATATCTGAGCGAGGATTTCGGCTTTTGCCGCCGCTGGCGCGCGCTCGGCGGCAAGATCTGGCTCGATGCCGAAGGGGCGCTCACGCATACCGGGCCCTATGACTTCGCGGGCAATCCGGCGCTGCGCTTCGGCGGCAGTAGCGCCACGCAGCATTTTGCCGCGGCTGGCTGACCTCCGGCGAGCGGGGCGGCCAAAAGCCCGGCAGCGATGCCGGCTTTTTTGTTTCGGCGTTGTGCTAGAACGAGCGCGAAGATCATCTTGCTCGGGCTTGCTCATGGCGGATATCGCCGATCGAGGATTGCGCCCGCCGGCGGTCACGATGGACCCGCCGCGCACGTTCCGGCGCGTGCCTTTGTTGCCGCATCAGATGCTCAACCGTATTACCTCGCAGAGCGAGTTGTTCGTGCTCGGGCATGTCGGCATTCCGCGCATCGACGTGAAGGACTGGACGCTCAGCGTCACCGGGCTGGTGCGCCGGCATGCAACATTCACGTTCGACCAGATCCGCCAGTTGCCGAAAAAGGAAATCGAGGCATTCCACCAATGCGCCGGCTATCCCGCCAATCCCCGCATCGCCACGCGCCGGGTCGGCAATGTCGTCTGGGGCGGCGCCGACCTCAAAGCGCTGCTCAATGGGCTCGGCCTGCTGCCGGAGGCGTGCTTCCTCTGGTCGTACGGTTGCGACGGCGGCGAATACGACGGCATCAAGTCGGATTTGTATCTGAAAGACTGCCCACTCGACCGGCTCGAACGCGGCGACGTTTTGCTCGCCTACGAGATCAATGGCGAGCCGCTCAATGCCGAGCACGGCTTTCCGCTGCGGCTGTTCATACCCGGCTTTTACGGCACCAATTCCGTGAAATGGCTCTCGCGCTTGCACCTCGCTGACTGCCGCGCCGAAGGGCCGTTCACCACGCGGCTCTACAACGATCCGATCGAGCCCGGCCGCACGCGCCCGGTCTGGCAGGTCGCGCCCGAGTCGGTGATCGTCAGCCCGGCGCCGGATGCGCAGGTCCGTGGTGAAGCCGTCGACATCTGGGGCTGGTCGTGGGCCGATGGCGGCGTCAAGGCGGTCGAAGTCTCCACCGATGGCGGGCAAATCTGGCGTGGCGCGGAACTCGACAAGCATCTCGGCTGGTCATGGCAGAGGTTTCGCATGATCTGGCGGCCGGAAGGCGAGGGCGAGGCGGTACTGATGTCACGCGCGATCGGCAACAATGGCGCGATCCAGCCGCTTTCCGAGTGGCGCAATTCCGTCTATGCCGTGCGCGTCACACAGGCCCAGCGCGCATAGGTGGGACGCA
>JBAUHH010000238.1:0-3982 GCA_049680165.1 Pseudolabrys sp.
GCCGTGCGCCGCTCCGCCGGCGGCTACGTGCTGCCGGCGCTCGGCCTGCTTGCTCCGCCGCGCGCCAGCGAACGCACGACGCTGTCGAGCGACATCATTCAGGCCAACGCCACCGCGCTGGAAAGCGTGCTCGGCGATTTCGGCGTGCGCGGCGAGATCATCAACGCCCGCCCCGGCCCGGTCGTGACGCTGTACGAGCTCGAGCCCGCGCCCGGTATCAAATCGTCGCGCGTGATCGGCCTCGCCGACGACATTGCCCGTTCGATGAGCGCAGTGTCGGCGCGCGTCGCCGTCGTCTCCGGCCGCAACGCCATTGGCATCGAATTGCCGAACCCCACGCGCGAGAAAGTTTACCTGCGCGAACTGCTCGACGACGAGGATTACAACAATTCAACCGCCAAGCTGCCGCTCTGCCTCGGCAAGACCATCGGCGGCGAAAGCGTCATCGTCGATCTGTCGCGCATGCCGCATTTACTGATCGCCGGCACCACCGGCTCGGGCAAATCGGTCGCCATCAACACCATGATCCTGTCGCTGGTGTACCGGCTGCGGCCGGATCAATGCCGGCTGATCATGGTCGATCCCAAGATGCTCGAACTCTCCGTCTATGACGGCATTCCCCATCTGCTCACGCCGGTCGTGACCGATCCGAAGAAGGCCGTTGTCGCGCTTAAATGGGCGGTGCGCGAGATGGAGGAGCGCTACAAGAAGATGTCGAAGCTCGGCGTGCGCAACGTCGACGGCTACAACGCGCGGCTCTCCGAAGCAAAGTCGAAGGGCGAGCGCCTCACGCGCACGGTGCATACCGGCTACGACAAGGAATCGGGCGAAGCGATCTACGAGAAGGAAGAACTCGAGCTCGAGCCGCTGCCTTATCTGGTCGTGATCGTCGACGAGATGGCCGACCTGATGATGGTCGCCGGCAAGGACATCGAAGGCGCGATCCAGCGCCTCGCGCAAATGGCGCGCGCCGCAGGCATCCACGTCATCCTCGCCACCCAGCGCCCGTCGGTGGACGTCATCACAGGCACCATCAAGGCGAATTTCCCGACCCGCATCTCGTTCCAGGTCACCTCGAAGATCGACAGCCGCACCATCCTCGGCGAGCAAGGCGCCGAGCAACTCCTCGGCCAGGGCGACATGCTCTACATGGCGGGCGGCGGCCGCATCAGCCGCGTGCACGGCCCCTTCGTCTCGGACGACGAGGTCGAGAAAGTCGTGCGGCACCTGAAGTCGCAAGGCGTGCCGCAATACCTCGAGGAAGTGACCGCCGGCAGCGACGAACTGGGCGAGGACGGCGCGGTATTCGACGCGACCGGCATGGGACTGGCCGAGGGCGGCGACATCTACCAGCAGGCCGTCGCCATCGTGAAACGCGACCGCAAGGCTTCCACCAGCTACATCCAGCGGCGGCTGCAAATCGGCTACAACCGCGCCGCCACCATCATGGAGCGGATGGAGCAGGAAAATATCGTCGGCCAGCCCAACCACGCTGGCAAGCGCGAGATTCTCATCCCGGAGGATCCGAACGCGGAACGCTATTGAGAATCGGGCGTATCGCGATTAAGTCGGCGTAGGGTGAGGCGGGCCGCAAGGCCGTGAAATAGCCACAGCCGGCGCCTACAGAGCCGGTCAATCGCGGGGCGCGAGCGGTTACCGAAATGACCACAACGGTTCGCAAGGCGGCATTTGCAGTACTGTTCGTTTGCCTGAGCGCGCCGCTCGCGCTGGCGCAGAGCGTGCCGCTGCCAACCTCGAAGCCCAAGCCCGCCGCCACCGGCTCGGTCAAGCCCGCGATCCCGGACGCGGCTTTGCGCGCCCGCGCGCAGGCGCCACAGCAACAACAACAGCAGCAGAAACAACAGCAGCAGCAACCGCCGGCCGTCATCCCGACCAATCCATTCGCGGCGCTGCTCGGCAAGCCGGGCGCGACCACCGCGCTCGATCCGCAGCAGCGCGCGGTCATCGACCGGGTGAACAATTATCTTTCCGGCACGGAGATTTTGTCCGGCAACTTCGTGCAAGTCGGGCCCGACGGCAGCCGCAGCCAGGGCGAGTTCTTCATCCAGAAGCCGGGCCGCGTGCGCTTCGAATATGATCCGCCGAGCCCCATCGACATCGTCGCCGATGGACAATCGGTGGTGGTGCGCGACCGCAGGCTGGCGACGCAGGACCTCTATCCGTTGTCGCAGACGCCGCTGCGCTTCCTGCTCTCCGACCACGTCAATCTCTTGAAAGACACCAACCTGGTCGCGCTTTACACTGACGACGTGTTCATCACCGTCGTGGTGGAGGAGAAGAACGGCATCGTCGGTACCAGCCGCCTGATGATCATGTTCAGTACCAAGGACATGCAGCTCAAGCAGTGGACGGTGACCGACCCGCAGGGCTACGACACAACGGTCGCGGTCTACAATCTCGACACGACCAAGAAGCCCGATCCCAACCTGTTCCGGATCGACTACACGCGCTATCGGAATTGACGGCCGTTCGGCCGTCATGCCCGGCCTTGTGCCGGGCATCCACGCCTTCCTGCGTTTTAAAACAATAAGACGTGGATGGCCGGGACGAGCCCGGCCATGACGAATGGAAAGTGCGCGGCGCACGTCATAGATTGTCCCAATGCCTCTCAAGATCACCACCTGGAACATCAACTCCGTCCGCTTGCGCATCGATCTGGTCGCCAAATTCATCAAGGCGGCACGGCCCGACGTGCTGTGCCTGCAAGAGACGAAATGCCCGGACGACAAATTTCCGTTCAAGCGCTTCAAGCGTCTCGGCTACGAGCACATCGCGATCAACGGGCAGAAGGGCTATCACGGCGTCGCGGTGATCTCGCGGCGGCCGTTCGAGACGACCGGCGCGCGCAATTTCTGCGGCAAGGCGGATTGCCGCCATATATCGGTGGTGCTGGGCGAACGCGCGGGCCTGCGCGATCCGATCCGCCTGCATAATTTCTACGTGCCGGCCGGCGGCGACGAGCCCGACCCCGAGATCAACCCGAAATTCGGGCACAAGCTCTCGTTCCTCGACGAGATGCGCGACTGCGAGGATTTACGGCCGCCGCGCGGCGAGCGCGCGATTCTGGTGGGTGATCTTAACGTCGCACCGCTCGAGCACGACGTCTGGAGCCACAAGCAGATGATCAAGGTGGTCTCGCACACGCCGATCGAATGCGAGAAGCTTAACCTCGCGCGCAACGCCGGCGGCTGGATCGACTCCATGCGCGTGCACACGCCCGAGCCGGAGAAGCTTTACACCTGGTGGAGCTATCGCGCGATGGACAATTGGCGCGCGGCCGACCGCGGCCGCCGGCTCGATCACATCTGGACTTCTGACGCGCTCGCCGACCGCGTCTCGACGATTTCGATCGCCAAGAATTATCGCGGCGCGCAGCGGCCGTCCGACCACGTGCCGGTGACGGCGACGGTCGAAGCCTAGCGGAACGGATCTTCGCCGGTATCCAGCGCGGTTTTGACGCCGCCAAGCTCGCGCGCCCACTGGTCGGCGCGCGTCGCCATCGCGTCGCGCAATTTGCGCGCCGCGGCCGGATAGCCTTCCAGCATGCGCATGAACAGGCTGCGCGAAATTCGGATCACGGTTGTGGGCTCGAGCGCGGTGGCGGTCGCCAGCCGCACCGCGTCGGTGAACAACGCCTGTTCGCCGACCAGCGTGCCCGGCCCCGCAACCATTTCGACGCCGTCGCTCGGCGTGCCCGGCTCGAGCTGCAGCGCGCCGTCGACCACGAGGAAGCCGGATTCGGCGAGATCGCCCGCGTAAAACAGCACCGCGCCGATCGGCAGTTGATGGCTTTCCGCGCCGATCGCTAGAATGCGTAGCGCCTGCTTGCCGAGCAAAGAGAATGTCGGCACCCGCTCGAACAAGGCAATGTCATCTTCGAGAGCCATATTAATCCGCTCGTCCCCGCGAAAGCGGGGACCCAGTGCAGAGAATTGCAAACGGCGCGATCATCTCTGGATTC
>JBAUHH010000239.1:0-1628 GCA_049680165.1 Pseudolabrys sp.
TGCACCGGCCAGGCCGCGCCGTCGCCGAAGGCGCAGATGGTGTGACCCTCGATTTGCTTGGTCACCTCGAACAGCATGTCGATTTCTTTCCTCTCGGCGCGCCCTTCCGACATGCGCGTCAGCACGCGCCACATCCAGCCCATGCCTTCGCGGCACGGCGTGCACTGGCCGCAGCTCTCGTGCTTGTAGAAATACGAGATGCGCGTCATCGCGCGCACGATGTCGGTGGACTTGTCCATCACGATCACCGCCGCAGTGCCGAGCGCTGATTTATGCTTCGCGCAGCCGTCGAAATCCATCAGCAGGTCGTCGCAGCCGGTCGCCCCGGCCGGAATGAGTGGCATCGATGAGCCGCCCGGAATAACGGCAAGCAAGTTGTCCCAGCCGCCGCGCACGCCGCCGGCATGTTTCTCCAGCAGTTCGCGCAGCGGAATGCCCATCGTCTCTTCGACGTTGCAGGGCCGCTCGACGTGGCCCGAAATGCAGAACAGCTTGGTGCCGGTGTTGTTCGGCCGTCCGATGCCGGCAAACCACGCTGCCCCGCGCCGCATGATGTCCGGCACGTCAGCAATCGACTCCACATTGTTCACCGTGGTCGGGCAACCGTAGAGTCCGACATTCGCCGGGAACGGGGGCTTGAGCCGCGGCTGGCCCTTCTTGCCTTCGAGGCTTTCGAGCAGCGCGGTCTCTTCGCCGCAGATGTAGGCGCCGGCGCCGTGGTGGAGGTAAAGGTCGAAGTCGTAGCCCGAGCCGCAGGCATTCTTGCCGAGGAGCTTGGCCTCATAGGCTTCGTCGATCGCCGCCTGTAGCCGCTCGCGCTCGCGCACGAATTCGCCGCGCACGTAGATATAGCCGGCGCGGCAATCCATGGCGCGGCCGGCGATCAGGCAGCCTTCGACCAGAAGATGCGGATCGTGCCGCATGATCTCGCGGTCCTTGCAGGTGCCGGGCTCTGACTCGTCGGCGTTGACGACGAGGTAATGCGGACGGTCGCCGACCTGCTTTGGCATGAACGACCATTTCAGGCCGGTCGGGAAACCGGCGCCGCCACGCCCGCGCAAGCCGGACGCCTTCACCTCGTTGACGATCTCGTCGCGGCTTTTCGCAAGGATCGCCTTGGTGTCGTCCCATGCCCCGCGCGACCGCGCGCCCTTGAGACCCCAGTCATGCTGGCCGTAGAGATTTTTGTAGATGCGATCCTTGTCTGCCAGCATCGATCAGGCCTTCGCCTTGAGTGTGGTCGGCCCGCCGACCGGCGCCGATAATTGCCGGTCGATCTGCGGCCCCGGCTTCACTTTCTTGCCGGCCGCGAGATTGTCGAGCAGTTTGCCGAAGTTTTCCGCGGTCAGGTCCTCGTAGTAATCGTAATTGATCTGCACCATCGGCGCGTTGACGCAGGCGCCCAGGCACTCGACCTCGATCCAGGAGAATTTGCCGTCCTTGGTAACGTGGCCCTGTTCGCCGATGCGCTTGCGGCAGACCTTCTCGATCTCGTCGGCGCCGCGCAGCCGGCACGGCGTGGTGCCGCAAAACTGCACGTGGAATTTGCCGACCGGCTCCAGATTGAACATCGTGTAGAAGGTCGCGACCTCGAGCGCGCGGATGCGCGCCATGCCGAGAAATTCCGC
>JBAUHH010000240.1:0-3480 GCA_049680165.1 Pseudolabrys sp.
TGCCCGAAGGGCCATGGCTCTATCCGCCCGATCAAATGTCGGATGCGCCGCTGCGGCAGCTCGCCGCCGAAATCACGCGCGAGAAACTGTTCGAGCGACTGCATCAGGAGTTGCCGTATCATTCGACGGTCGAGACCGAAGCGTGGAAGGAATTGCGCGGCGGTGGCGCCCGCATCGAGCAGACTATCTACGTGGAGCGCGACAGCCAGCGCAAGATCGTGCTTGGCAAGGACGGCAGCATGATCAAGGCGATCGGCGCGGCGGCGCGCAAGGAGATCGCCGAGATCATCGAAGCCAAGGTAGACCTGTTCCTGTTCGTCAAGGTGCGCGAAAGCTGGGGCGACGACCCGGAGCGCTATCGCGCCATGGGTCTGGAATTTCCTAAAGAGTGACGTACAAGGTGCCTGATGCAATGGACCGATGAAGGCACCGTGCTCGGCGTCAAGCGGCACGGGGAGGCGAGTGCCATCCTCGAATTGATGACGCGCGACCATGGCCGGCATCTTGGCCTGGTGCATGGCGGTTTCGGCTCGCGCCTCAAGCCGGTTCTGCAGCCCGGCAACAGCGTCAGCGCGACCTGGCGGGCGCGTCTGGACGAGCATCTCGGCCACTTCACGGTGGAAGGCCTGCGCCTGCGCGCTGCCGCCCTGTTTCCGACGCCGTATGCAATGTTCGGTGTGACGCATCTCGGCGCCTTGTTGCGCCTGTTGCCGGAACGCGATCCGCACAGCGCACTCCACGCGGCGCTTGAGTCGATCCTCGACCGGTTCGACGACGCCGCCGCGACGGCGCCGATGGTCGCGCGTTTTGAATTGCGGATGCTGGCCGAGCTCGGTTTTGGGCTCGATCTCGAGCAATGCGTCTCGACCGGTGCCACCAGCGACCTCGTCTACGTGTCGCCGAAATCGGGCCGCGCGGTGTCACGCAGCGCCGGCGAGCCTTGGCATGAGAAGCTGTTGCGGCTCCCGGCATTCCTGCGCGAGGAATCCGCATTGCCGGCGGGCAGCGATGTTGCCGATGGCTTCGCGCTGACCGGCTTCTTCCTGACGCGCTACGTGCTCGAGCCGCGCGGCCTTTCGCTGTCGGATGCGCGTTCGCATTTCATCATGGCGATCACGCGGGCCGTGCCGGACGTTGCATAGACGAGATAAGACAACGGCCCCCGGGAAGGGGCCGCTGCCTGTTATCCATCACGAGCGATCAATAATAATGACGATGGTGCCAGTAGTGACGGTGGCGCCAGTAATGGCGACGCCCATAGTAATGCCCGCCGGTCCAGTAGCAGGCCCGGCGCCAGCCGCAGCCCCAATACCCGCCGCGCCAGGCGCGGCGGCAAACATACGCGACATCCTGCGCAAGGCTGCTGTCATCGATCGCCGCCTGGACGGCGGCGGGCGTTGACAGTGTCATGGCATTTGCCGGGCCGGAAACGAGCGAGCCGCTGACAAGGACTGCCAGCGTCGCGAAGAGAACAAGAGCAGTTCGCCGCATTATTTCCTCCATCAGAATGCACAGAAGTGTTTTTGGATTGTTCTCAATTGGTCTCGACGTAAGTAACGAAATGGTACGCCTTAAGTTCAAGATAAGACGCACTTTTTGATGGATCGTATGGTCGCAGGCCCGCATTTGCTTGTTCATCGCAAACCGGCGCTGTAACCATCGGCCATGGGCAAAACACTGATTCCCCCCGAGCGCTCCGACGTCGAGGAAGTCCCGCTGCGGGAGGCGCTCGAGGAGCGCTATCTCGCTTACGCGCTCTCCACCATCATGAATCGGGCGCTGCCCGACGCGCGCGACGGCCTCAAGCCGGTGCACCGGCGGCTGCTTTTCGCGATGCGGCTATTGCGGCTCGACCCGGGCCAGGCGTTCAAGAAATCGGCCCGCGTGGTCGGCGACGTCATCGGCAAATTCCATCCGCACGGCGATGTCGCGGTCTACGACGCGCTGGTGCGGCTCGCTCAGGATTTCGCGCAGCGCTACCCGCTGGTGGACGGGCAGGGCAATTTCGGCAACATCGACGGCGATAATCCGGCCGCGATGCGGTACACGGAATCGCGCCTGACCGAAGTGGCGCGGCTGATTATCGACGGCATCGACGAAGACGCGGTCGATTTCCGTCCGACCTATGACGGCAGCGAGAGCGAGCCGGTGGTGCTGCCGGGCGCGTTTCCGAACCTGCTCGCGAACGGTTCGCAAGGCATCGCCGTCGGCATGGCGACCGCGATCCCGCCGCACAACGCGCATGAGCTGTGTGACGCGGCGCTGTTTCTGATCGACAATCCGAACGCGCGTGCCAAGACCTTGCTGAAATACATCCAGGGTCCCGACCTGCCGACTGGCGGCGTGATCGTCGATCCGCGCGATGTGATCGCGGAGGCTTATGCGACCGGCCGCGGCTCGTTCCGCGTGCGCGCAAGATGGAAAGTCGAGGAAACCGGTCGCGGCACCTACGTCATCGTCATCACCGAAATACCGTGGCTGGTGCAGAAATCGCGTTTGGTGGAGAGGCTTGCTGAACTGCTCAACGAGAAAAAGCTGCCGCTCGTCGCCGACGTGCGCGATGAATCCGCCGAGGACGTACGCCTCGTGATCGAGCCGCGCGCCCGCACCGTCGACTCGGGATTGCTGATGGAATCGCTGTTCAAGCTGACCGAGCTGGAGAGCCGCGTCGGATTGAACATGAACGTCCTCTCCAAGGGCAAGGTGCCCAAGGTGATGGACCTCGCCGACGTCCTGAAGGAATGGCTAGACCATCGCCGCGAAGTTTTGATCCGCCGCTCCAAGCATCGCTTGGCGGAAATCGACCATCGCCTCGAAGTCCTGGGCGGATTCCTGATCGCCTACCTCAACCTCGACAAAGTCATCAAGATTATCCGCAGCGAGGACGAGCCCAAGCCCGTCCTGATGAAGGCCTTCAGGCTCTCGGACGTGCAGGCCGACGCCATCCTGAACATGCGTTTGCGCAATTTGCGCAAGCTCGAGGAGATGGAGATCAAGCGCGAGAATGTGGCGCTGCGCGAAGAGAAGGCCGACGTCGAGAAGCTGCTTCGTTCCACGAAAGAGCAATGGAAGACCGTCGCCGGACAGATCAAGGAAGTCCGCGAGAAATTCAGCAAGAAGACGCCGCTCGGCAAGCGCCGCACCGATTTCGCCGAAGCGCCTGAGCACGATGAGGCGGCGATCGAGGAGGCGATGGTCGTGCGCGAGCCGATCACCGTCGTGGTTTCGGAGAAAGGCTGGATCCGCGCGCTGCGCGGCCACGTCAACGAATTCGGCAACGTCGCCTTCAAGACCGACGACGCGCTTAAGTTCGCGTTCCCCACCGAAACCACGGCCAAGCTATTGGCCTTCGGCACCAACGGCCGCTTCTACACGATCGACGCCGCGAAACTTCCGGGCGGGCGCGGGCACGGCGAGCCGATCCGCCTGTTCATCGATCTCGAGCAGGAAGCCGAGGTCGTCTCGGTGTTCGCCTATCAG
>JBAUHH010000241.1:0-4053 GCA_049680165.1 Pseudolabrys sp.
GGTTTAAGGCGGTCCGATAATTTTTACGGGGTCACGCAAGGCTCCATCAAGGTTGATGGAACGTTCGCTTAACGAACGGCCTGTTAGACCGGACGCGAGGTCCGGTAACGCGTGCGAATGGAGGCACCGGCATGATGAATGTCAGACAAATCGTTCGTGGGGCGCGGCTCGTGGCCGTCCTCGCCGCCGCGTTGGCCATTTCGGCTTGCGCCAACAATCCCGCCGAGAACTCGCAGGCAAACGCCGGCGCGATGGCGGCGCCCGGCAGCCAGCAGGATTTCCTCGTCAATGTCGGCGACCGTGTGTGGTTCGAGACTGACTCGTCCGAGCTCACGGCGAAGTCGCGTGAAACGCTCGACAAGCAGGCGCAGTGGCTGACGAACTACAACCGCTACACCTTCACGGTCGAAGGGCATGCCGACGAGCGCGGCACACGCGAATATAACCTCGCGCTCGGCGCGCGGCGCGCATCGACGGTACGCGACTATCTGGTTTCGCGCGGCATCGCCGGTAACCGGATGCGCACCATCTCGTACGGCAAGGAACGCCCGGTCGCGGTCTGCGACGACATTTCCTGCTGGTCGCAGAACCGCCGCGCCGTCACGGTTCTCAACGCCAGCTCGTAGCGCTTCCCTGATCGGCTGAGCCTTCAAGTCCGGCGCCGCCCCACGCGGCGCCGGTTTCGTTTCGGGCTTGGCGTGGCCGCGTCCCGAATGACGCTTGCAATGCACTGGAAATCGCGGAAACCTAGGCAGCCGTAAGGCGGGGAACCAGCATCGGCAAATTGGTGCCCCGGCGGGGGTCCAATGAGTACAGGTGCGGCGCGCTGTAAGCTTGATGCGACACGGTGCAGGAATTCGTCCGCGTTCGCGGCCGTCGCGGCGCTCCTCGTTCTTGCTGGCTGCGGCGAACGCAACACCTACGTGGCGCCGCCGCCGCCGAAGGTCACGGTCGCACCGCCCGCCCAGCGCCCCGTCACTTACTATCT
Source organism: Pseudolabrys sp. (assembly GCA_049680165.1). Lineage (GTDB taxonomy): Bacteria > Pseudomonadota > Alphaproteobacteria > Rhizobiales > Xanthobacteraceae > Pseudolabrys. Next base: position 989 of record JBAUHH010000241.1, read on the forward strand.
CGAAGCCACCGGCAACAGCGCCGCCATCAACACGACCAATCTGGTCGCGCGAGTCGCCGGTTTCGTCGAGAGCATCAACTATCAGGACGGCGACCTGGTGAAAAAGGGCAAAGTCCTTTTCAGCATCGAGCCGGAGACCTACGAACTCAAGCTCAAGCAATCGCAGGCCGCGGAAGCCAGCAGCCGCGCAACTCTCAAGCAGGCTCAAACCGACTTCGAGCGGCAGTCGGAGTTGGCGAAGACCGGATCGGGAACGCGGGTCTCGCTCGATAACGCCACGACCACGCGCGAAAACAGCCAGGCCAATCTCCAGCAGGCGGAGATCAACACCAAGCTTGCCGCCATGAACGTCGACTACGCTCACGTGGCCGCGCCGTTCGACGGCATCGTGACCGCGCGCAAGGTTTCGATCGGCGAATTTGTCGGCGCGAACTCCTCGCCGACCGTGCTGGCGACCATCGTTCAATCGGATCCGATTTATGTGAACTTCAACATCAGCGAGCAAGACGTGCTCGGCATCCGCGCCGAAATCAGGCGGCGAGGTTTGACGGCGGACGACCTCAAGAAAGTGCCGGTCGAGATCGGATTGCAGACCGAGGAGGGCTATCCGCACAAAGGCACACTCAATTACGCCTCGCCCACGGTCGATTCCACGACCGGCACGCTGACGGCGCGCGCCATTTTGGACAATCCTAACCGTGTGATCCTGCCTGGCATGTTCGCGCGCGTGCGGATTCCGGTCCGCACGCGAAACGACGCGCTGCTCGTTCCCGATGTCGCGCTCGGCACTGATCAGCGTGGACGCTATCTGCTCGTTGTCGGCAAGGACAACGTGGTCGAGCAGCGTCCGGTCGAAGTCGGGCCGCTCGAGGGCTCCCTGCGCGTGATCGAGAAAGGTCTCGCCGCCGGAGACAAGGTCATCGTCGGCGGCATCCTGCGCGCCATTCCCGGACAAAAAGTCGACCCGCAGCCGGCGTCATGATCTCGAAATTTTTCATCGAGCGTCCGGTCCTCGCGAACGTCATCGCGATCCTGACGGTCGTGCTCGGCGCGATCGCTCTCCTGAAATTGCCGGTCGCGCAATATCCCGACGTCGTGCCGCCGACGGTGCAGGTGACCACGCGCTATCCCGGCGCCGACGCTCGCACGGTCATCGACACCGTCGCGTTGCCGATCGAGCAGCAGGTCAACGGCGTCGAAGGCATGATCTACATGCAGTCCTATGCCGCCGCCGACGGCACCTACACGTTGACCGTGACGTTCAAGATCGGCACCGATCTCAATTTGGCGCAGGTGCTGGTGCAGAATCGCGTTTCGACGACGCTCGCGGCGCTGCCGCAAGCGGTGCAGTCGCAAGGCGTGGTGGTTCAGAAGAAATCGACGTCGATCCTTCAGATCGTCACGCTCTCATCGCCGGATGGCCGTTATGACAGCCTTTATCTTGCGAACTACGCCACCATCAATCTCAAGGACGAGATCTCGCGGCTGCCCGGTGTCGGCAGCGTTACCGTTTTCGGCGCCGGCCAATATGCCATGCGCGTTTGGCTCGATCCGGAAAAGATGGAGGCGCGCGGCCTGAACGTGCAGGACGTGATCAACGCCCTGCAACAGCAGAATTCGCAGGTGACGGCCGGACAGATTGGCATGCCGCCGGCGCCCAACAGCGTCTCGTTCCAGTACACGCTCAATGTTGCCGGCCGGCTCGACGACGCAAAGGAATTTACCGACGTGATCGTCAAGACCGGCTCGGCCGGAGAGATCACGCGCGTGCGCGATATCGGGCATGTCGAGCTTGGCGCGCAGACCTACGGGCAGGTGTTCACGCTCAACGGCAAGCCGGCGGCGGGTCTCGCGATCTTCCTGGCGCCCGGCGCTAACGCGCTCGACGTCGCGCATGAAGTGAAAGGGCGGATGGCCGAGCTCGCCCGCGAATTTCCGCCCGGCCTCGTCCAGGACATTCCGTTCGACACCACGGTGTTCGTGAAAGCGTCGATCGACGAGGTCTACAAAACGCTGATCGAAGCCGGGATCCTGGTGCTGATCGTCATCCTTGTGTTCTTGCAGGACTGGCGCGCAATGCTGGTGCCGGCGACGACGGTGCCGGTTACCATCATCGGCGCCTTTGCCGCGATGGCGGCGCTCGGCTTCACCGTCAACTTCGCGACGCTGTTCGCGATCGTGCTTGCGATCGGCATCGTGGTCGACGACGCCATCATCGTGGTGGAGGGTGCCGCGCATAATATCGATCAGGGCATGACCGGGCCGCAGGCCGCGATCCGCGCGATGGAGCTGCTGCTCGGGCCCATCATCGGCATCACGCTGGTGCTGTTGTCGGTGTTCCTGCCGGCGGCGTTCCTGCCGGGACTGACGGGACAGATGTACGCGCAGTTTGCGCTCGTTATCGCCGCGACCGCGCTGATCAGCGCCATCAACGCCGTGACGCTCAAGCCGACCCAATGCGCGCTGTGGCTGCGGCCGACCGTGCCGCCCGAGAAGCGCAACGTTTTCTATCGCGGCTTCAATAACGTCTATGCACGCGTCGAGGCAGGTTACGCCCGCCTGATGCGGCGGCTCGTTGGTATTTCCGGCGTGATGGCTGTCATTGGCATCGTGATCATCGCCGGCACGATCTACGCGTTCTCGCGCATACCGACCGGCTTCATCCCGGTCGAGGATCAGGGCTACATGATCGCGACCGTGCAGCTGCCGGACGGCGCCTCGCTCCAGCGAACCCAGAGCGTGCTTGATCGCATGGCGGACTTCGCGCAGAAGACGCCGGGCGTCGACAAGGTCATCACCATCGCCGGCATATCGGCGCTCGACAACAACGCCTCGCTCGCCAGCAGCGGTGTCGCCTACATCATTCTCAAGGATTGGGACGTCCGTGGCTCGGCACAAGGTCTGCTGCCGATGCTGAACAGCCTCAACAAGGCGATGGCGCCGATCGACGACGCGACCGTGCGGGTGCTGCCGCCGCCGCCAATCCAGGGCATAGGTTTCGCCGCCGGGTTCACCATGCAGGTTGAGATGAAAGACAACGGCTTCGATTTTCCGAAGCTCGGAAG
>JBAUHH010000242.1:0-1595 GCA_049680165.1 Pseudolabrys sp.
CGTTGCGCACGCAGGCCGGCAGCACCATGCGCAGGCGCGCATGCAGCGACGGCGAATAGCCATGGTCGGGATTTTTGCTGCGTGAAAGATTCTCGCGCGACACCGTGCGCTCGGCGAGGCATTCGAATACGAGATAATCGATATCGCCGCGCTCGGCCAGTTCCAGCGCCGGCACCATCCGGTCGTCAGATGTTCCCGCCCCCGCGCCGATACGCACTACGCCTTGCGACTTCATTCCGCGCTTCCTCGGCGCGCACTCTAGCCCAGCATGGCCACGACCAGATAGCTGGCCCAAGCATAGAGACCCTCATGGACAGGCATGGCGAAACCGTCCAAATTATTATTGGGCGGCAAGAGACCTCAAGTCTCGGACAAAAAACTAGAAAACAACCAAGGTGGGAGGACAAAGCTGATGACGAGGGGCGCTGCGCTCGCGTCCAGTCCCGTCTCATCGGGCGAGACCAGGACGGGAAATTCCGAGGCGTCGCTCCGCCGCGATGCGGAGGCCGGGCGGCTGTTGCTCGACGTCCGCGGCGTCACCATCCAGTACAAGACGCAGCAGCACCTTATCACCGCAACCTACCGCGTCGGCTTTCAGGTGTTGCAGAGCGACCGTTTCGTCGTGCTCGGCCCTTCCGGCTGCGGCAAGTCGACGATACTCAAGGCTGTCGGCGGATATCTACAGCCGACCGAAGGTGAAATCCGGCTGAAAGGCGAAGCGATCAGAAAGCCCGGCCCCGACCGGATCATGGTGTTCCAGGAATTCGATCAGCTGCTGCCGTGGAAGACGGTGCTGGAGAACGTCACCTTCCCGCTCAAGACCACCGGCAAGCTGCAAGGCAAGGCCGCGCACGACCGCGCCATGCACTACATCGAGAAGGTCAACCTCACCGGCTTCGCCAACAGCTATCCGCACATGCTTTCCGGCGGCATGAAGCAGCGCGTCGCCATTGCACGCGGTATGGCGATGGAGCCGGACATTCTGCTGATGGACGAGCCATTCGCCGCGCTCGACGCACTCACCCGCACGCGCATGCAGGACGAATTGCTGGCTTTGTGGGATGAAATAAATTTCACCGTGCTCTTCGTCACGCACTCGATCCCCGAGGCGATCAAGATCGGCAGCCGGATTTTGCTGCTGTCGCCGCATCCGGGACAGGTGAAGGCCGAGATCAACAGCGTGCCGCGCGGACAGGAACATTCCGACGAAGCCGCCGCGCTCGGCCGCGAGATTCACCAGATGCTGTTTGCCGATCAGATCGAGGAGGTGCCGCATGCTCAAGGCGCCTGAACGGCCAAATGCTTTTTTCGAGACGCTAGGCCCCGATCAATTCGGCATCGTCGCGAAGCCGCTCACGTGGCCAGAGAAAATCTACAATCAGGCATGGCTGCGCAAGATCGCGATCCTGATCGTGCTGGCGCTGGCGTGGGAGCTTTACGGCCGCTGGCTGGACAATCCGCTGCTGGTGCCGCCGTTCAGCGAGACGGTGCGCGCGCTGGTGCGCGACGTCGCCGACGGCACAATTCCGGGCCGCGCATTAAGCTCGATCGAGGTGCTGCTGATTGGCTTTGCCACCGGCACGGTATTGGCCGGC
>JBAUHH010000243.1:0-4977 GCA_049680165.1 Pseudolabrys sp.
TTGCATGCCTTCCGGGGTCACGATGCGGCGTACCAGCGGCCGCACCACCATGAGCAGCACGATCAGGCCGAGCAGCAGCATCACGCCCATTTCGGCGGCCTGCATGATGTCGTCCTTGGTGAACGAGATGTAGCTCATCCAGCCGGTCGGCTCGTTGATCGGCACCGGCGTCGTCTCGGCGAAGCGGAGATTGACCACCTCGACCTGGTCGCCGCGCTTCTGGTCGTAGCCGATCGCGGTGCGCACCAGCGCGGCGATGCGGTCAATTTCTTCCTTCGAGCGCGGCTGGTAGGTGGCCACGCCCTTGGCGTCCTTGCCGTAGGTGCCGTCGACCAGTACCGCCGCCGAGATGCGGTTAACCCGGCCCGCTTCGATTATTTCGGTCTTGGTGGTGCGGGAGATCTCGTAATTGACGATTTCCTCGGTCTTGCGGTTCTGATCGCGCGGCGTATTGGTCGTGTCGGATTTCTGCTGCTGCCCGCCGGGCAATTCATTGCCGACCGAGACCTGGCCGTCCTTGCCGTCGCTGGTGGCCGAACTTTCCTCGCGCGTCTGGCTCGATCGCACCACGCGCCCGTCCGGATCGTATTTGTCCGACGTTTGCGTAACACGGTTGAGATCGAAATCCGCGTTGACCTCGACGCGCGAGTGCCCCGGGCCGACCACCGAATTGACGATCGCCTCGACCTGCTCGCGCATCCGCCGCTCGAACGCGACCTTGCGTTCGTCTGCGTTGGCGCCGCCAATCGCATTTTCCTGCTCGGCGCCGTCGGCGAGCAGACGGCCGGTTTCGTCGACCACCGACACGCGCTCCGGCTTGAGGCCGTTGACTGCGGTCGCGACCAGATGGCGGATGGCGCGCACCTGCGCCGGCTCGAGCTGGCCGCGCACTTTCAGCACGATCGAGGCGGAGGCGTCGGCCTTGTCGCGCGAGAACAGCGGCCGCTGCGGCAAGACCAGGTGGACGCGCGCATTCTCCACGCGGTCGAGGCTTCGGATGGTGCGGGCGAGCTCGCCTTCGAGCGCGCGCAGGTGATTGATGTTCTGGATGAAGGTGGTGGCGCCGAGCGTGTCGGTCTTGTCGAAGATCTCGTAGCCGACGCCGCCGCCTTTCGGCAGGCCGCCTTCGGCAAGCTTCATGCGCAGCCGCGCCACCTTGTCCTTCGGCACCATGATGATGGCGCCGTCATTCTTGAGCGTGTAGGCGACGCCTTGCCGCTCCAGGTCTTTGATGATCGAGGAGCTGTCGTCCAGCGTCAGGTCGGTGAACAGCGGCACCATCTGCGGCGTTGTCACGCGCACCATGATGAAGGAGAAGAATCCGACCAGCGCCAGCGTGACGGCAACCATCGCCGCCATTCGCGCCGCGCCGAGCGATCGCAAGAAGCTGAGAAGACCTTGCACTGGTTTTTTGCCTCACCGCGAAGCAGCGCGTTCAGCGCCTTACCCGGCAAGATTTGCCCAGTTTATAGTTAGCGTCCGGTTAATGCCGCGCGCGCTCGCGCCGCCGTTTTCACAAACGGGCGGAGCGCTTTAGGCCGGTCCGTTAAAACAAAATCGCCGGCCAATGGCCGGCGACGTCACGCGCTCGCGTTTGAGAGTCTCAGGAGCGGTATTGCTGGATGCGCGTGGTGCGCAGGCCGGCGAGGCCGTGCTGGTCGATCGAGTACTGCCAGGAGAGGAATTCTTCCACCGTCAGGGTGTAGCGGCCGCACGCCTCTTCGAGCGACAGCAGGCCGCCACGGACCGCGGCAACCACCTCGGCCTTGCGGCGGATGACCCAGCGCTTCGTTGACGGCGGCGGCAGATCCGCAATCGTGAGCGGGCTGCCATCGGGCCCGATGACGTACTTCACCCTCGGGCGGTGGGGTTCGTTCATAGTGATACTCACAACAAAACTCGACTGACTAAACTAGGCAAAAACTACAAGCCGCCGCTTAAGATTTGCCTAAGCCAATCTCCCATACCAGCAAAAGTTTGGCCGGATTCCGATAACCTTTTGGTTACGGATGGGGCGCTTTTGACCGGCGCGCCGCGGGATTTTCGGCCGCGATAGGGCAGCCTAGCTGCCCGAACGGACGATCTTCTTGATCTTGTCGAGGGTGTAGTTCTGGCCCGCGATCGACAGGAGAGGCGGATTCTGCGTGAGATCGACCGAGTCGATCACCGCCTGGATTTCGGTCGTGACCGGGACCGTCTGGCCGGTGGCGTCAACCGCGGTAGCGGTGACCGTGTAATTCCCGTCGGGCCAAACCTTGCCGTTGGCGCCGTGGCCGTCCCAGGTGAAGGGCTGGCCGCCAGGGTTGACCGAGACCGTGCCGCTATAGGCGGTCTGGCCGGTTGAATCCTTGATCGTGATGGTCGCCGTCGCCGGTTTGGTGACGTTCAGAGTCCAGTTTGCCTTGCCGCCGGCGAGCGACGACGTCGAGCCGTCGACCACCACGGTGGTGCCAACAAAGCTGAGCACGGTCGTCGACTGCTGGGCCGCCTGCAAGGAGATCAGGGTCTGTAGTTGCGAGTTGGTGTTCATCTGCTGCTCGACCTGCGCGAACTGCACGAGCTGCTGGGTGAACTGGTTGGTGTCGAGCGGATCGAGCGGATTCTGGTTCTTCAATTGCGTCGTCAGCAGCTGCAGAAAAGTCGTGAAGTTGCTGGCGATCTCGTTGTTGTCGATCACCGACGTGGTGCCGGGGTTGGTCTGGGTGGTTGTCGTCGGCAATACGGCGGTCATGACAGCTCCTTAAACCCGGATATCGAGGCCGCCGCCCATTCCGGCGAAACGGCCATAACCGCGTTGCGTCGCTTCGACCGCCGGCATGGCGTCGTCACGGACGACGATCTGCGCGGTGTCGGGCGTGGAATTCGGCGTGCTTTGCTGGCCCATGGACTGATCGCGCAGCGAGAACTGAAGGCCGTTGTCGGAGGTCTTGAGGCCGGCGTCCTGCAGTGCGCGCTCCAATCCGCTGGCGTCGCGGCGCAGGAGATCGAGCGTATCGCTGCGATCGACAACGAGGTGTGAGGTCACCTGTCCGTCCTTGTCGACGTTGAGATGGACGTCGATGCGGCCGAGTTCGGGCGGATCGAGACGGATTTCAAAGTGGTTCTTGCCGGCAAGCGCCCGGCCCGCGATTTCGACCGCAAGCCCTGCGACAGGCACTGCTTGCTGCGCCACCGTGGTGGCTGAGTTCTGCGGTGCCTGCACCGTTCCGCTTGTCGGAGCGGGCATATTGATCGGCTGCGTTTGCACGGTGCCTGACTTGGCGGCGGCTGCCGCCGAGGCGTCCGCCCCGGCCGGCGCGGGCACGTCGAAGCGCGCAAGGTCGTGCTGCGCGGGGGCATCGGCGTCGGCATGGGCGTGTGCCTGCGTGGCCGCATTCTTGTCGCCCGCGTTGGCCAGCAGCGCGGGCTTTCCGTTCGCTGCGGCGCCATCGGTCGTGGTGTCGTCGTCGCTTGTGGCGTCGTCGGTCTTCGTGCCATCGGTCTTCGTGCCATCGGCCTTGGCAGCCACGCTGGCATTGTGCTTGACCGTTTGTACGTCAGCCGGCTTTGCCGCATTGGCGCCGACGGTCTGTGCATCGACCTGTAATATTTTCAGGTCGGGCAGTTGGGCATTGCCGCCGTCGCCAGCGGCCGGAGTTCCGGCGTCGACTTGCGTAGCCATATTGGCGACGGCTACGGCCGAAACGGTTGGGGCGACAGCGACCGGAGCGGGGATGGCATCGGTGGCCTGAGCTTGCGGGAGCGCCGTGTCGGGCGATTTGGCGTCGGCGCTGGCTTTGGGGTCGCCAGTAGCCGTGCCGTCGGCGGATTTCGTGTCGGCCGACTTGCCGTCGGCCTGCTTCGATTTGTCGGTATTCTTGTCTTTGCCCGCGGCTTTCGGACCATCGTTCGAGTTGTTGTTTGAGCAGTCTTTCGAGCTTTGGGCCGATTTGTTGTCGTTGTCGCTGCGCGAACTGCGGTCGGCGGACCGGTCCGAGGACTGATTGTCGCGAGAGCTTGCCGTCTGGTCCGACCGGTCGGAATTCGACGTGGGATCGGGCTGCTGGCTCGCATCCGGCGGGGGCGGATCGTCGCGGCGAGGAGGTGGGGGCGGCGGCGGGCTCATATCGAGCAGGCTCGCGAACGGCTCGTCAGCATCCTGCTGCGCATTGGCTGGACGCTTGGGGGGAGGACCGGGCGGCTGAAACGCTGGCACCGCTTTCGGTTCGGACGCTGACTGGGGCACTGCAGACCTCATACAAGTGGATATCCACCCGGGTCTTCTGCAATCCGCAGGCCACTTGGAACAGTTTTTGAAAACGTAGTTAAATCAATGGCTTAATTCATAAAACACTCAGGCGGGCTGCCTCGCGGGGGCCCTCAAGCTCCGGGTCACGGGCAATTATTGCCGTATCGCTCAAATGGGCCGGCGAAATGCCGGTTTTGCCTTGCCCGATCGCATTGCGCCCCCTCCATCGCTACCTATAGTAAGGATCAGCATGCTCAACAGTCTCGACCTCGAAGGCCGGCCGCAGGACACGCGCGTCGTCGTCGCCATGTCCGGCGGCGTCGACTCCTCGGTCACGGCCGCTTTGCTCAAGGCCGAAGGCTATGACGTGATCGGCGTCACGCTCCAGCTTTACGACCACGGCGCGGCCACCCACCGCAAAGGCGCTTGCTGCGCCGGGCAGGACATCTACGACGCCCGCGCCGTCGCCGAGCGCATCGGCATTCCGCATTACGTGCTCGACTACGAGCGCCGCTTCAAGGAAGCGGTGATCGACCGCTTCGCCGAGAGCTATATCCACGGCGAAACGCCGGTGCCGTGCGTCGAGTGCAACACCTCGATCAAATTCCACGATCTGCTGATCACCGCGCGCGAGCTTGGCGCCAAGGTGATGGCGACCGGGCATTACATCGCCTCGCGGCGGCTCGCCGCCGGCGGCCGCGCGCTCTACCGCGCGCGCGAGGAAGAGCGTGACCAGAGCTATTTCCTGT
>JBAUHH010000244.1:0-43796 GCA_049680165.1 Pseudolabrys sp.
CGGCGGCTCACCGACGAAGGCATCAAATCCTCGATCCAGCCGGAAATCGTGCGGCCGGCGGCGATCGCCGAGCGCCTTTTGCCCGACGCCGTGCATCAGGGCCTCTACCTCGAAGCCGACCCGCTGCCCTCGCCCGCGATCGAGGATTTGCCGGCCAAGGGCGTCGTTCTCGTGCTCGACCAGATCACTGACCCCCATAATGTCGGCGCCATCTTCCGCTCGGCCTCGGCGTTTGCGGCAACGGCGATCGTGACCACGCAGCGCCACAGCCCGGACGCGACCGGCGCGCTGGCGAAGGCCGCCTCCGGCGCGCTCGAACATGTGCCGCTTATCAACGTGCAGAACCTCGCGCGCGGGCTCGCGGCGCTCAAGCAGAGCGGCTTCCTTGTGGTGGGGCTCGACAGCAGCGGCGACGTTGACCTCGCCGATGTTTCGTTGCGCACGCCGCTCGCGTTGGTGCTCGGCGCGGAAGGCAAAGGCCTGCGGCAATTGACGCGCGAGACCTGCGATCACGTCGCGCGCATCGACCTCCCGGGCGGGATCAAGAGCCTGAACGTGTCGAACGCTGCGGCGCTCGGGCTCTATGTCGCGAGCCGGATGTTGAGCGGCGCCTAATTCGCTGCGCATGATCTTGTCCGAAAACCGGTTTCAACTTTTCGGGATCATGCGCCTGAACGCAAAACGACGGGCTTTCGCCCGCCGCTCGCACTCCCACTAACTTTTGAAATTCAGTCCGCTTTGGCGTTGGCGTTTCCGCCGCGCTTGCGGAACAGACGGATGCTCATGCGATCAGGCCCAATAATGGTGACTTCGGCCTCGGCATGGATCACGCGCACCTCGTTGCCCTTGGTGTCATGCTTGCGATTCGATTGGCGCGGCTCGTCCTCGACCACGTGATGGCGCTCGATCACGCGCGGAGGATCGTCCACGTAGCGCTTGGTTACGATCACGATCGGCTTTTCGCGCACGATCTTTTTCGTGTGAATGATCTTGCCTTCGATCTTGCCGCGGCCGCGCTTGCGCAATTCCGCGATCAAAGCAGGATCGTTGCGCGTGCGGCGGCGCTCCGTATCGGGCGCGGATTCGGGATAGGCGTTCACGCTTTTGCGCACGCGATGCGGGCGATAGCCGCAATTGACGCAATGCATGTACGGATAAGCGTGCTTCGGCTGCTGCTGCACGACATATCCGCCCTGCTGCGGCACGACATAGGTGTTCGACTGCTGCACGACGTAAGGATAGATCGGCGCAGGCTGGACGTAAGCCGTGCCATAGGTCTGTCCGTGCGCGCCGGCATCCGGCACGATCGTCGCGGCGGCGACGGCGGCAAATGCCGCTAGCATGCGCGATTTGTTTTTCATTTTTCTCGCGATTTCATTTCAGCGGCATTTGCGATTTCGGAAACGGCGGCAGCGGCTCAGCGCCCCGTGGCGGCAGCGGCGGCTGCATCTGCTGATCGATCAGGCCCGACGACGTCGACCACTCGCGCTCGAAGCTTTCAGCCGGACGCGCGACGTAGCCCGGCTCCGCATCGCCCGCCTCGCCGCGCGCGGTGATGTCGACCTTGTGCAGCGTCGGGAAGTAGTGACGGCCGCGCCACGGGCGCGCCCAATATGCGCGCACGACGACGCCCGGCTCGAAATCGTAAACGACGATCGGGCCGGCGCGGACGCCGACGGGCGCGTAGTAGCCATGATGCTGATAATGGTGATCGTGAATGTTGTAGTCCGCCGCACGCGCCGGCGCGGCCGAGGCGATCCCGAAGACCAGAACGATGATGGCGAAAAGCGCGCGCATGCGCCGCGTCTCCGATGACGATTGGGCGCATTTTACAGGACGGCTTTACTACGCCGCATTCATTCGCTGAGTAACATTAACTGCGCAATGCGCCTTCGGCCCGCCGCAATACCGTCAAATCAGGCGCGGTAAACTGGACGACGCATAACCGATCGCATTAAAGTTAACTCACTTTGTCACAGGATCGAAAAAACGAACCGGCTTCCGACGCGCCACAGAAACGGCGCGCGAGTTTTCGTCAGCGCTATGACCAAGTCGAGGCGCACCGCGCTAGACTGATCGAGCGCCTCACAAAACTCGGCGCGGCGTCGGCGCAGCACCCGGCCTACCGGCGCGCGCTCAAGCTGCTCAACGAGGCGTTCCGCGACAACTCGCTCGCTCAACGCGTCGCAGTCCTGCAAGCCGCGAGCTGGCTGATCGACGTCCTCGAGCAGTTGACCCTCACCCTTTAACAGGGCGCGGGCGCCGCAACCGGCGCGCTCAGGGCCTTATTCCCCGCCCAATTCAACCGCTTAGCCGCCGCGAGGCGGCTTTCGACTTTTGGCGTACGACCACAGCGGCAAAGACTCTCATCGATAGAAAAAGATAATCTATCGATAGGGGTAGCCAATAATCAGTAATCAGCATGCGGGAGAGGGCTCAACCCCGAAAAAAATCCGCAGCCAGAACTCAACAGGGGACGACGTCCATGACAGCGATGACTGCTTCGCAATACCGCGAAGGCGGCATGACCGCCGAGGAGCGAAAGGTAATCTTTGCTTCCTCGCTCGGCACCGTGTTCGAGTGGTACGACTTCTACATCTACGGCACGCTCGCGCCGATTCTCGCCGCGCAATTCTTCTCCGGCGTCAATCCGACAGCCGCATTCATCTTCACGCTGCTAGCATTCGCCGCCGGCTTCGCGGTGCGTCCCTTCGGCGCGCTTTTCTTCGGGCGGCTCGGCGACATCATCGGCCGCAAATACACCTTCCTCATCACCATGAGCCTGATGGGCGTCGGGACATTCTTCATCGGCCTGCTGCCGTCGTATGCGTCGGCCGGCATCATCGCGCCCGTGATCCTGATCTGCTTGCGTCTCGCGCAGGGCCTCGCGCTCGGCGGCGAATACGGCGGCGCCGCGATCTACGTCGCCGAACATGCGCCGAGGAACAAGCGCGGTCTCTACACGTCGTGGATTCAGACGACGGCGACGCTCGGCCTGTTCATGGCGTTGCTGCTCGTGCTCGGCGTTCGCACCACCCAGGGCGAGCCGACCTTCGCGGCCTGGGGCTGGCGCATCCCGTTCCTGCTCTCGGCCATTCTTCTGGCGGTATCAATCTGGATCCGGCTGAAGCTGAATGAATCGCCGGTGTTCCAGCGCATGAAGGCGGAAGGCAAAGGATCCACGCGTCCGCTGACGGAAGCCTTCGGCAACTGGTCGAACGCCAAGATCGCGATCTTCGCGTTGCTCGGCGCGACGGCGGGTGAAGCCGTGATCTGGTACGGTGGGCAGTTCTACGCGCTGTTCTTCCTGACGTTGACGCTGAAGGTGCCGGCGATCACCGCGCAAATCCTGATCGCCATCTCGCTGCTGCTCGGCACGCCGTTCTTCATCCTGTTCGGCTGGCTCTCGGACAAGATCGGCCGCAAACCGATCATCCTTGCCGGCTTCGCGCTCGGCATGCTCACCTACTTCCCGATCTTCCAGGGGCTTACGCACTTCGCCAATCCGAAACTGGAAGCGGCGCTTGCGTCGGCACCGGTCACGGTCATCGCCGATCCGAGCGAATGCTCGTTCCAGTTCAATCCGGTCGGCGTAGCGAAGTTCACCACCTCGTGCGACATCGCCAAGTCGGCGCTGGTCTCGCGTTCGGTGAACTACCGCAACGAAGCTGCGCCGGCGGGGACCAAGGCGAGTGTGAAGGTCGGCGAAGAGATCATCCAGACCGGCACGCCGGATTTCGCCAAGCAGCTCGGTGACGCCATCACCAAGCACGGCTATCCGCCGAGCGCCGATCCGGCGCAGATCAACTACGTCATGACGGTGATCCTGCTCACCATCCTGGTGATCTATGTCACGCTGGTATACGCACCGATCGCGGCATGGCTGGTCGAGCTGTTCCCGACCCGTATCCGCTATAGCGGCCTGTCGCTGCCCTATCACATCGGTAACGGCTGGTTCGGCGGCTTCCTGCCGGCGACGGTGTTCGCCATCGTGGCGGCGACCGGAAACATCTACTCCGGTCTCTGGTATCCGATTGTGGTGGCGGCGATGAGCCTGGTCGTCGGGTTGATCTTCCTGCCCGAAACCAAGGACCGCGATATCACGCACACCGGCTAAAGGGAGCGGCGCTGCCGGCCGCCGCCTTCCTGTGTTGGCTCACGTCTTGGCCCGCGCCCGTTCGGCGCGGGCCATTTCGCAATGTCAAAGTGTATAGTCGTCACCCAAGCCCTGCTGTAGGGTGCAGGCTGACGAGTTGGATGCCGTAACGGCCATGCCCGCAAATCCACAGTTGGAGGCTACGCTCACGGCACTCTGCGGCCATGTCGAAACTCTGGCCAAAGGGTCAATTGCGGGTCTGACGATCTGCGGTCCGACACGCACGTATATCGAACAAGCCTTGTTTCCGAGTCTGCCGCGTTCGTTTTCCGACGGGATAACGAACTGTCCGCTCGATCCGCCAGATTTCGGCTCGTGCGTTCGCGCGATCACCCGCGGCGAAATCATCACCTGCGGCGACCTCACGGCCGATACATTTTTCGACAAGCACTGGCGCAACCACTGTCTCGAGCATGGCATCAGGGCTGTGCAGTCGCGGCCGGTCTTGCTTCGGCAGGTCACGCCCTACGGGACATTCGTGCTGGCGTTTCGCGAAGCCCGCAAGGAAACCGATTGGGACGTCGCGCTGATGAAATTTGCGGCCGACGCGGCGAGCACCGCGATCCAAAACCATCTGGACGGTGCGCCGGCGCTTTAGCGTCCGGTCAGACCCCCGGATAACGGCCCGCCTTGGCCGCCATAACAAGGCCTGCGCCTCGCCCGCCCCCGTCCGCTGCCCGCGGATGCCGAACCCGTGGCGCTTGTGACAGGGAGGCGACGCTGATAGCTCTGGCGGGCCAAGGCCGGGTTAGCTCAGCGGTAGAGCAGCGGTTTTGTAAACCGTTGGTCGGGGGTTCAATTCCCTCACCCGGCACCATCCGGCCTCTGCCATACCTCTCAAAAATAATGCAATTTGCCGCCGCCGCCCTCTTCCAAAAGACCTTTCCGGCTGTTCCCGACTGTGCCAGACTAGCCAGGTTAGTAATACTTCCGGAGAGCAAGCATGCCGCAGGGCACCGTTAAGTGGTTCAATCCGACGAAAGGCTATGGCTTCATTCAGCCGCAAGAAGGCGGGAAGGATGTGTTCGTGCACATCTCCGCAGTCGAGCGCGCGGGCCTTAGCACGCTGAACGAAGGCCAGACCGTTCAGTTCGAGCTCGTCGAGAACCGTGGAAAGACATCCGCGGAGAACCTCAAGGTCAAGTGACCCCGTCGCTCTCGTTCTTCGCGTCGTTCACTTTCGGCCTCACTGACTGATCTGGAACACCGCCGAGCCGTTGGCCCGGCGGCGTTGCCATGCGTCCGGCGTTTCGCCGGTCGTGCCGCGCATCCGGCGCGCGCGAGCTATGGATGAAAGCGCTGCAATTTTTCCAGTTCGGGAAACGGCGCGAGCGCGACATCCTTGCAAAGCTCCTTCACCTCGTGCGTCACGTCGATGAAGCTTGCAAGCTTGCCGTTGGTGTAGACGGCGACGCCTTCTTTCACGCCCATGTATTTGCCGTCGGTGTTGCGCGAATTGTAGCTGACGCAAGTAATGAAGCGCTCGCCAAAGCCGACTTTCTTGCGGAACGGCTGCGACACCTGCGCGCTGCGGACGTTCACCGGATCGTTGAGATAGGTGCGCATGAAGCTGAGCAGGTCGCTCTTGGAGTGTTCGGGATAGACGTTCTGCGCCTCCCACATGGCCTTGAGCTGCTCCTGCGTCGGTTCGATATCCGTGCTGCAACCGGCCATCAGCAGCGTCGCCGCAAGCGCGAGCCATTTCATGGAAAACGTCCCCTGATTTTCTCGCGCCCTCATCTCTCCATCATAACGCGCGTGACATACACGCGCGAGCCGGCATCACATGGAATAGAACCGTCGACGCCGGTGTGTAGATGCCGAGGAGTTCGTGATGCGTCCACTGCCGCTTTCGCGCCGCGACCTCATCGCCGGTTCGGCCATGACCGCCGCCGCCGCGGCACTGCCGCCGCTTGCGCGCGCTACGGCGCCCGCCGCAGGCACGCAAGGCCCCGGCGTCTATCGCGCCAAAATCGGCACCTACGAGGTGACCGCACTTTACGACGGCGTCTGGTATCTGCCGATCGACGATAAATTCGTGCGCAACGCGGGTGGCCGCGCCGTCGACAAGGCGCTCACCGACGCTTATCTGGCGCCCGGCATTTTGCCCGTGTCGTTCACCGCGCTGATGGTCAACACTGGCGCGAAGCTGATCCTGATCGACACCGGCACCGCGGGCCAGATCGTCGACACCGCCGGCAACATGCTCGCCAATCTTACCGCCGCAGGCGTCGAGCCGAAGCAGATCGACACCATCGTCATTTCGCATTTTCATCCGGACCACATCGACGGCATCAAGACCAAGGACGGCGACAAGGTCTTTCCCAATGCGGAAATCCTGGTGCCGGAGCCGGAATGGACGTTCTGGATGGATGACGGCAACGAGAGCCGCGCGCGCGATGCCGTACTGCGTTATTTCCGCAACGCGCGCCGCATCTTCAAGGACATCGCCGGAGAAGTGCGCCGGTTCACGCCGGGCCAGGAAGTCGCGCCCGGTATTACCTCAATTGCGGCTTACGGCCACACGCCCGGCCACACCGCGTTCTCGGTCGCGTCAGGCAATCAATCGATGCTGGTGATGAGCGACACCGCGCGCAATCCGTATCTGTTCGTGCGCCATCCGGAATGGCAGCCGACATTCGACATGGACGGGCCTCTTGCGGTGGCCGCGCGCAAGCACATGCTCGACCGCGCCGCGGCCGACCGGATGCTGGTCGAGGCGTACCACTTCCCCTTCCCGGCTTCCGGCCACATCGTCAAAACCAAAACCGGCTTCGAGCTGGTGCCTGTGATGTGGCAGCCGCTCTAGCGCTTACATCTTCGACAGCTTCGCGACGTCCACGGCCTGCGCGTAAGCAAGCTTTGCGCTCTCGTCGGCCGAACCGGTGACGGTGACCAGCACCTTGTTGTTGACCACCATGTTGACGTCGCCCTCGCGCGTCTGAATTGCACGCTGATTGCCGACGCGGATCAGCTTGCCCATGGCGCCCGCGATCGCCGGATTGACCAGCAATTGCGCGAACTGCATCACCATCGCGGAATCGCCGGTGATACGCACCTCGACATCCTTGCCGTTCGGGCCGGTGTAGCGCCGGCTCGCCGACGACGCGCCGAACATGGCGACACCGACCGATGCTGTTTCGGGCTTCTCGCCCTTCCAGCCCGGCAGCGGCGCCGGCAACAGCGCGGCGAAGCCCTCGGCGTTTTTCTGCCCGATGAGCTGCGAGGCCATGTCGAGCGACTGTTTCGCGCCCGGCAGGTCGCCCGCCTGGTAGGATTTGCGCGCCTGATCGATAGCGTCGATGATGTCGTCGGCGGCAAACGACGGCAGCGCCGCTGCCGCAAGCAACGCGACGCTCAGAACAACTTGCCTCAAATGCATGGATCGCCCTCCCGCAAAAAGCAGGAGGGCAATCTAGCAGAGTTCTTGGCCGGTCAGAACGCCGCACCCGCCCGCACCATGTATGTCCGGCCCGGCTGTGGATAGGCGTTGTAGGTGCCAAAGGTGGCGCTGCTCGCAACCGCATAGTCGAAGTAATAGACGTTGAACAGATTCTGGACCGCGACCGACCAGAAGAACCGGTCCACCTGCCCGCCGAGCCGCAGGTCGACGAGCGTCACGCCGGGGATGAGCGGCTGGAAATTGGCCTGGTCGTTGTCCATACGGCGCGCGCCGACGTAGCGCGTGACCACATCCAGCACCAAAGCCTTCGGCTGAATGTCCCAGGACACGCCGACGTTGCCGGTCCACTTCGAAACCAGCGGCACGTCGTTGCCGGCGAACGGGCCTTCGCGGAACACCGCGCGCGTATAGGTCAGGCCGCCTTTGACGCGAACGGTGTCAGTAATACGGATGCTTGCGCTGTTTTCGACGCCGTAACGGCGGGTTGGATCGAGATTGATGTTGGCGCCGATCGGCGGAAACGGAATGAACAGGATCTCGTTGTTGAGTCGCATGTCATAGACGCTCGATTGCAGATCGACCGGCCCGAGACGCGCACGAATGCCGGCTTCCGCATCCCATGAGGTCTGCGTCTTCAGATCGAAATTGACCGGAAATGCGTTGACGCCGATGCGCTCGTCAACGTTGGGCGTGCGGAAACTGTGCGCGAGCCGCCCGAACACGGCAAAGGCGTCGCTGAATCGATGCTCGGCGCCGAGGTGCAGGGCGTAGTTCCACTCCTGATGCGTGAGCGGAATTGCCTGCGCATCGAACACAAACGCACCTGGCGCGGTGACGTCGAACTTGTCGCTCGCGCGTAATTGCGTGTTCTGCTCACGCGCGCCGTAGGAAATATCCGTGTCGGGCAAGATGCCGATGGTGTGCTGCCAGTAGGCGCCGACCGTCGTTTGCGTGAGACCGTAGGCATGAATGGGCGGATCGGCGAGCAGCGAGCTGCGATCCACCGCGAGGCTGGCGTTATAGACATCGATGCCGGTCGTGATCTTTGACGGCAGACCGAGGAAATCGCGCGTGATGTTGGCGCGCGGGGTAAACGACGCCGTGGTCAGTTCGCGCGCGTCCGACGTGCTGAAGCCGAACAGCGTCGAGAAGGCATCCTGCTTTTTGTACCGCACGCCGCCGTCGACGATGAGCTCGAAGTCGTTGGCCAGATTACGGGTGCCGCCGAGCGTCAGATTGACGCCGTGCTTGGTGGCGAAGGCCGTCGGCGTGGTGGCGCCGGTGCGGTCGGTGACGAGTTCGCTGCTCGTGAGCGTGACGCGCCGGGCGCCCGGCAGGCCGAGAAGCTGGTCGTCGGCGGAGACATTGAAATAGGCGGTGCCGTCGGTGCCGGTGTAGCGGATATCGCCGATGCCGTCGCGCTGGCGCAGCGCATTGTTCTGGCGGTAGCCGTTCGAATCGATTGCCGTGCCGTAGGCAGACGCCGAGTACGGCCCGCTCGAGGCTGCCGCCGAGGCGGTCTCCTCATGTTGCTGGAACGAGCCGAAGGCCCCTTCGATCCGCGCCGTCGGGGATGCACCGACGCCGTTCTTTGTGATGATGTTGATCACTCCGCCGACCGCGCCATCGCCGTAAAGCACGGCGCCGCTGTTGCCGCGGGTGATTTCGATGCGCTCGATGCTCTGCTTCGGGATCGAGCTGAAATCGACGCCGCCGAGATCGATGTCGGTAAGCCTGCGGCCGTTGATCAGTACCAGCGTGTTCGAGGCGGCCGTCGCGCCGAAGCCGCGTATGTCCACGACCGTACCGGCGCCGTTGACGCCGCCGAACGTGCTCCACGTCTGAATGCCCGGAACGCGGCCGAGCAGATCCTGGAGCGTCGCGTCAGGCGCCCGCGCGATGTCTTCGGCGGTGATAACCGTGGTCGAGGCGCCGACGATGCCGCCGCCGAGACGACTCGCGGTGACGTCGATTGTCGGCAATTTCTGTGGACTGTCCTGCGCGGCCGCAGAGGCCGCGACCAAAAGCGCCGGCGCAAGCGCGCCGCACAGACTTCGCAGTGTCGTTCCCATGACGCAACGTTCCTTCGTTTGCGCAAACGCGAATGCGTTGCGCATCGGGTGAACCAAACCCGCTGCGAAGGGATGTGGACGTTGCGCGCTACGTCACGCGTTACGCACACTCTTGAAACAAGTCGTGGGAGGATTTTCTCTCACGGCCCCCGCAACGGCATTGATGTCACCGCTGCGAAAGAGCGCTCCGTATGGACGCCCCGTCCACCGGTTGGGTGACTGCGCTGGCAGGTCTCCTGGCTCGCGGGTCGTTGCTTTAGCGTCCAGCCTTCCCAGTTTCCCAGTGGCCATGATGGGCGCAAAGCTCGCCGCTTACAGTTGCGGGGGCAGCCACGGATTGCTGCGAACTAACAGGTCCGTGTTCCCTCTTTCGTCCCCGGAATGACCCGAGGAACCAGCACAGCAAAATGTTCCCGTGCATTACGGCGCGAGTCAAGAGCGAAGGCGCGCATGCAAACTTTGCTGAGGAAAGCCGCGCGCAAAAAGCAAAGAGGCCGGGGATAACCCGGCCTCTTGTCGTGGACGGAAGAAACGTCAGCCCTGCTTCTGGGTGCTCGTCTTCGATTTCGTATTCTTCTTCGCGTGCTTGCTCGTCTTCTTGGCTTTGTGAGTCGCGCTCTTGGTGGATTTCTTCGTGTCGGCCTTGACATTGGTGTTGGCCGTGGCGCTGGCGCCGGCTTGCGTGTTGGTGCTCGTGCCCTGCGCCAGCACCGGCCCGGCGATCAGGCTGGTGGCGAGCAAAGCCGCCGCAATGGTCTTGAACATGGTTCTCTTCCTTATGACTGGGTTTGCCGCAAACCCGGATGGAATCGGCCGGTCGGCACTTTGCCGATGTTACCCGCGAATGTGGGCGTCCTGCGCTGAATGCATTCTGAAACGCCGTGTTATCCGCCGTTCATCGGGCCGAAACGGATTTCCCTAAAACTTCACGGAACCGTTACGGACTATGTTCTCCAGGCACGTGTTTTTGACATCAGGCCGGGCGTTTCTGGCTTACCATGACAACAGGTTCCAACTTTCGAGGTATCCACATGACGCAGCTCCTCCGCCGGGTGAGCATCGTACTCTTTGCCGTCCTGATTACCGTCGGCTTCAGCATGAAGCCGGTTATGGCGATCGGCACCGACAATCCGCCGCCATCCGATGACGGAAACAAGAAGAAGAAAAAGGGCAGCAGCGCGATCGAGACGCAGCAACAGCAGGTCGCCTACGAGAAATTCCTGCGCGACTACCGCGCCGCCCGCACGCTGATCGTTTCGGGCCAGTACGAAGCCGGCATCGCGGCGATGCATGCGCTCGGCCATGACGAGCATCCGGACGTGGCGAATTACATCGGCTACGCCGACCGCAAGATGGGCAAGTACGACGAGTCGAAATACTGGTACGAGAAGGCGCTCGCCGCCGATCCCGACCACGTGCGCACCTGGTCCTATTACGGCATGTGGCAGATGGAGCAAGGCAACCGGCTCAAGGCCGAGGATTTCCTCGCGAAGGTGAAGCTGATCTGCGGCAATACCTCGTGCAAGGAATACCGCGAGCTCAAGGACGTGATCGACGGCAAGGCCAGCTACTAGCCGGTCGCAACCGCAACGACATTATCGCCGGGCTTTACGCCCGGCGATTTCGTTTCAAGGCTTCGCCGCCGCGGTCTCCTCCACGATCCATCTGTGATAGGCCGGGTCGACGCTTTCGACCGGCAGCACCAGGACCGCCGGCGTCGTGTAGGAATGCATCTCCTTGACCGCGGCGCGGACCGGCTCGGCCAGCGATGCGCGAGTCTTGATGATCATCACGGCTTCCTCGTTCCGGTCGATTTTCCCTTCCCACCAGTAATGCGAGATCATCCCCGGCAGGATGTTTACGCAGGCGGCGAGCCGCTTTTCGACGATTTTGCGACCTGCTTCCTCCGCCTCGACAATCGAGGGGTAGGTCGTATAGAGCAGCACCGCGCGTTCCATTGTTTTATCCCTTGAGCCGTCGATGAACCGCCCGCTCCAGCGTTTCAAGACCATCGCCTTCGTCCCCGGCACCACGCCGGAGGCGCGCGAAGCCTGCGAACGGCTCGAGCGGCGCTACGGCAATGCCGACCCGAAGTCGGCCGACGTCATCGTGGCGCTCGGCGGCGATGGCTTGATGCTGCAAACCCTGCACAAGTTCATGAACTCGGGCAAGCCGATCTACGGCATGCATCGCGGCACCGTCGGCTTCCTGATGAACGACTTCGCCGAGGACGATCTCGTCGAGCGGCTGAGCGCCGCGCACATCACCGTCATCCATCCGCTGCTGATGCGCGCGCGCGACGCGCAAGGCCGCGCGCACGAGCATCGCGCCATCAACGAAGTGTCGCTGTTCCGCCAGAGCGCGCAAGCCGCACATCTGCGCGTGATGATCGACGGCAAGGAGCGGCTGCAGGAACTTGTCTCCGACGGCGTGCTGGTGGCGACGCCCGCGGGCTCGACCGCCTATAATCTGTCGGCGCAGGGCCCGATCATTCCGATCAATGCGCCGCTGATGGCGCTGACCCCAATCAGCCCGTTCCGCCCGCGGCGCTGGCGCGGCGCGCTGCTGCCCGACAAGGCGAAAGTGACGATCGACATTCTCGACGCAGGCAAGCGTCCGGTTGCGGCGGTCGCCGACCACGACGAGGTGCGCTCGGTGCATTCGGTCGAAGTCGCCATGGATCACGGGATTTCGATCAACATGCTGTTCGATCCCGGCCACAACCTGGACGAACGCATTTTGCGCGAGCAATTCGGCTTCTAGGAATTTTGCGCCGCGCTCAGATCCGCCGCAGCGGATGTGTGAGTGCGAGAAAGAAGCCGCAGGTCGTGAAAGCCGCCATCAGCAAAAATGCCGCGCGGAACGCGACGGTGATGTCGCCCTGAATGGCGGCGCGTTGATCGGCCGCCAGCGCAGGCCCGGCAGCGCCGGCATGTTCGACCATGATCGCAAACACGCGCGCGGCTTCCGGATTCCGGATCGTCAGCACCGCAAAGAGCGTCGTCGCGACAAGCGCGGTTCCGAACGCCGCGCCGATCGAGCGCGAGAACTGCACGGACGCCGCCGCCTCCCCCAGCCGCCCCGTGCCGGCCGCCGACTGCACCGTCACCTGCACGACGCCCATCACGGTGCCCATGAACAGGCCGCTGCCCAACAGCAGCCACGCAGACGCGGCGGTGCCGAGCGTCGGCGCCCAGATCGCGAGCACGATGAAGACCGCCGTCGCCAGCGCGAGACCGACAATCGGAAACAGCGCGGTGTATCCGGTCTTGTGAACGAGCCGGCCCGTCACCAGCGAGCCGCTGCCGATCCCGATCGTCAGCGGAACGAGCAGCAGGCCGGTTTCCGAGGGTGACGCCCCGCGCACCACTTCGAGGTAGACCGGCGCAAACGTGATCAGCGATACCAGCGCGGCGCCGTGAAATGCCGCCATCGCGTCGCTGTGCCAGATCGCCGGCTGACGCAGAAGCTTGAGCGGAATGAGCGGCGACGGCGCCCGATTTTCCTGCCGTATCAGCAGCCCGAGCGCGACGAGCGCCGCCGCGAACAGGCCGCCGGCGAGCGGAAAGGCCTGCATATTCACATGCTGCGCTTGTTCGAGCGCGAGCAACGCGGTCGCGACGAACACGGTGAAAAACAACAGGCCGAACGGATCGGGCCGCCGTGGCTCGCGTTCGCTAGCCCGGTGCGCCGGCATCCGCCAGGTCAGCGCGACCGCGCCGAGACCGATCGGCACGTTGATGAGGAAAATCGATTGCCAGCCGAAATGCTCGGTCAAATAACCGCCCGCCACCGGCCCGAAGGTGTTGGCCGAGACCGCGATCGCGGCGAGATAGCCCTGATAGCGCGCGCGCTCCCGTGGCGGAACCGATTCACCGATAAGCGCCTGCGACAAGGTCATCAGCCCGCCGCCGCCGAGACCCTGCAACACGCGCGCGAGCGTCAGCAGTTCGATGGTCGGCGCCGCCGCGCACAGCAGCGAAGCCAGAATGAAAACCGCGAGCCCGACGAACATCAGGCGGCGGCGGCCGAACGCATCGCCCAGCCGGCCGTAGATCGGCGCCGCGATGGTCGATGCGATCAGGTAACCGACGACGATCCATGACACGCGCTCGACCGCGCCGGTCGCGGCCGCAATCGCCGGCAAAGCGGTGGCGACGATCGTCTGATCCACCACCGCCAGAAACATCGGCAGCATGATCGACGGGAATATCGTTACGAAGCCCGGAAATTTCGGGTCCGGTGCTTTCAAAAGAGTCTGGTCTTGCCCGACGGACAAATATTCGATCCCGATGCGCGCTTTTACGTTACGTCAGTGCGCCATGAAGACCGGCAACATTGCGTTGGTGAGAATATGGCGCGTGGCACCGCCGAAGATCATCTGGCGCAAGCGGCTTTGCGTGTAGGCGCACTTCACCAGCAGGTCGCAGCCGAGCGACGTCGCGTGTTCGAGAATGATTTCGCCGGTTGCGCGCGCGCCCGGCTTGACGGTCAAGGCCGTCGCCTTGATGCCATTGCGCGCGAGATGGCGCGCGGCTTGCTCGCCCGACGGGCCGGGTGTGGTGCCACCTTCCACGGTCAGGATCGTCACTTTTTCCGCCATCCGCAAAAGCGGCAGCGCGAACGCATTGGTGACGGCCTGCTCGGTGCTTCTGTTCCAGGCGACCAGGATATTGCGCCCGATGCTTTTCGGCACCGCCGGCGGCACGATCAGCACCGGCCGGCCGCTTTCGAACAGCGCCGCCTCCAAAGGCGGCATGCGCGGATTTTCAGCCGCCCTGCCCGGCCGGCCGAGAACGGTCAGGTCGAAGGTACGGCCGTAGCTCCCGATGAAATCGTCGTCGGCCGCCTCCGCCATCGGCCACCCGTAGGACAGACTGGCGGGCTGTGTGTCCGCCTGCGGCACGCCGCGCGATTGCATGAAGGATTCGAATTCGCGGCGCGCCGTGGCCGGCGCCTCGGTGTCATAGACGCCCGAGATCGCCAGGCTGCTGACCGGCTCCACGGTCACATAGGTCCCGAGCGCCGGGCGGACCGCAAAACCTTCCATGTAACTGCCGAAACTGCGGCCGATCATCAGCGCCGACTCAAGGACGGCCGGCATAGCGTCGTGGTCTTCGGTCGGGATCAAAATCGTCTTCATGGCGGCCCCGATTTGCTGCTTTGCGCGTCTCGTACCATCGACCGGCTGGCTCCCGGTTCGAACCATACCGGAATACTGGTCGCAAGACCCTTATGCTAAACCATTCGTTAACGGCCCCCGGCTAGGTTTCCAGAAGGTGCCGGCAACCACTCCTGGCGCCTAGGGCGCCAATGGTCCGCATCGACTTCAACCGACTACGTTTTCTCGTCATCGACGACAACGCCCATATGCGCCGGATCATGCGCACCCTGCTGCACGGCTTCGGCGCCCGTGAAGTGTACGAAGCTGAAGACGGCGCCGCCGGCCTCGAGGCCTTCACGCATTACATTCCCGACATCGTCATCACAGACTGGGCAATGCCGATCTTCGACGGCCTCGAGCTCACGCAAATGATCCGCCAGCCGGGCGCCAATTCAAACCCTTACGTGGCGGTGATCATGCTCACCGGCCACTCCGAGAAAAAACGCGTGACCGCCGCGCGCGACGCCGGTGTTACCGAATTTCTGGCCAAGCCGATTTCGGCCAAGGCGCTCTATCAGCGCATCGTCAACGTGGTCGCCAATCCGCGCCCGTTCATCAAGACCAAGAGCTATTTCGGTCCCGATCGACGCCGTAACGTCAACCCGAATTACGTCGGGCCCGAACGTCGCAAGGGTGGCAAGGCGGACGTCATCCGCCAGGCAGCCTTGCTCGAAAAAGTCCGTGCCCCGGGTTGATCATGGAGCGGAACTGCAATGCCTTCTAAAGATAGTTCGGCGGTCTCGACCTATGCCGATCACGAGATCATCACGCCGCAGAACAAGCTGCGTAAGCTTGTCACGGTCAAGCCATTGGAATCGGGCGAAAGCGATCCGGTCGAGCGCGCGGAAAAGGCGTTGGCCGAGCTTTCGACCGAGTTCGCCTCCTGGATGAATACCGAGTGCGACCGCCTCGACAAGGCGCGCGAAGCGGTAAAGACCGGCGGCTTCACCAAGGCCAACAAGGACGCGCTCTTTCACGCCGCGCACGACATCAAGGGCCAGGCCGCGACGCTTGGTTTCCCGGCGGTGGCATCGTCGGCCGACAGTCTGTGCCGCTTGATCGAGCACACGCCCGACGCGACCCGCATTCCGCTCACGCTGGTCGACCAGCACGTCGACGCGGTGCGCGCCATTCACCGTGAATATTCGCGCTCCGACGCCAAGGAACTGGCGGCCAATCTCACGCAGCGCCTGCGCGAGGTCACCGACGAATTCCTGGTCCGCGAAAATCGCCACCGGCCGGACTATCTCGATGGCATCAGCATGAGCCCGTCGATCATTCCCGATTGAGCGGCCCGGAAATGCAAAAAACGCCCCGCGACAGCGGGGCGTTTCGCATTCAAGGCGCCTCAAGCCACCAGTCTGACGTCGCCGGCAAACCGGTCATTGGCCACGAGATCGTCGCAGAACATGCGGGCTTCCTCGCGCGCGGCCTCGACCGCGAAGCGCCGCAACAGCGCCAGCAGCGGCTCGATCTGGCTGTCGGCGTCGGCGGCGCAGCGCGCCAGCACCCGCTCGGTCATGCGGCGCTTAAGGCGCGCCGCCCCGCCCTGCTCGCCGATCAGCGCGCCCTCGCGCATCGCCGCGATCGCTTCGCGGAACGCCGGATAGGCGCCGTCAGGCAGGCCGGCTTTGCGGTAGAGCGCATGGAAGCCGGAAATGTTCTTGTCATGAACGTAGCTGGTGACGCGGTCGAGATCCATGCCGGTCAATTCGGCCAGCGCTTCCTCGAACAGCACCACATTGCCCGAGAGCAGCGCGCGCAGGATCATGCCCGCGGTCAGCTGTCCGCTCACGCACAGATGATGCACCAGCGCGCCGATGTCCTCGTACGGAATCTCCGCGGCGAGCGCGACCGTCGCCTTTTCGCACGCTTCCTTGGCGGCGTATTGTGCGTGCTCGCGCGGCAACCAATGCCGCGACACGACGAAGCCGGCGAGCGTCTCAGAAAGCTTGCTCAACAGCGCCTGCCGTGCCGACACCGGCAGGTCGGCGCGCGCCAGCATATTTTCACGAATAGGCGCAAGATGGCCGAACCGTTCGACGATGCGGTCGAGCGACGCGTCGGTCACGTCGGCATCGGAATTTTCAATGAGCGCGAGGCAGGCCTGCGCCGACCCTACTTCCGCGATCGCCGCTGCGACCGGACGCTGCAGCATGGCGCGCGTGGCAATCGCGCATTGCGACTCGGGATGGCCGGTCGCGACCAGATCGACGAGGTCGGCATCGTGCAGCAGCGGCGAACGCGACAACACCGGCAACGCGATATCCGGCTGGTCGGCCGCGAGCGCATGCACGACGATGGGCGGCGCTTTCTGGCTCGAGGCAAAGACTTCCGCCAGCGCGCCGCGCACCAGCGGCGACGGATCGTCGAGCAGCATGATCATCGCGCCTTCGGCGGCGGCGAGATCGTCAGTGGATAATTCGGAATAAAGGTAGGCCCGCGCCAGCGCGGACGTGGCATCGGCCCGGTCTCCCGGCGATGCGGTACGCAACCACTGCAAAAACTGACGAACAATCATGCCTGAACCGACGCCACCACAAGGCCGCGTACAACGCGCGGCAACGAAAAAAGCCTACCGCGCGACGCTTAACAAAGCGTTCACCATGCTTGTTTGTCGGTTGTTAACGGCAACAAGCCGCGTGCGCCCTGAAACGTCAGGTATCGCCGGCGCCGAACAGCCTGCGCGCGTCCTGCTTGCCGTCGCTGAACAGATCCATTTGCTTTGCCGGCGGCGCGTTTGCCGCCCCGGCGCCGGCATCAGGCTTGGCGGTCGTCCACAGCTCGCTGACCACCGGCGTGACGCCGAGCCGGCGGCGGTCGTTGAACATGGCCTGGAACAGCGGCCTGGTGTCGGGCAACACTGGCGCATCGGCTTCGGTGTTGGCGCTGGCATTTGCCTCGGCATAGGCGCCGGTGACGCCCGCCGTGTCGTTCACCGGCAAGCGAACGAAGCGCGTGTTGGCCTCGATGGTGCCACGCAAGGTCGTCGTCGCACCGGTCGCGCGGGCAACCGCGAAACGGCCGGTCAGCACCGAATAGACATCGCGCGCGTCGCGCGCGCGGCCGAAGCGGTCGTAGAACACCGACTTGTTGGCTGCGGCCGCCGAAGGAAACAGGCTCGCGGCAGGCGTGCGCGGGCTCTTGGCCGCGGTGTTGATCAGCTTTTCCGCGCCATCGGGACCGAGGAAATGCGCGATGTAAAGCTCGCCTTCGGTCGGCGCGCGGCCGAGCGAGGCGGTCAATTGCGCGGTATTGCTGCGCGCGAAGGCGCCCGCCATCACCGCGCTCACCGCCGGATTGCCGCGCATTTTCATGACCGCCGTGCGCATCGCCGGATCGGGAATGTCGTAGCGGCCGTCCTGATCTTGCACGATCGCCGAGGCGTAACGGCCGAAGCCGAGCGCGGGACCATCCTGCTTCATGGTGGCGAGCCAGGTCTGGTCGATGAATTGATAAAGTCCCCGCGCCGACGAGGTCGGGGCTTGCGCGGACGGATTGAGGTTCGACTCGATCTGCGCCGTCGTCATCAGGTATTCAAAGCTGGCGCCGGTCGAGCGGGCCGCCTGCTGGATCACGCCCTTGATCTGCGGCGTAGGATTGGCGTTGAGCGTAATGGCCGACATGGGTCCCCTTGCAATGCCTTGGGTCGGGACGCCACGTGGTCGACAATGCCTTATCCAGGGCATGTCGAGCATGGGCAATTATGGTAAACGGAAGCTTAACAATAGCGGCTGGCGGCGAGCCGCGGCGGTAACGAGCGGAGAAGCGGCGATGCAGAACACGGCGCAGCGGCACAAGCGCGGCGGGCTCTATTTCGAGGATATCGAGGTCGGCAAGACTTTCGAGCATCCGCTCACCCGCACGGTGACGCAGATGGACAACATGCTGTTCTCCAACATGACGCTCAATCCGCAGCCGCTGCACATCGACCGGCATTTCTGCGAGGAAGAAACCGAGTTTGGCCAGCCGCTGATGAATTCCCTGTTCACGCTCGGGCTGATGATCGGCATCCAGGTCTCCGACATGACTGTCGGCACCACCATCGCCAATCTCGGCATGACGGAAGTCAAATTCCCCAATCCGCTGTTTGAGGGCGACACGGTGCATTGCTCGACCGAGGTTGTGAGCAAGCGCGCGTCGAAATCGCGGCCGGGCGCCGGCATCGTCGAATTCCATCACAAGGCGTTCAAGCAGGATGGCACGCTGGTCGCCGAGTGCAAACGCCAGGTGTTCATGCGGATGCGGCCGAAATAATGCGGTCGCTCCTGTTCGTTCCGGCCGACAGCGCGCGCAAGCTCGACAAAAGCATGGGCAGCGGCGCCGACGGATTGATCGTCGATCTGGAAGATTCGATCGCGCCCGAGCGAAAGGCGGAAGCGCGCCAAAGCGCGCTGGCATTCTTGCAAGCGACCGCGCCGAAGAAAGAGCGGCCGCGGCTGCTGGTGCGTATCAACGGACTCGACACCGGATTGACCGACGCCGATCTCGACGCAGTTGTCGCCGGCGAGCCGGACGGCATTCTGCTGCCGAAGGCCGAAGGCGGCGCGGCGGTCACGCATCTCGACGCCAAGCTCACCGCGCGCGAGGCCGTCAACGGCCTGCCCGACGGCAAGATCGACATCTACGTGCTCGCCACCGAAACGGCGAAAGCGCTGTTCCTCGCCGGTACCTATGCCAACTCGAGCGCGCGGCTCAAAGGCATCACCTGGGGCGCGGAGGATCTGTCAGCCGAGCTCGGCGGCGAAGCCAACCGCGACGCGCAAGGTCAATTCCTCGATCCGTACCGGCTGGCGCGCAGCCTGTGTCTCGCCGGCGCGGCGGCAGCCGGCGTGCCCGCGCTCGACACCGTCTATGTGGATTTCAAGAACGACGCCGGCCTCAAGCGCGAATGCGAGGACGCGCGTCGCGACGGTTTCACCGGCAAGATCGCGATCCACCCGGGACAAATTCCGATCATCAACGAGGTGTTCACGCCGAGCGCGGAGCAGATCGCCCGCGCGAAAAAGATCGTCGATGCCTTCGCGGCGCAGCCCGGCGCCGGCACCGTCGGCATTGACGGGCGCATGTATGACCGCCCGCATCTGGCAATCGCAAAGCGGCTGCTAGAGCGTGCAAGCAGCCGAGACTGACCTTCAGCCGTTCGTCCCCGCGAAAGCGGGGACCCAGCACATAAAATCTGCTCTTAAGTTGTTTCTGGATTCCCGCTTGCGCGGGAATGAACGGTGGTGGCTAGTCGCGCTTGCGCCTGGCGAAGGCCGACAGCATCCGCTTCGGCTCGTCGGTTTCGAATGCGCGCACGAAAGCGCCGATCCCGGCCGCGATGGCGCGGTCGGCGGGAAGCTGCTCCCATTCGCGCATCAAGGCTTTCTGCCGCCGCACCGCCTGCGGCCCGGCGATGAACAGCGCCGCGACAATCTTTTCGACTTCACGGTCGAGCGCCTCGGGTGCAACCACGCGCTCGACCAGCCCCCAGCGCAGCGCGGTTTCCGCGTCGATGACCTCGCCGAGCATCAGCAGTTCGCGCGCCCGGCCAAACCCGATCAGCCGCGGAATGAGCGCCGCCTCGACCACCGAGGGAATGCCGACTTTCACTTCCGGCATGCCGAATTGCGCTTGGGTGGTCGCAACCCGCAGGTCGCACGCCACGGCGACTTCCAGCCCGGCGCCGAGCGCGTACCCATCGATGCGCGCGATTACCGGCACCGGCAGATGCCGCAGGCAATCGCAGGTCCGATGCACCAGCGTAATGAACGCTTCGGCGCTGTCACGGTCGAGCGCCGCCATTTCCGGAATGCTGGCGCCGCCGATGAAAGCCTTGTCGCCCGCGCCGGTCAGCACCAGCGCGCGCAGATCCTCGCGGGCACCTAGCCCTTCGACCTTGGCGATGAACTCGGTCATCAGCGCGCGGTCGAGCGTGTTGAGCTTCGCGCGGTTGTCGAGCGTAACATAAGCGACGGCGCCGCCCGCACGCTCGCCGAGCCGCAGGTCGATGTGGGGCGCCGGGGTCATGGCTCAGCCTGGCTTGCGATAGACCGTGTTCGGATCGAACGTCTTGTCGTCGCGAAATTCGAGCGTGACCGCGCCGCTCTTGCCGAGCGGCACCGCACGGTAGAAGCACGACCGCCGTCCGGTGTGGCACGCGCCCGCGCCCTGCTGCTCGACCTTGAGCCAGAGCGCGTCCTGATCGCAATCGACGCGCAATTCGACGACGCGCTGGACATGGCCGGAGGTCTCGCCCTTCTTCCAAAGCGCCTTGCGCGAGCGGCTGTAATACCAGGCCTCGCCGCTCGAGATGGTCTTGTCGAGCGCCTCGCGGTTCATGTGCGCGACCATCAGCAGCTCGCCAGACTTGGCGTCGGTGACGACAGCGGTAATCAGGCCGGTGCTGTCGAACTGCGGCGCGAAACCGGCGCCTTCCTCGATGTCGTGTTGTCCGCTCATGGCAAACCGTCATTGCCGAGCTCGACCCGGCAATCCATCTCGAAATCACGCAATGAAACTAGCATGGATGCGCGGGCCAAAGCCCGCGCAGACTGATTACCGCTGCTGATTGCGCAGCATGGTCATGAACCGCACCTGCTCGGTCGGGTCGTCGCGGAACGCGCCCGTGAACTGCGTGGTAACGGTGAGCGCGCCGGGTTTCTCCACCCCGCGCAGCGACATGCACATGTGCTCGGCCTCGATCATCACCGCGACGCCGCGCGGCTTGAGGATCTCGTCGATGGCGGTGGCGACCTGCGAGGTCAGATGCTCCTGCGTCTGCAAGCGCCGCGCATAGACGTCGACGAGACGCGCGAGCTTCGAGAGCCCCACCACCCGGTCCACCGGCATGTAGGCGACGTGCGCCTTGCCGTAGAACGGCATCATGTGATGCTCGCAATGCGAATTGAATCCGATGTCCTTGACCAGCACGAAATCGTCGTAAGAGCCGATCTCGCCGAAGGTGCGGTCGAGCACCTCGATCGGGCATTCCTTGTAGCCCTGAAAAATTTCCTCGTAGGCGCCGATCACGCGCTTCGGCGTGTCGAGCAGCCCTTCGCGCGCCGGATTGTCGCCGGCAAACGCGATCAGCGTGCGCACGGCGTCTTCCGCCTGCTCGCGCGACGGCCGGTTCTCGACCGGCTGCGGCGCGGCGCGCACGTGGTCGGTCAGGCCCTGCTTGGGCCACGGCTTGATCACGGAAGGGGCAATAGTGGTCGGCTTGGTAGTCTTGGCGTCCATAAGCGGTCTCCGTTCGACCGGCTCTGCCCGCGACATGCGGTAGCGCCGGGAGTGTCACCGGGTGGCCGCGTCTATAACCCCGCACGAGCGACGTTCGTCCAATGCGGAGCGGCTGGACGCCGCATTCCCGTTTCGCATGGCTTTTCGCCACGCGCGGCCCGAGAACCCTTCTCGCACCGCTGGTTCAGTCCCTATATATTCATTTGTCGGGCCGAGGCAATCCACCGGCCTGCGAATCGGTAAAAACTCCAATGCTGAACGAGGTTTATAACGGCCGAATCCTGGAGCTTGCGGGCAATATCCCGCGGCTCGGGCGGCTGCCCTCAGCGGACGCCAGCGCCACCGCGCATTCCAAATTGTGCGGCTCGACGGTGACGGTCGATCTCAAGATGGATGGGCCGGTCGTGACCGATTTCGCCCACGAGGTAAAGGCATGTGCGCTTGGGCAGGCCTCGTCCTCGATCATGGCCCGCCACGTGATCGGCGCCAAAGCCGACGAGCTGCGCGAACTGCGCGACACGGTCCGCAAGATGCTGAAAGAAAACGGCGCGCCGCCGTCCGGCAAATGGGCAGACATCGCCGTGCTCGAGCCGGTGCGCGACTATAAGGCGCGCCACGCCTCGACCATGCTGACGTTCGATGCGGTGGTGTCTGCGATCGACCAGATCGAAGGCAAGCGCGCGCAAGCCGCGGAATAACCTACCGGCGCTGCGCGGCGCCGCGTGTGCTTTCCGGCATCAAATCGGCGCGCTTCGCCATCGTCTTGGTGCAGTTTGCCGAGAGCAGCGGCAGGTTTTGCAGCGCGCCGGTGTTGCCGATGCGGATCGACGTGCTCATCCCGGCGCTGGTGGTCGAGATCGTCATCGAGTGATTGCCGATGGCGGCAAATGCCTTGATGAGATCGGCCGGCACAGTGCCGGTCGCCATGGTGTCGAGATCGAGCGGCTGCGACTGGTGCTGCGAGGAGACGACCTTGAGCGGCGCGGACAGTTGCCCTACCCGCAGGGTGACCTTGCTGATCGGCGCGGCTTCCTGCTGCGAGCCGGCGTGCCGCGATTCAACGTAGCTCACTTGGTAGCCATTATTGCCGTCGCACGCGACCATGAGATCGAAGCTGCCGATCTCGTCGCCTTCGACGGTCAGCGGATGCCGCCGCGCCAGCGTGGCGGCGCCGGAATTGTCGATCACCGCCCAGCCGCGCTCGGAAATGCGGGTGGCGCGGCCGTCGCCGGTGCTGGCGGTGGTGGACGACGCCATGGTCACCGCCGGCGCGCGCTCGGGCGGCACATCGCCGTTGAGCAGGCCGGTGCGTTTCAATTCATCGCGCGTGAGGGCGTGCATCGGCTCCCACGGCGGAATGCGCAGCGCGAGATTGAGCAGTTCAGCGGGTGCGCCCATCTCGGCGGTGTATTGCGCGAGCCGCCCGATGTCGCGCTGAACGAGCACGAGGTCCTCGGCCGAATAGTTCGCCGCCGTCGGATCGTCGCGGCGGTCGCCGAGCCAGATCTGATGCACCAGCACGCGCGCTTCAGCCGGCACTGAACGGTTTGCACCGGCGAGCAGTACGAAGGGGCACATGGATTCGCAATCGGCGCGCGGCGACAGGATCACGTGCGGCGCCTTGCCTTTGCTTCCGTCGATTTCAACCGTGCGCCCGACCGTGGTCGCAAGGCCGAGCGCGCGGATTTGGCGGCCGAGCGCGATGGCGCCGAGCACCGAGCCGCCGTCGGAATCAAGCGCGATGGTGACGCCTTGCAGATCGCGGCCATGGACGAAATCGTGGAACGTGCGTGGGGTATCGGCGGTGATTGCACCGGCCGCGGATATCCAGGTCAGGCATTGATTGCCGCACGCGTCCGCGGGCAGCTCATGCCGGAGCTCGAATTGCATCGGCAGCGTCCGATCCGCGGCCTTTGCGCCTATCGGCACAAAGGCGCAAATCGCGCCGGACGCCAGCACGACACTCGCAAGTAAGCGATGCATGCTCTTCCTTACCCTTCACGATGTCGTGCCCTTTTGGGTCCGTGGTTGGTTCCACGTTGTTCTGGGCTTATCGACGCTCGTCCCGTAGTGCCGTTCTAGGTGCGTCACAGATTCGGGTCTAGTGTAAAAAAGTCGCGATACTCTATCTTTTCGACAAGATTTAGTGAGCGGCAGTTCCATTTTGAGATATGGCAAATGCACGGTACGCCCGGCGCCAAAGTTCCGTTTTCGCTCACGCGTTTGCCGCGCGCTGCCGGGCGTGGGCTGGTGATCCTTTACCGTTTCACGCTGTTGCCGCTGATCGGGCCGCGCTGCCGTCACCTGCCGAGCTGTTCGGAATATGCCGAGGAAGCCGTCGAGCGTTTCGGACTTTGGCGCGGCGGCTGGATGGCGCTCGCCCGTATCCTGCGCTGCCATCCTTTTGGAACCTCGGGCCTCGACTACGTGCCGCCCTCGCTGCCCGAAAACGCCCGCTGGTACCTGCCGTGGCGCTATGGCCGCTGGCGGGGAACGCAATCGACGCCCTGACGGCCGGCTGACCTCCTGCACAGAAACCGGGTGGATTAAATCGCGCGCCATGCCTTTATGCGCGGCCGAAGGACAATAGATGGCTGTCCCAACCTCTTCAATCGATCGCCAAAGCTGGCTGCTGCTGCTTCTGCTGTCGGTGTTGTGGGGCGGCTCGTTCTTTTTCACCGGCGTCGCGGTGCGCGAATTGCCGCCGCTCACGATCGTGATGGTGCGGGTCACGCTCGGTGCCGCGTTGTTGCTGTCCGTCATTCACGTCGCGGGCGGCTCACTGCCCAAAACCGTTGCGGGATGGCGGCCGTTTCTGGTGATGGGGTTGCTCAACAACGTCATCCCGTTCTCGCTGATGGTCGCCGCGCAAATGTATATTTCGAGCGGGCTTGCCTCGGTGCTCAACGCGACCACGCCGTTGTTCACTGTGCTGGTGCTGGCGAGCTTCGGCGACGAGCGGTTGACCGCGCGCCGGATTGTCGGCGTCGTCGTCGGGCTTGCCGGCGTTGCGATTTTGCGCGGGCCAGCGTTCGGCGACGCGCACAGCCAAACCATCGGCCTGCTGCTGTGTCTTGGCGGCACGTTGAGCTACGGCTTTTCCGGGCTGTGGGGCCGGCGCAAGCTCGTCGGCGTGCCGGCGATCACCTCGGCGACCTGCCAGCTCATCTGTTCGAGTGCGGTGATGATCGTGATCGCCGCGGCGGTCGAGCGCCCGTGGCAATTGCCGATGCCGAGCGCCGCCACCTGGCTGTCGCTCCTCGGCATCGCCGTGCTCTCGACGGCGCTCGCCTATATCGTGTTCTTCGAAATCATGATCCGTTCCGGCGCCGCCAATGTGATGCTGGTGACGCTGCTGATCCCCGTTACCGCAATCCTGCTCGGCTACCTCCTGCTGGGCGAGCCGCTCTCCGCGCGCGAAATCGCCGGCGCACTCATTATCGGCAGCGCGCTGCTGGTGATCGACGGCCGGGTGTTCGCCTGGATTGGCCGGCCTGCGCCCGCTGGGGGCGGCGGCTGAACGAGCCGCAACCCAAGCAGTTGCACGGAAATTTCCGCCTGCTATATCCCTGTCGATGTCAGCTTACCTGCGCCCGTTCGCAGGAGTGAGCCAAAGGAGACGATTATGGTCGCACTGACCTTTCCCGACGGCGCACGCCGTGACTACCCTCAAGGCACAACAGGGCTCGATATCGCCAAGGGCATTTCGCCCTCGCTGGCGAAACGCACCGTCGCCATGGCGCTCGACGGCACGGTCGCCGATCTTTCCGATTCGATCGAGCGCGACGCCAAAATCGAATTCCTGACCCGCGACGACCCGCGCGCGCTGGAATTGATCCGGCACGACGCCGCGCACGTGCTCGCCGAAGCGGTGCAATCGCTGTGGCCGGGCACGCAGGTCACCATCGGCCCGGTGATCGAGAACGGCTTCTATTACGACTTCTTCCGCAACCAGCCCTTCACGCTGGAGGACCTCCCCATCATCGAAAAAAAGATGAAGGAGATCATCGCGCGCGACAAACCTTTCACCAAGGAAGTGTGGTCGCGCGAGCAGACCAAGAAGACGTTCAAGGACATGGGCGAGAATTTCAAGGTCGAGCTGGTCGACGCCATTCCGGCCGATCAGCAGATCAAGATCTACAAGCAAGGCGACTGGTTCGATCTCTGCCGCGGCCCGCACATGACCTCGACCGGCAAGGTCGGCAACGCCTTCAGGCTGATGAAGGTCGCGGGCGCCTATTGGCGCGGCGACTCCAACAATCCGATGCTCACCCGCATCTACGGCACCGCCTTCGCCAAGCAGGAAGAGCTCGACGCCTATCTCAAGCAGATCGAGGAAGCCGAGAAGCGCGACCACCGCCGCGTCGCGCGCGAGATGGACCTCTTCCATTTCCAGGAAGAAGCGCCGGGCTCCGTGTTCTGGCATCCGAAAGGCTGGACGCTGTTCCAGGCGCTGGAGACGTATATCCGCCGCCGGCAGAGCCAGGAATTCGGTTTTGCCGAAGTGAACGCACCGCAGCTGATGGACTCATCGCTCTGGGTGCAATCCGGTCATATGGCGACGTTCCGCGAGAACATGTTCCTGACGCAGCCGCGCGAGGACGACGAGCGCGTGTTCGTCGTCAAGCCGATGAATTGCCCCGGCCACATCCAGATTTTCAAGAACGGCCTGAAGTCGTACCGCGACCTGCCGTTCAAGCTCGCGGAATTCGGCAAGGTGCATCGCTTCGAGCCGTCCGGCGCGCTGCATGGGCTGATGCGCGTGCGCGCCTTCACGCAGGACGACGCCCACGTCTTCATCACCGACAGCCAGATCGCCGAAGAGTCGCTCAAGCTCAACAACCAGATCCTGTCGATCTACGAGGACTTCGGTTTCTCCGACGTCACAATCAAATTTTCCGACCGCCCGGAAAAGCGAATCGGCGATGACGCGATCTGGGACAAGGCCGAGGCCGCGCTGATGGCCGCGCTCAAGGCATCCGGCCGGCCTTGGGCGCTCAACAAAGGCGAAGGCGCATTCTATGGGCCGAAGCTCGAATACGTCTTGCGTGACGCCATCGGCCGGGACTGGCAATGCGGCACCGTGCAGGTCGACCTCAACATGCCGGGCCGGCTCGGCGCGTTCTACATCGACGAGCACTCCAACAAGGTGACGCCGGTGATGCTGCACCGCGCGATGTTCGGCTCGCTCGAGCGCTTCACCGGCATATTGATCGAGCATTATGCCGGCCATCTGCCACTATGGCTGTCGCCGCTGCAGGCAGTGATCGCCACCATCACGTCGGACGCCGACGACTATGCGCGCGAGGCGATCGCCGCCGCGCGCAAGCTTGGCCTCCGCGTCGAGGGCGACCTGCGCAACGAAAAGATCAATTACAAGGTGCGCGAGCACTCGCTCGCCAAGGTCCCTGCCCTGCTCGTTGTCGGCAAAAAAGAAGCCGCGGAGCGGACGGTCTCGATCCGCCGCCTCGGTCAGGAAAAGCAGGAAGTGATGCCGCTCGACGCCGCGCTCAAGGCGCTCGCCGACGAAGCGGTCCCGCCGGACCTGCGGCGGCTGCAAAAAGCGTCATAACGAAAGCGCTAGCGGGACATCACCGCGCGCAGCTTGCCGGACAAGCCGTCCACCGGCTCCTGCAACGCAGTGGAGAAACGCTGCGCCCAATGCGTGAGGTCGTTTTCACACAGCGCCTTGTACATCCGCGCCTGCCGCCGGCGCCGCTCCTCCAGCGGCATCGACAGCGCACGGTTGATGGCGTTGGCGACACCCTCCGGATCGTAGGGGTTCACCAGCAGCGCGTCGGTACATTCCTGCGCCGCGCCGGCAAAACGCGAAAGCACGAGAACGCCCGGATCGTCCGGATTCTGCGCCGCGATGAATTCCTTGGCGACCAGATTCATGCCGTCGCGCAAAGGCGTTACCAGCGCAACGCGCGCCGCGCGATAAAGTCCCGCCAGCGCCGTGCGGCTGTGCGCCTTGTTGATGTAGCGCAACGGCGTCCATGACGCCTCGCCGAACGTGCCGTTGATGCGGCCGGCCGCCTCGCCGGTGAGCCGGCCGATATCGGCATATTCCGGAATGCCGGTGCGGCTGCGCGGCGTGATCTGCAAATACGTGACCCGGCCGCGCCAATCGGAATAATTGTTGAGGAACCGCTCGAAGGCGTCCATGCGCTGCGGCAGGCCCTTCGTGTAGTCGAGCCGATCGACGCCGATGATCATGGCGCGGCCCGACAGGCTGTCGAGCACCTCGCGCACGAAGGTGGATTCGATCGCGCGCCGCGCCAGGCGCGCGAACGCCTCGGTCTCGACGCCGACCGGGAACGCACCGACACGCACTGCGCGTTCGCCAAACATGAAGGTGTCGCCGTCCACGCGCGCCAACCCGCATTCGTCGGTGAGGTAGCGCGCGAAATTCGTCGCGTCGATCTTGGTCTGGAATCCGAGCAGGTCGTAGCTGCCGAGCGCGGGGATCAGCTGCTCGTGGTTCGGCAACGCCGTGAGAATTTCCGGCGGCGGACAAGGAATATGAAGGAAGAATCCGATCCGGTTCTTGTGCCCGCGGTCGCGCAGCGCCTTGGCGAGCGGAATCAAATGATAGTCGTGCACCCAGATGATGTCGTCGGGCTTGAGCAGCTTTTCGAGATTGCCGGCGTAGTACTCGTTGACGCGCATGTAGCCGCCGAGATCGCGGCGCGTGAATTCCGCGAGATCTAGCCGGTAATGGAAGATCGGCCACAGCACGCGGTTGGCAAAGCCATTGTAGAATTCCTGGTAGTCGTCGCGGGAAAGATCGACGGTGACGTAACTGAGATTGTTGCCTTCGACGGTCTTCGGCTGATTGCGGCCGTCAATGCGCCCGCTCCAGCCGAACCAGAGTCCGTGCTGGTGCTTGAGCGCCGCCTTGATCGCAACCTCGAGCCCTCCGGCTCGCGCACCGCGATCCGGAACGGACACTCGATTGGATACTACGACGAGCCGCGCCAATAGCGATCTCCCCAGCTACGCGACAATTTCATTCCGGTCGCAATCAAACCCGACATCGAATAGGTCTGAGGAAAATTCCCCCAAAGTTTTCCGGTCACCGGATGAACGTCTTCCGACAAAAGTCCGTAGCGGTTGCGAAGGCGAAGGGCGTCCACAAACATGTCGCGTGCCTCTTCGCGCCGCCCCAGAGACCATATTGCGTCGATCAGCCAGAAGCGGCAAATCAAGAATGCTGTTTCCGGGAGGCCGAAATCGTCTGCGGCGACATAACGCATAACGTGGAAGTCGCGCCGAAGTTCATTCTCGATGGCCTTCACAGTGGCCACGAAACGCGGGTCTTCGGGCGAAACCAGCCCTAATTCGGCGAAAAGCAGCGTGCTGGCGTCCAGATCGTCGCTGCCGAAGGCGCCCGAAAACGCCTTGCGCTTCGGACTCCAGGCGCGGTCGAGCAATTCCTTGCCGATCTTGTCGGCCGCCCCGCCCCAATATTTGGCGCGGTCACCGAGCCCAAGATGAGCGGCAATCGCCTCGAGCCGCTGGCACCCAGCCCAGCACATCGCGGCGGAATGCGAGTGCACGCGCTTGCGCCCGCGGTATTCCCAGATGCCTGAGTCCGGCGCCATCGACAATTGCGCGGCCTGCTCACCAAGCGGCTCCAGCCGTTGAAACAGCGCCGCGTCGCCCGGCCGCGGCAGCCGGCGGTCGAAGAACATCGGGCTCGCCGCCAGAATGATGCTGCCATAGACGTCGTGCTGATCCTGCGCGACCGCGGCATTGCCGATGCGCACCGGGCCGTCGCCGCGATAGCCGGAAAGATTGGGCGCGAGCCGCTCGTCGAGCGAATCTGACGGCACGATGCCGTAGACCGCACGCAGCCGGTCGACGCGCCCGGACGCGATGGTGAGAATGTACGAAATGAAATCTTCCATCGTCTTGGTCGCGCCGATGCGGTTGAGCGCGCTCACGACGAAGAAGGCGTCGCGCAGCCAGCAGAAGCGGTAATCCCATGTGCGTCCCGACCCGGGGCCTTCGGGAATGGAGGTCGTGAGCGCGGCGACGATCGCACCGGTCTCCTCGAAGTTGCTCAGTTTAAGCGTGATCGCGGCGCGGATGATCTCGTCCTGGTAGTCGTAGGAGAACGCCAGCCGCCGCACCCATTCCATCCAGTACTCGCGCGTACGCTCGCGGAAATCGCGGCAGGTCGATTCCAGCGCGCCTTCGAACGGCTCGTCGGCGCCGAATACCATGGTCAGCGGCCGCGTCAGCACGAACGGCGCCTCGCTCTCGATGTACGAGAGCGGCGCATCGGTGGTGAGCCGCACCGGCACGTCGTCGCGCCAGTAGCGGATGTGATTGCTGCCAGCCGAGCGTGACGCGACCGCCTCGCCATAGCGGTGCGTCGGGCGGAAGCGGATGACGATACGCGGCATGCCGGCAATCGGCTCGACGATGCGCATGAGCTGCGGCGGCCTG
The DNA here is from genome assembly GCA_049680165.1 of Pseudolabrys sp. GTDB lineage: Bacteria > Pseudomonadota > Alphaproteobacteria > Rhizobiales > Xanthobacteraceae > Pseudolabrys. The sequence continues at coordinate 30,477 of JBAUHH010000244.1, forward strand.
TGGGTGCGGCCGTGATCGACAAACCGCGGCGCGAAATCGGTGATCCGCACCATCGCGCCGTTCTTGTCGGTAAGTTCGGTCACCACCATCGCGGTGTTGCGGATATATTCGGAGCGAATGTCGGTAAGGCCGTCGAGAACGACGTCTGTGAAGCCCTTGTCCTCGCCGCCCGAGAGCAGCCGGCAGAACACCGGATCGCCGTCGTACCGCGGCAGGCACCACCACACGATGCGGCCCGACGGCTCAAGCAGCGCGGCGGTGCGGCCGTTGCCGATGACCGCGAGATCCAAGCCGTAATCGACGGCGGACTCGGCGGTGGTCATTGGTTTGTTGAGGTTCTCGGGCGCGTTCATGCGCGCGCCTCGGGCCGCGCTTCGCTGCCACTCCCAGCCAGCCGCTGCAAGGTGCGACGCACTTCGCTCGGCGAGGCAAAGATGCCGGCGAGATCGTGGAATTCGCGACCGACGGAAAATCCTTCGCCGCCCAGCGCCGGTAGCACCGCGAATACCGATTCATCGGTCACGTCGTCGCCAATGAAAATCGGTTTGCGCTTTCGGAACGGCGGATGCTTCATCAGCTCGCGCACGCCCTCGCCTTTGCTCACGCCCGGCCGTTTCACCTCGAGCATCGCCTTGCCGCGCAGCACTTCCACCGGCTCGTCCGGAAACGCGGCGACGCCTTCGGCGATATGCTTGCGCAGCCGGCTCTCGTCCTGCGGCGCGGCGCGATAATGCAGCGCCAGCGAATAGCCCTTATCCTCGACGATGATGCCGGAACCCGGCGCCGCGGCGTCAGCGAGCAGCTTGCGCAAGGCGGCGGGCAAAGGCTCGGCGGCATGGCGCGGCGGCTCGCCATTAACGCGCATCTCGGCGCCGTGGCCGCCGATCGCCGGCAGCCGCAGTGGCGCGAACAGCCGGTCGAGATCGGCGATCGGGCGGCCGCTGACCAGCGCGACCGCGCCGCCGGTCAATTCGATCAGCCGCTCGAGCGAGGCGAGAAGATCGGCGGGCACATCCACGTCGGTGGGCGTGCTGCCGATGTCAATGAGCGTGCCATCCACATCGAGCAGAAGCGCGACGGCGCCAAGATCGGAAGTCGCTAGATTGTTGGTCGCCAGATTGTTGGTCATTGTCTCATGCAGATCGAGCTGCATCACGAAATGTCTCTCTTATCAATGTCGGCATTGCGCGGACGAGCCGCAAGCTCACCGCGCTACAACTTCCACGTCGCCGTCAACGCCCGTAACCACCTTGAACTCGCGCTCGAAAATCTTGCCTTCGTTGCGGGCAATCGCCCGGTATTCCCCCTCGGCCAGAACGACTCGCGGGAACGCGCCGATGGATTCCTTGATAACGTCGCCGCCCGGGGTGAGCACCGACCAAGCCGTGTTCGCCAACGCCTCACCGCCCTTTTCGTTCACCAGCTTGAGTGTAATCATCGCCGCCCTGTGGGTAACGGTGATGTCGGTGAGCTTGGCCGCTTGCACGCGAATATCGGAGCGGACCACCGAATTGGCGTCGCCGTAGTTCGAGACGATGTAATAGGTCCCCTCCGGCACGATCAGCACATCGCCGGTCATCACATGCTCGGCGATCGGCCTGCGGTCGCCGGCTTCGAACTGGCTGCCTTTATAGACGTCGAAGAAAATCTGCCCGGTCGGGATGCGCACGTCGCCGACTTTTCCTTCCAGGCGCAGACCGCCCGCCGGCAGATCGAAAGTCTCGTGCACGGTTTCGCCGCGCAAGGTCACCGGCCTCACCGCCGTGGCAAGACCGAAGCCGACATGCACGATGTAGCCGCCCGCCGGCAGCACCAGCGTCGGCGACGGCGACTTGTCTTCCTTGACGAGGCGGAAACTGCCCTGCTCCGGCGTGGCGGCGAACACGCGCCAGGTCAAGCCGCCGCTGATCGGTGCGGCGTCCTTGCCGAAGCGCGCCGCGAGCGCGAGCGCGACTTGCCCTGCCGGGACCATCGGCATCGGCTGCAACGGAGCGACCGTCTGCGGCATCATCAACGGCGATTGGGCGGGCGACACGATCGTGCCGCCCGATCCGAAAATCGTGGAATCCGATGGGCCCGCCGCGGGCGCGCGCAGCGACGGCGTGGTCGAGAACAGCGAGGATTGGTCTTGCTGCGCCAGCAGCGTCACCGGCGTGAGCCAAATGGCGGCGGCCGCAACGGCTACCCACCAAGCTCCAAGACCGTTTATGCGCGGGAATCCGCTGCTCATGCGTGCCGGTTCTCGGTCCAAATCGCGGCGATTTCAAGCCACATCGACGCCGGCTACCGCTGTCCTCGAAGCTTCTTGGAAGCTTTATGACGCCGTGCTAGGCGCAACGCCTGTCCGAGGCCGATTTAAATGACCGATGCCCTGAACTTGCTCGCGACCCGCCGCTCGGTCAAGCCAATCGAGCTCGCCGGGCCTGCCCCGACGCAGGAAGAAATCAACACCCTGTTGACCATAGCGTCACGCGTGCCGGACCACGGCAAGCTCGCGCCCTGGCGCTTCATTCTGTTCGAGGGCGATGCCCGCATCGCCGCCGGCGAAAAGATCGCCGCGATTTTCCGCGCCGATCGTCCGGAAGCAACGCCCGACCAGATCGACTTCGAGCGCAAGCGGCTGGCGCGCGCGCCGCTGGTGATCGCGGTGGTCAGCCGCGCCGCGCCGCACGTGAAAATCCCGGAATGGGAGCAACAGCTCTCCGCCGGCGCGTCCGCGATGAATCTGGTGACCGCGGCTTACGCGCTCGGCTATGCCGCGAGCTGGATCACCGAATGGTATGCCTATGACCGCCGCGCGCTCGACGCGCTCGGTCTCGCGCCGCACGAACGCATGGCCGGCTTCGTGCACATCGGCAAGCCGGCGCGACCGCCCGAGGAGCGCGACCGTCCGGATCTCGCGGCAATCGTCAGCCGGTACGGCGGCTAACATCCGATGCATTACGACACGCGCAAGAACGATCACGGCCTTCCGCACGATCCGTTCAAGGCCATCGTCGCGCCGCGCCCGATCGGCTGGGTCACCTCGATGAGCGCCAAGGGCGAGATCAATCTTGCGCCCTATTCGTTTTTCAACGGCGTCGCGAGCCGGCCGGCGATGGTGATGTTCGCCAGCGAAGGCTTCAAGGATTCCGCCGCCTTCATCACGGAGACCCGGGAATTCGTCTGCAATCTCGCGACGTGGGACCTGCGCGAGGCCGTCAACGCCACGTCGGCGCCGCTCGCGCGCGGCATCAACGAGATGGAGCGCACCGGTCTTGCGCCCGCGCCGTCGCATTTCGTCAAGCCGCCGCGCGTTGCCGCAGCGCCCTGCGCGCTCGAATGCAAATTGTTGCAGATCGTCCAGCTCTCCGATGTCGACGGCAAGCCGGTCGACGGCCACGTCGTGTTCGGCCAGGTGATCGGCGTCTATATCGACGACCGCTTCCTCGCCGGCGGCCGGCTCGATACGGCGGCGATGAAGCCGATCGCGCGCTGCGGCTATGACGAATACGCCGTGGTCGAGGCGCTGTTCACGATGGTGCGGCCGACTGCCTGAACGAAATGGCCGATTTGGCGTTAAAGTCTCGCCTGCCGTCAGCGTCAGCCACCGTTCTGTCACATAAATCGGTCAACGGTTTTCACCATATTGCCGTTATGCGCTTGTTCGGCGGATGATCGGCTCCGATCATCCCAGCAAAGGGGAAACGCACTTTGGTATTCGAGGGGCTATTCAACCGGGTCCGCAACGGCAGCGACCGGCACGTCGAGGCGACCACCGAAACGCCTCAGCCCGCGACCACGCGCCCGAGCATCGCGCTGGCGCTCGGCGGCGGCGCCGCGCGCGGCTTTGCCCACATTGGCGTGATGCGCACCCTGCTCAAATACAACATCGCCCCCGACATCATCGTCGGCACCTCGATCGGCGCCGTGGTCGGCGGCTGCTACGCCGGCAATCAGCTCGACAATTTCGAGACTTGGGCGCGCGGACTGACCGTGCGCGGCATTCTCGGCTATCTCGACATCAGCTTGTCCGGCTCCGGCTTGATCCGCGGCAACCAGCTCGCCGCGCGACTCGAGGACGCGCTCAAGGACATGAAGATTGAAGATCTGCCGATCCGCTTTGCGGCAATCGCCACCGAATTCAACACCGGCCACGAAGTGTGGCTGACGCGCGGACGGCTGGTCGATGCATTGCGCGCGTCTTACGCGCTGCCGGGAATTTTCCCGCCCGCGCGTATCGGCGGACGCTGGCTTGTCGACGGCGCACTGGTAAATCCGGTGCCGGTATCCGCGGCGCGCGCACTCGATGCGCGGCTGGTGATCGCGGTCAATCTGAATTCGGATCTATTCGGCCGCGGCACCATCATCGCCAACCACGGCTCGGACGAGAGCGACGAGCCGGAGAATGGCGAGCAGAAAAGTCGCGGCATCTTCGGCCATGAGCGTCTTCTGCGCCGCCGCTTCCTCGGGCGGCGCGGCAGCCCCGGCATTCCGACCGTCATGATCGAAGCCTTTAACGTCATGCAGGACCGCATCACACGCGCGCGGCTTGCCGGCGATCCACCGGATGTATCGATCAACCCGCGTCTCGGCGAGATCGGCTGGTTCGAATTCCATCGCGCCGAAGAAGCCATAGCCATCGGCGCCGACGCGACCGAAAAGGCCATGGACTCGATTACCGAAGCGGTAGCCGCGCTGACGCAAGTGGTCGGCACCGACGGCGCGACGAAGTAGCCTTACGCGGTGCGGATGTAATCGCGCAGCGCTTCGGACTCGCGCTCGATCTGCTCGACGCGCGACTTGACCACGTCGCCGATCGAAACAAGCCCGATCAGGCGGTCCTTCTCCATCACGGGCAGGTGACGGAATTTTCCCGCCGTCATGCGTTCCATGATGGTCGGGATCGTGTCGCTCTCGGCGCAGGTCGCAACATTGCGCGTCATCACTTGGCCGACCGGCAACAGCAGCGCCGCAGCACCGCGTTCGGCGAGCGCGCGCACGATATCGCGCTCCGACAAGATGCCGGCGAGGCGCCCTCCGGCGCCGAGGATCACCACGGCGCCGATGCGGCGCGTGGTCAGCAGTTTTGCCGCGGTGGCAAGATCGGCTGTGGGTTCGATGCTGACGACGTCGCCGCCCTTGGCGGCCAAAATCGCTTTGACGGTCATGGCAACCTCCCTGCCCGGAGCACGGGAGGACCCGTCGCCCGGGCCAAGCGAGAACGATCTCGCCGCCATGCCGGTTCCGTCAAGACCGATCTGAATGCGCGTGGCTCAATGCTGCGTTGCGTCGCCATGTTCCGCGCGCGGGACTGGATCGAACCAGTCGAACAGCAACAGGCCGGCGAGGAACCCGCCGATATGCGCCTGCCACGCGACTGGTTGATCATCGCCGACGATCTGCAACTGACCCGCGCCAAAAATCAAATTAATGCCCACCCATACGACCAGAAAGATAACAACGCGCGGATCGCGCAACACGCCGGACAATGGAATCGCCGGCACGCGATAAGCTTCATCGTCGTTGCTGCGCCAAAAACCGAGCGGACCGCCGCGCTGAAATGCAAATCGTATTGCGCCTGCCATAGTGCCAGAGATGGCAGCCGAAGCTCCGACAACTGCGCTATCCTCGCCTGCATGCACAAACAAATACGCGAGCGCGCCGGCGGCGGCGGTAACTGCGAAAAATCCAAGAAAGCGCAGTGCTCCGAAACGCCGCGCCACTGCACTTCCAAATGGCAGAAACCAAATAGCGTTGACCCCGAGATGCACCCAACTGCCATGAATGAAGGCATAAGTGACAAAAGTCCAAATCTCGGCGGGCAACCCGCCTGGCAGCGCTCCTCCAAGAACCAATGAGTTTTCGTACCGCAACGGAATAAACGCAAATAGAGCGTCGAAATAATGCTGCTCAAGGTCAGAAAGCGCGTACTCACGTACGATGTGAATCAGAAAAAAGGCGCCGAGAAGAGCGACGACGACGGCAGGGACGTTGAACAGCGGCTCGCGTTTCACGGGGGTGCCTGATCCGATGGGAACTTCAGATAGGCGCGTTCGACGTGGCCCCGCAAGCAGGATTGCCGCCCGCAAAAGAAAAAAGGAGGGCTTGCGCCCTCCCTGAGCCGCGTTTGCGGGGTAGCTATCGCGCCTTTGACGGCGCCAGTCACATCCCTCGCCTCCCCGTGGCTCGATTAGTTGACGCCGGGGTCTCGTGCTCGCAAGTCCGGCGCGCCGTATGGATCGACGGCGAACCTAAGCGACCGCGCGCACGCTGCCAACGCGATTGAGATTTTAACGCTAACTCGCATTCGCGGTGAATGACGCGTTCGCGCGACGCGATCCGGCACGCGCCCTGCTCCATCCTCACCGTCGCGGCAAAAAGCCGGCACCAATGTCCCGATCGGGGACATTAAGGGTGCCGCGCCGTCTCGCGACGGAACAGGTGGCGTTCGATGAAACATGCTTCCACGCGGGCGTTGTTCGCATACTGGAACGAAAAGCGCGCTAATCGTCCCGCTCCCGAGCGCGAGGACATCGATCCGACCGCTATCCGGCATGCGCTCGGCGATACATTCATGCTCGCCGCCGACTTCGTAAACGAGCAGCGGTTCCGGCTCGCCGGCACGCGCATCTGCGCGCTGTTTTGCCGGGAGCTCAAAGGCGAAACGTTCACGGGCCTGTGGAGCCAATCAAGCCGCTCCCAGATCGCCGAGCTTTTGTCGGCGATGACCAGCGAAACGGTCGGCGCCGTTGCCGGCGTTACCGGCCGCGCCGACAATGGCGTGCAGGTCGATCTCGAATTGCTGATCCTGCCGCTCGCGCATCGCGGCCTCGGCCGCATTCGCGCGCTGGGTGCGTTAAGTCCGGTCGAAATTCCCTACTGGATTGGCGCGAGCCCGGTCACCGAGCTCGAGCTCGGCGTGCTGCGCCATATCGGACAGGACGTGGAATCGATCGTTGCGCCGCGCTTCGGCTCGGTGCCGGAAAGCAGCCGTCTGCGGCACGGTTTCATCGTTTACAAAGGCGGGCGTGGCGAGGTTCCGCCGAGGTCTGGCCGCACTGGCTAACGATACATTAACGATGCCTGCATAGGGTCATTGCATTCAGGTAGGCAGCACCAACAACCCCATCGCGATGGCGATGCCGCTCACAAAGCCGCGAATTGTGCCGTTGGCTGAAGAACGCCGGCGCTATCAGCGCGTGCGCGTGAATCTGCTCGGCCGCTACATGCTGAGTGACCGGCGCGAATTTCCCTGCCAGATCATGGATATGTCGCCCGGCGGCATGGCGCTGATTGCGCCGGTTTCCGGCAATCCGGGCGAGCGCGTGATCGCCTATATCGATCATCTGGGCCGGCTCGAAGGCGTCATCGCGCGGCAATTCCACAACGGTTTCGCGATGACGATTTCCGCGACCTCGCGCAAACGCGAAAAGCTCGCGGCGCAGCTCACCTGGCTCGCCAACCGGCATATCCTCAACCTGCCGGAAGACCGCCGCCACGCCCGCTTCTCGCCGCGCAATCCGGTCGCCCGGCTTACTTTGCCGAACGGCACCACGGTCGCCTGCCGCGTCATCGACCTGTCCCAATCGGGCGCGGCCATCGCGATTGCCCCGGCGTTGCGGCCGACGGTCGGAGCCGCTGTTATCATTGGGAAAACCGCTGCCCGGGTGGTCCGCCACATCGACGAGGGCTTTGCCATCGAGTTCACCCGGCTGCTGCACCCGGACTTTCTGGAAGACAACGTCACCGGCGGGTAAACGCCGGAGGGCCTTTTAGACCGCCCCAAGCGCCATAAACGGCGCCCACGGGGCGTTTTTTGCGCGCCCGCCTGCAAACAATCCCCAAGCAACAACGTAAATCGCCCCCGCGCGCACGGGTGCAAAGTTCCGTATTCGTTGAATTAAGTCGATTAATCACTCAAATTTTATTCAAATTGGACTATCTAAGCTTTTAATCAAATTAGATTTCAATTTAAACAGTATTCGTGTCTGTTTTTACTTTAGCTCTATTCAAAATGACTTTCGACATTTAGCGGCGATGCAAAGGCTTTCTGGCAAATGTGACCCCAAGAAGACGGGAAGGGGTCACAAATGGGCGGGCGTTACAAAGAATTACTTCAGGGCACGTGCGCCCTGATCTTCGCGTTCACGGCCTTCGTGGCCGTGCCGGGCGTGAGCGCCGCGGCAGGCGACCAGCCGCTTTTCATTGCGGTCGGCGATGTCGCGCGGGCTCCGATCGGCTGGGTCGAGTTCTGCGTCGAATACAAGCCGGAATGCGCGACCAAGCCGTCAACGCCGCGCGATGTCGTGCTGTCGCCGAAAGCGTGGGTGGATCTCGTGCGTGTCAACAAGTGGGCTAACGAGAACATCAAGCCGATGACCGACCTCGAGCATTGGGGCGTCGTCGAGCGCTGGAATTACCCGGACGACGGTTACGGCGACTGTGAGGATTACGTGCTGCTCAAGCGCCGCATGCTGGTGCAAGCCGGCTGGCCGCGCGAAGCGCTGCTGATCACCGTGGTGCGTGACAAGCGCGGCGACGGCCATGCGGTGCTTACGGTGAAAACCGATAAGGGCGAATACATCCTCGACAACCAGGAAGCCCAGATCCTGCCGTGGTCGCAGACCGGCTACCGCTTCGTGAAGCGCCAGTCGCAGTCCGATCCGAACACCTGGGTCTCGCTCGGCGCGCCGCAAACCGCACCTGCAACGGCTTCGTCGCGCTGAAACACAACTCAGGGGATTCGCACTCCCGGTCACGTCCCCACCCCTCCCCGTCCCCAGACCGGGTTTGCGAGCGGCCGGAGCTTCCCCAGGCTCCGGCCGCACCATTTTTGGGATGCTGCTCTTCGCGAAAATCATACCGCCGTCATGCTGCCGCCAGACGCGCGCCGCCTATCTGTTCGTGTGCAACGAATAGGAGCATGGTCTCATGCAGCAACGCATTGACGTCACCAAAGTGAACCCCGCGGCTTACAAAGCGGTGGCCGCCTTGCAGGCCTATGTCGATCAATCCGGGCTCGACAAGAAAATGCTCAATCTCATCAAAATCCGCGCGTCGCAGATCAACGGCTGCGCCTTTTGTCTCGCCATGCATACGCACGAGGGACGCAAGCTGGGCGAATCCGAGGACCGCATGTACCTGCTCGATGCTTGGCGCGAGGCGCCCTTTTTCACGCCGCGGGAGCGCGCAGCGCTGGCCTGGACCGAAGCGGTCACGCGCGTCGCCGATAGCCACGTGCCGGACGAGGTGTATGACGAAGCACGCAAGCAGTTCTCCGAGAAGGAGATCGTCGATCTGACGGCAGCCGTGGTGTCCATCAACACCTGGAACAGGCTCGCGATTGCGTTCCGCGCCACACCGCAGGTCGAAAGCAAAAAAGCCGCAGCCTGATCAACCGATGCGCTTCAGGCCCTTGGCGTATTGCTTCGAGCGCTGGACGTAAATATCCGCGCCGCCGCGGATCATCGCGGCCGCTTTTTCGTCGAGCGTGCGGATGACGCGTGCCGGCGCGCCGACGATCAGCGAATTGTCGGCAAACGTCTTGCCTTCGGTGATGATGCTGCCGGCGCCGACCAAGCAATTTTTCCCGATCTTCGATCCGTTGAGCATGATCGCGCCCATGCCGACGAGGCTGTTGTCGCCGATGACGCAGCCGTGCAGCACGACGTTGTGGCCGATCACGCAATTCTCGCCGATGACGAGCGGAAAGCCGGGGTCGGTATGCAGTGTCGCGTTGTCCTGGATTTGCGAGCGAACGCCGAGCTCGATCCATTCGTTGTCGCCGCGCAGCACCGCGCCGAACCAGACGCTGGTGTCGTTCTTCATGCGCACGCGCCCGATCAGCGTCGCGGTCTCGGCGATGTAATAGCGCCCCTCGTCCGGCAAGTCCGGCGCCTGTCCGTCAAGCTCATAGATCGGCATTAAGGGCCTCTCCGTTTCAAAGAGACCATCGCACGACCGGAAAAAATTGGAAGAGCCGCCTCAGGCGGCGAGGAAACCGCAAGCCTGCAACGCCATCACCAGCACGGTGCCCGACATCAGGCTCCAGAAACCGGCGACCAGCGTCGCGCAGAACACAAACTGAAAACGGCGGCCTTCCTGCTGGCGGCCGATCAGCGTGTTGCGCATGATCAGGAACGGCGCGGCAAACACCAGCAGCGGCACCGCCGCGACGGCGGCCGGATGAGCGCCGTCCTGCAACAGGCCGAAGCTCGGCAGCCGGTCGGTGAACAGCTGATAGCCGGATGCGCACATCCCCGCGACGCAAAAGCCGAGGACAAGCGCAATCAGGGACTGTAAAGACTCGACAGGCATCAACGGGCCTCACGCGATACAAGGCCCATCCTTCGCAAACCGGGCCCCGCCCGGCCAGCAAATCCTTAATAAACGGTAAATGGGTAAACACCCCTAGCCTAAGTGTGCCGGTCAGGGCGTGGCATACTCGCCTTTGATTCGACCGGAGCCCCTTCAGATGGCCCATGTCAGCCCGGCGAGCCGCCACCGCTCGTACCGTCGGCCGCGCGGCTCACGCAGTCTGCTCGCCGCACCGTTATTGCTCTTCATCGCGGTCACCGTGCTGGCCGCGGGCTACGTTGCCTATGTGTTGTGGCCGCGCTGGCCGGGCGGCGTAGTCGCGCTCAACGCGCCGGCGATGCCGATCATGGTCGGCGGCGCCATGTTCAATGTCGAGCCGGCGGCGATCCGCATGTCCGTACAGCGGCACGCCGGCACGCAGGAGCGCGTCGACCTCGCTTATCTGTGGCCCTCGCTGACGCCGCCCGATCCCGCCGCGAAGCCGACCGTGGGCGCGCCGGTCGATCCCAACGAGCGATTATTCGTCACCATCGCCGCGACCGACGGCGCGCTGCCGCCGCTCGAGCGCGTGAAGACGATTTATCCGCGCTATCTCGCGGCCGAGCTTTCCGCAGGACCCGAAGGACTGACGCTGCGCGCGTTTCGCGACGGCACGCCCTACGAAGGCGAAGATCTCGTTTTCGATTCAGCCGCGCCCGAACATTTCCTTGCGCGCTGCTCGCGCAAGGGCGTCGGCAATTCGGGCATTTGCCTTGACGAGCGGCGCATCGGCGACGCCGACGTGACCATGCGCTTTCCGCGCGACTGGCTGGTCGATTGGAAAGACGTCGCCGGCCGGCTCGACCGGCTGATGGCGCGGCTGCATCCAGCGCCGTGATGTCATGGCCGGGCTTGTCCCGGCCATCCCAATTCAATCGGCAATATGGTGCATCCCTCAGCGAGATCGCCGGGCCAAGCCCGGCGATGACAACTGCGATTCACTCGACCAGATCGACGTCGAGGATCGGCAATTCGAAAATGTACGAGCGGCGGCCGCGCTCGTTTTCGACGAACAGCACGCCGAGGAATTCCTCGCCAATATAGGCTTCGAGCGAGTCCATCTTCTTTGGCCGCGTCACCACGCGGATCTTGTCGTTGGCGAACTTCGCGCGCAGGTACGCGTTGAGCGTGGGCACCGGCTGGATCGAGGGATCGCTGCCGACCTGGATCACCATGCGGAAATTGTAGGAACGATCGCCGTCCTCGTCGTCGACGTTCAACTCGCCGACGTCTTCCTCGCCCACGAATACTTCCGCCAGATCGCCCTTCTTCGGCACCACGCGGATATGCGGGTTGCCGAACAGCTTCTTCAGATAAGCGTCGAGCTTTCTGACTTCCTGGACTTCCACCGGACCGTTCCTTTTGCTTGCGAAGCGTCTAGTTGCCCGATTGCCGGGCGCGGCGCAAGAAGGGATCAGCCGTCGAGCATCAGTCCGGAGAGCATCTGATCCATCGTGCGCGAGGGCTCGGGGCATCCCGCCTCGCCGACCACTTTCGCCGGCACGCCGGCGACGGTGACGTTGTTCGGCACGGTCTTGATAACCACCGAGCCGGCGGCGACGCGCGCGCAGTGCCCGACCTCGATATTGCCGAGAATCTTGGCGCCCGCGCCGATCATCACGCCGCGGCGGATCTTGGGATGACGATCTTCGTTTTCCTTGCCGGTGCCGCCGAGCGTGACGTCATGCAGGATCGACACGTCGTCATCGATCGACGCGGTCTCGCCGACCACGAGGCCGGTGGCGTGATCGAGGAAAATGCCGCGGCCGATGCGCGCGGCCGGATTGATGTCGCACTGGAACACCGACGACGAGCGGCTTTGCAGATACATGGCAAAGTCCTTGCGGCCCTTGCCCAAAAGCCAATGCGCCAGGCGATGCGTCTGGATGGCGTGGAAGCCCTTGTAATAGAGCACGGGCTCGAGGAAACGCTGCGTGGCCGGATCGCGGTCGACGGTGGCGACGATATCGGCGCGGAAGGCTTCGCCGATCGACCGCTGCTCCTCGATCGCCTCGAGATAGGCCTGCCGGATGAGATCGCCGGAAACATCGGCATGCGCGAGCCGCGCCGACACGCGGTGGATCACCGCCGCTTCGAGCGTCTCGTGATGCAGGAGATTTTCGTAGATGAACGTCGCAAGCTCCGGCTCGGCGCGCGCCACGGCCTCCGCTTCGGCGCGGATGCGTGCCCAGACCGGATCGACCTTGTCGAGCCCGCGCGTGGGTCTTGTCTGCTGCTGGGCCATCATCGTTTCTCCGCCACCGAACCGCGAAATGCTAGATAGTCCTTTTATCACACATTGGGAGAGGCCGGGAAAACCCGTGTAAAGTCAAGCGCATGGCTCGCTTGCACGGGCGGCGGAGCAGCGCTTATTCAGCGCCGCTCGTTAAGGAATTCCAGTACCGCCGCCTTGAACACCTTGTCGCCCACCGCCAGCATGTGATCGCGGTCGGGGATCGCCAGCGCGCGTGCGCCAGGGATGAGCGCGGCCAGCGCCTGCGCCGAGCCGGCCACGACGTCCTTGGTGCCGACCGCGATCAGCACCGGCACCGAGATCGACGCGACCTGTTCGCGCGTCAGCGTCTGCCGCGAGCCGCGAATGCACGCGGCCAGCGCCTTCAGATTCGATCTGGTCTGCTCGGCGAATGTGCGGAACGTGCGGCCGGTGCTGTCGGTGACGTCGGTGAGCGACGGCGCCTCCAGCGCCTCGCCGATGTTCGGCGGCAATCCGCCGCCGTCGATCAATCGGATGCCGATGCCACCCAAAATCGCGCTGCGCACGCGCTGCGGATGATTGAGCGCGAGAAACGCCGTGATGCGCCCGCCCATCGAATAGCCCATCACGTCGGCGCGCTCGATGCGCAGATGGTCAATCAGCGCGCGCACGTCTTCGGCCATGGTGCCGATGCGGTAGGCGCCCGGATCGTAGAGCTTGCTCGACCGGCCGTGGCCGCGATTGTCGAGCGCGATAACGCGCCGGCC